>JAJZDJ010000216.1 GCA_021828685.1 Actinomycetes bacterium | reverse complement strand
CTGGTGAGAGACTTCCGTGGCGTCCTCGATGCCGAGACGGGTCTCGTTGGTGAACTTGCAGAAGTTCACTTTGTGCTCGTGGGTGGACCCGGCGAGCATCTGGATGTTTGCTCCAGCGCAGAAGATCTTGTCTGGTCCCCCGGTCAACACGACGGCACGAACTTCAGGGTGCTCGAAGCGAAGGCGTTGCGTTATGTCGTACAGCTCGATGTCAACACTCAGGTCGTAGGAGTTGAGCTTGAGCTGGTATTCGTCGCTCAGTCCGCCGTCAGGCGCCACGTCGAGGGTCACCCTCGAAACGCTTCCCGTTACCTCCAAGCGCCAGTGCCGGTAACGGTCGGCGCTTGTACGGAAGTCAATCGGACCTAGCTTGCGACCCTCGCTGGACATGAACCCATTCCTCCCTTCCTCCTTCGCCGTCCGTATTCTACATTTATGTCGTCGCAACGTCAAGAGATTGTCAAATATTAGCAGGCTTAACTCGCAATTCTGCGGGCGCAGGTTTGCGTCTCCCGAACTTGTGGGTATCCGACAAGGGTTATGGCTATCGCAACGGTCAATCCAGCCACAGGTGAAATACTCAAAGAATTTGATGAGCTGAGCGACGACGAAATTGAGGGCCGGCTCGCCGTTAGCGTGTCGACGTTTGCTACCTACAGGCGAACCTCTTTCTCTGCGCGGGCCGCTTGGTTGAATGAAGCGGCGACGATCCTAGACATAGAGGTGGAGGATGTCGCCGAGATGATGACTACAGAGATGGGCAAGACAGTTGCTGCGGCACGTGAGGAGGTGCACAAATGTGCCTCTGCCTGTCGATATTTCGCCCGGCACGCAGAGGCATTCCTGGCAGACGAGCCGGCCGACGCGAAGGCGGTTGGAGCGTCGCAAGCGTTCGTGCGATACCAACCAATCGGCCCGGTGCTTGCGATAATGCCGTGGAACTTCCCTTTGTGGCAGGCGATGCGTTTCGCGGCCCCGTCTCTCATGGCCGGAAACGTCGGCCTTCTCAAGCACGCCTCCAATGTTCCCCAGACCGCCATGTACCTGCAGGGTCTATTCGAGCGGGCCGGCTTTCCGAAAGGCGCCTTCCAGACACTTCTGATCGGATCCGGAAAGATCGATGCGATCCTGAAGGACCCTAGAGTCGTGGCGGTTACGCTGACGGGGTCTGGCCCGGCAGGCGCTGCGGTCGCCGCGACAGCCGGGGCGCATGTGAAGAAGGCCGTCTTGGAACTGGGAGGAAGCGACCCTTTCATCGTCATGCCGTCTGCCGACATCGAGCGCGCCGCCGACGTCGCTACGACAGCGCGACTTCTCAACAACGGACAATCGTGCATCAACGCGAAGCGGTTCATCGTCCACGAAGCGGTCTACGAACGCTTCGAGCGGCGATTCGTGGAATCAATGTCGTCCAAGATCGTGGGGAACCCCTTGGACGAGGTTACCGACGTCGGGCCTCTCGCTTCCGAACAGCAGGTACTCGACGTCACGGAGTTGGTCGACGACGCCGCCGAGAAGGGCGCAACGATCCTGTGTGGTGGCAAAGCTCTGGGCGGGGCCGGATGGTACTTTCCGCCGACGATCCTCGCAGAAGTCACGCCTGACATGCGCGTGCACAGCGAAGAAGTGTTCGGGCCGGTAGCGATTCTCTACCGGGTGAAATCAATTGAGGAAGCGATAGCGCTGGCCAATGCCACCCAGTTCGGCCTCGGATCGAATGTTTGGACCGAGGACGAGACAGAACGGAGCCGCTTCTTGGACGACATAGAAGCCGGCATGCTCTTTTTCAACGGAAACACGACTTCGTATCCGGAACTTCCTTTCGGTGGCATCAAGAACTCGGGATATGGCCGGGAGCTGTCTGCTCACGGCATCAAGGAGTTCTGCAACGCCAAGACGGTCTGGATCGGGGTGGGGTCAGCGGCTACCTCCGAGTAACCGAATGGGCTAGCGTAATCCAGCCTTGCACCGCCGACCTTAGGGTGTGCTCCGCGACGAGTTCTATTAGGGCTTTCATTCCGAGACCCGGAGCGAAAATGGCGGTCATCTGCGGTTTGAGAGGCTTTTGGGACTCGCTTCGCTTATCATCCGCACGACGCACCCACGCTCGTCCGGCGAGATCGAAAGCGAATCGCACGTCTGGTTTGCGATCCACAACCCTCGTCCGCCAAGCAGCTCACGACTCGGCGGGCATAGGCCGGCGAAAGGATCGGAAGGTCCAGGTCCGGCGTCGGTCACCGTAACGACGACCCGTCCCTGTCTGCTCCAAGCGCTGAAGCGCACCGGGGGTTGTCCGTGAATGTAGGCGTTGTTAAGGACCTCGCTCACCGCGATGACTAGCCCTTCGGTGTCGACGCCGGCGCTGTTTGCTATCAGAGTGACAGCCTGCCGGCCTTCGAAGGGAGTGGGATTGACCAGCGCCACTTCCGGCTCTCCCGCTTCCAAGGGGTCGGCCACGGTCTGCGACCACCCGGAGAGAAAACCCAACGGCTGGACGTATTCGGAGTTGGCAGAGTGACGGCCGTCGGCGGCGGCGATGAGGGAATGTAGACGGCGGACATCTCCGAGGACTTCCTCAGTCGTGTTGCGAGTGTCGTAGGTGCATAGCGCAGAAACGTTGAGGTCCACGAAGTTGTGGTTGCACAGAGCCTCGTAGCGCGCCCAGCCCTTCCAGATCGCCGGGTCATCGCGGGGTAGGTCGCCCACCAGACGGACTCGCTCGGCGCCGCCCCGCAGATACCCGTCGAAGAGAATCTTGTTCGCCTGCAGCGCGCTGAGCGGTCGGCCGTAGTGATCGCCGGGAGTTAACACCGAGACCCCTGGTGGTTGACCTATCGCTGCGGTCAGAAGCGCCTGCTGGTTCGCGGTGAGCGCAAGTATCGTGGACTCGCCTGCGTCGATACCTTCTTGGACAAAAGGGACGACGGTGGCGAGGAAGCCTTCGTCGGAGCCATAGATCGTCGCTGCGTGACGGAAGGGACCGCTCTCCGCGTGAGATGCTCCCGACGGCAGGACCATCAGGTGCTCGACTTCGAGATGACTCGCTGAATTCCACGCATGTTCTTCGGGTGCCAGTCTAAGCCCCACAGTTCGCTTACCCCTAGTATGCGACGAGACATTCGGACTGGCACCTTCTGAAAGACTCTTTCGGGTCCCTGAACAGCTAAGTGGCAGCCATTCCTACCACCGGAGCATTGAGGGGCTTGCCCCCCATCGAGCCGAGATAGGCGGCGTCGCCGAAGGAGAAGACTCCTCCGTCGCCGGCTGTTTCCCAGTAGCCTTTTCCATCCTGGGTGGCGGCCATGGAGACCACGGGCTTGTAGAGGTTGTAGCTGGATGCGGACCCGTAGGACCGTGCGTCACCGGCAGTTGCGACAGTCCCGTTGGAGCTGGCAAGCCAGAACCCCTGGCCGTCAGGCGTGGCAGCCAGCGCCACTGTAGGGGTACTGATCGGGCCGCTTGCGACACTGTAGGAGCCGGCGTCGCCGAATCGCAGGACTGTGCCACCCCGCGTGAGGAGCCAGTAGCCATGGCCGCTCGGTGTGGCTGCGATACCGTCGACAGGCTGCGAGGGAGGGCTGGCGCCCGCCGAGCCGTAGAACGCCGCGTCCCCAAAAGAGAACACTCCGCCGTCCGCAGCTACCAGCCAATAGCCTTTCCCGTCGGGAGTCGCCGCCATCGCGACGACGGGCTGGTTGAGCTTCGTCGCGCCCATCGAGCCGTAGAACGGTGCGTGGAATGAGAACACTCCTCCGTCGGAAGCGACCTCCCAGTACCCGCCGGTAGCGGGATCGGCGGCCATACCGACCACGGGAGCGTTGAGGCGGGTCCCGCCCATCGAACCGTAGAACGCTGCGCTGCCAAAGGAGAAGATCCCCCCGTCACTGGCGACCTCCCAGTACCCCGGCCCGGGCGAGGTGGGAGCCGGTGTGGCCGGTGGGGTTGTTGTCGTAGGCGGGGCCGTGGTCGGCGGAGCCGTCGTCGCAGGCGGCGGTGGGGACGTCGACGTGGTAGTGAACTCGTAGCTGTAGGTGCCCTGGAGTTGTGCGCCTGTCGTCGGGCTTTGGCCGCCGAACATCAGAAGCTGGCTCTGGGCGCTGTCATAGGCGATGCTCGGAGCGAACCGGGCCTGCGGAGTAATGCTCGGAGTCTGTCTCGTCCATGTCGAACCGGTGAACGTCCATGTTCCGGTCGGTGTGGTGGAGTTCGGGCCTTGGGCTGCACCGGATCCCCCGAACAGGACCGGTTCACCGACGGCCGGGTCGTAGTGCATCGCTGCGCCGAAGCGTTCCGACGGTCCTGTGGCAGCCGATTGGTTCCAAGCCGTGCCGTTCCACAACCAGGTATCCGAAAGTCCGGGGCCGCCTCCATAGCTGCTGGAGGTTCCTCCGAAGAGCACGAGGTTGCTGATTGCTGGGTCGTAGGTCATGGCAGTGCCGTACCGGCCGCTCGGTCCTGTTGCCGCGAGCCGTGTCCAAGTGTTGTTTTGCCAAAGCCATGTTCCCGAGCGGTTGACTGCGGTGCCGGTGGTGCAGGTTCCTGTGGCCGACTGGCCACCGAATAGGATCAGGCCACCGTTTGTAGGGTCGTAGGCCATCATCGCGTATCCGCGGTTACCCGGCGTTTGATTGGTCGGAGTGTTGACCTGGGTCCACGACGAGCCGTTCCACACCCAGGTGCTCTGCCCGTAGCCGTTGCCTGTATAGCCACCAAACAGGACGACCTGATTGGTAGCAGGATCATAGGCCATCGCAGCGCCGTCACGCCCGGACGGCGTGTTCGTGGCTGTCGGGTTGGGATTGAGGCTGGTCCACGTCGACGACGCAGTAGTCGTTTGCGCAGCCGCCGCAGTAGGCGTCAATACGATTGACGCACCGGCAATCGAAGCGAGGAGCGCAACGCGGCCGATGCGAGTCCTCGCGTCAGCCTTCGAACGCGCGTCACCACTGGTCTTTTTCCGCCTCGTCGACAAGAATCGCCGACAAAGCGCGTTTGATCCAATCATTTGCACTCTCCTACGGGCTCGCCGTGCCCATCTTTTCTTCCGCGTCCGTCACACTACAGCGTCGACGGACTAAACGCTAATCGTCAGTGCGGGGCACCCAAGTGAGCCACAGTATGGTCGCATCGTCGCGGAGGCGATGATCTTGGTAGTCGAGGACGGCTTTGATAGCCA
>JAJZDJ010000021.1 GCA_021828685.1 Actinomycetes bacterium | reverse complement strand
AGCCAGGACAGGCCGTTTGTCTGCACGCGCCTCGAGTTGGCGTGAAAGCTGCGAAAGTGCAACCACCGGGACTTCGAGCTCGCGGGCGAGTATCTTAAGCCCGCGGCTGATCGAAGAGACCTCCAGCTGGCGGTTCTCGTAGGAGCCGCCGGACATCAGCTGCAGGTAGTCGACGATTATGAGCCCGAGGCCGCCTTGGCGGGCTTTGAGGCGCCGCGCTTTAGCCCGGATCTCCATGACAGTCGTGTTCGGGTTGTCGTCGATGAATAGTGGGGCGTCGCCGAGCCGGCCGACGGCCGCACTTATCTTCGGCCAGTCCGGCTCGTTCAGCTTCCCGTTGCGCATCCGATTGGCGTCCACACGCGACTCCGATACGAGCAACCTGTTGGTTATCTCGTCCCTGCCCATCTCCAAGGAGAAGACCAGGGTAGGTACGCGCGCCTCGACCGCAGCGTGAGCCGCGATACCGAGCGCAAACGACGTGTTGTGAACGATCATGTCGTCGGCAACGAAGTTGTGGGTTCCTGCGACGGTGAGGTCGTAGACCTGCTCCGACCCGTCGGCGACGATGGCCACGATCTCGTCCCAGTACACGTCTCCGTCTAAGGTGCTGGGACCGACCAGCTCGACCTCCCATCGAGGTTCGCTCCGATCGGCTTCGCCCGACCCCCGCAGGGTCACCCTGGAGAGCAGCGAGAGTCGCAGCAGCAGGTGCGCTACGTCGCAGGCAGCTCGACGCGAGAAGCTCCGAAAGACGACGACCCCCTGGCTCGGATACGACCCGCCGCTCAGCGCCTTACGCGCCGCTGACCCCACCACGCGGTCCGCCAGCTCCGACACGAAGACCCTAAGTTGTATAGCACCCAAACCAAACGCACTTTCCGGCAACCCTAGATCTGAAGTCCTTCCTTCGAGCCTAGCCCACGTTGACACTTCAGTTGCCATCTCGACAGGGTCACTGACGGTACAACCGTTAGGATCACAGACGCATTCGGGCGTCGGAAGTGTCGCTGGAACTGCTATCTCGACACCGGGAGCGAGATCTGCCAACGGGCGCCAACCCGCTCGCGTGAGAAAAGGGTGGCTGGCAGTTGTCCGGATCCGCCTTCCGAGTCTCGTCCTAACCTTGAACACCGGCTTGAGACCGTCGTTGACGAACGCTTCAACGCGAGCCTCGCCGAGCGTCCGATTCGAAGCCAGACTGACCACCACGACCGGTTCGCAATCGTCAGCGGCGCTGCGAACGAAGCACCCGTCTCCCAGCGGGTCGCCGGCCAACGCGGGCACGTCGACACCCCCGATGGCGTCAGCGCCCGCGCGCGCAGGCACCGCTTCGCGGCGTCCGCATATCTCTTCGATGCTTCGAAGCGAGCCGGTCGTCGGATCGAGGATCCGCGTGTCACGGCTGACACATTTACCCATAGCTGGACGCGCTCCGACGATTATCAACGCGTTTGGTTGAAGCCCGAAAAGCCGTTCGTCAAGGTCGATGAAACCCGTTGGTACCCCGGTGATCGACTCACCCCGGTCGTAAAGGTGTTCTAGACGGTCCATGCTTGCAGCGAGCAGTTCGCTGAGCGGGCGAAGGCTGTCGGTCACACGCCGTTCTGCTACGTCGAAGACGAGGCTCTCTGCCCTGTCCATGGCAGCCACGACGTCGTCGGGAAGGCTGTAGCCCATCTCTGCGATCTCGCCGGCCACGGCTATCAGGCGGCGCAGCAGGGCGTGCTCCTCGACTATCCGGGCGTAGCGCGAAGCATTCGTCGTGGCCGGAGTGTCGGCTTGCAAGGCGAGGAGGGCGGTTAGTCCGCCGGAAAGGTCGAGGATTCCGGCCCTCGCCAGTTCGTCGGCCACCGTGACAGGGTCGGCAGGCTCACCCGAACTGTAAAGGGCGCTGATTGCATCGAAGATGTGAGCATGAGCGGGCTTGTAGAAATCCTCGGAACTGCAGGTCTCCATTGCTGCGGCAATAGCGTCACGCGAGAGCAGCATCGCCCCGAGCAGAGACCTCTCAGCGTCGAGGTTGTGTGGCGGGATCCTCGAGCCTGCCGACGCTGCATGGGGTGTGCCGGAGGACGCCTGACTGGCTGAAGGTTTGCGGCGCGCTGAATCTAGGTACTGAACCATGGGTCCACAATCAGAACCGATAACGCCTGTGGATCAACAGACCCTCAAACTTGGGTGTTGCCAGTGGAGATCTCTGTGGAAAACTGACTTCTTCTGTGGAAAAGGCTTTGTAGTCTTGCATTACGATGACTTTACGAGTCCCCTGTGACACTCACGGCCCCGACGCTCGAGTCAGCGCCGCCGCGCCGTGGTCACCCGAACCGTGCTATCGTCGCCGAAGGGCGTTGCGACTCGGTCGAACGTCGGAGACCGGCTACTTCCCCTGAGATCGTTTTGTTTGGACCTACATGAGCTTGAAGGTCGGACGAAACCCTAACGGTCGAGTTCTCCACAAGGTGTGTGAAACTCTGTGGACAACTGGCGCTTGGAGGGGCTGAACTCGGGTGAACGAAGCGGTTCAACTATGGACGGAATGTGCTGAGGTAATCAGGCAGGAAGTCAAAGACGCCGTATGGAAGACCTGGTTCGAGGGACTCGAACCGGTCAGCGTCGACACAAGCAGTATCACGGTTTCGGCGCCGAGCTCGATCGTCCGCGACCGCATCGACGAGAGGTTCGCCGCTCTCATCGAGGACGCTCTCACGACGGTTACCAAAAGAAACCTCAATATCAACATCGTGGTCCGCAAGTCGCCGGAAGCTGACATGTCGCTGTTCGACGTCGCCGAGCTCGACGTGAAACCGGCCACGAAGGCGCCCCTCGACCACGCCAACGCCGGCGAACCTCTGCCGGTGTCATCTCCTCCAAGCGCTGCCCCCGCTGCGGTAGCGTCGACGTCGAGCTCGCTCAACAAGCGCTACACCTTCGATGCCTTCGTGATCGGCTCCTCCAACCGTTTCGCCCATGCCGCCGCCCAACGCGTAGCGGAGAGTCCCGCGTCGAGCTACAACCCGCTCTTCATTTACGGCGACTCAGGTCTCGGCAAGACCCACCTCCTTCACGCGATCGGCCATTACGTGATCGAGAATTTTCAAGGCAAAAGGGTGCGTTACGTCTCGACCGAGACCTTCATGAACGACTTCGTCGACGCTATCCGAAACAACACCCAAATGACCTTCAAACGGGCATACCGGGAATGTGACGTCCTGCTCGTCGACGACATCCAGTTCATGGAAGGCAAAGAATCACTCCAGGAGGAATTTTTCCACACGTTCAACTGGCTCTACGAGAGCTCCAAGCAGATCGTCCTGTCAAGCGACCGTCACCCGAGGTCCATCGCGACACTCGAAGACCGCTTGAGGAGCCGCTTCGAGTGGGGGCTGACCACAGACGTGCAGCCCCCGGAGCTCGAAACTCGGCTGGCAATCTTGCGCAAGAAAGCCGAGAGCGAGCGGATCCCGATCCCCGCCGAGGTTCTCGAGCTCATCGCAACGAACGTGCGCGACAACATCCGTGAGCTCGAAGGGGCCCTCATCAGGGTGTCGGCCTACTCGAGTCTGAACCGTCAAGCCCCAACCCTCGAGACGGCGACGAACATCCTTTCCGACCTACTCGAGGGAAACAGGCCCCGCCAGATCACCCCTAAACTCATCCTCGAGGAAACCTCGACTGCCTTCGGTTTCAGCATCGAGGACATCTGCGGACCAAGCCGGAGGCGACCGCTCGTGAGAGCACGTCAGATAAGCATGTACGTCTTTCGGGAGCTGACGGACTTCTCCTATCCTGCGATCGCCCGAGAGTTCGGCGGGCGCGACCACACGACGGTGATACACGCTGTCGACAAGGTTGCTGGCCTCATGAAGGAAAGCCGACTCGTCTTCGATCAGGTCACCGACCTGATCCAAAGCGTGAAAGGCGGAAGCTGACCTGTGGGTACGTTAGGGGACGCGGTGTGTCGAAGCCGTGTAGTTCATAGGGAAAAAGTCGCCTTCGTCCACAACAGTCCTCCTCGCAGCTCCGATCCTGTGGAACCATGGGGATGACAGGCCGGAATAAAAAGAGCCTCGGAGCAGCGCAGACATAGAGTTGTCCACAATTCACAGGGCCTACTACTGACCCTGCCAAATTATCTATATAGAAGAACAGAAGCAGAGAGGCAGGCGCGGTGAAGTTCAGGTGTGAGAGAGACGTCCTTTTGGACACGGTCAGCAGTGCCGGGCGTGCGACGACGGCGCGCGGGTCGATGCCGATCCTCGGTGGTATCCGCATGACAGTCGAGCAGGACCATTTGACCGTGACAGGCACCGACATCGATCTCACCATCACTGTCGCCTCGACTGTCAACGGCGTGGAGGACGGCGTCGCTGTCGCACCTGCGCGGTTGATGACCGACATCGTGCGGTCGTTGGACCCTGGTGCGGTGACTGTCGAGGCAGAGGACGACGAACTGCATCTGACGTCGGGCCGAAGCAGGTTCTCCGTCAGGACGCATCAGGCATCCGACTTCCCGCGCATTCCAGTTCCGCCGCTCGACGCCGCTGTAACCGGTATCGCCGGGTTGAGCGACGCACTGCGCCAGGTGACGAGGGCGGCGTCGACGGAAGAAACCCGACCCATCCTGACAGGCGTTTTGATCGCAGCGGAAGGCGAGGGACTCCGCCTTGTCGCGACGGACTCCTACAGGCTGGCGATGCGTGACCTTCCTGGGATATCGGTTCTTCGCGAGGGCCAGAAGGTCCTCATCCCTTCCCGGGCGTTAAACGAAGTCCAGCGTCTTCTTTCGTCGTCGAGCGACGTGGTCAACCTCCGCCTCGGAGACCACGAGGCCACCTTCGAGGTGGGCCAGGTGACCCTTACGACACGGTTGATAGAGGGCGACTTCCCGAACTACCGGGCGTTGATACCTTCCGATTACCCGAACCGGCTTATCGTAGGCAGAGAAGCGCTCCTCGACGCAATCAAGCGGGTGAAGCTTCTCGCCCGGGACGCTACGACGCCGGTGAGGATAGCTTTGCGGCCGACGTCGATCGAGCTGACAGTGGTGACCAACGACTGGGGGGCAGCGGTCGAGGAGGTCGACGCCAAATACGAGGGTTCGGAGATGACTGTCGCATTCAACCCTACGTACCTGATCGAAGGCGTCGAGGTCGTCGGAGGCGACGAGATTGCTTTGGACACTCTCGATGCGCTCAAGCCGGCGACCCTGCGCCCCGTCGGAAGCGAGGACTACCTCTACCTTCTGATGCCCGTTCGAATCCCTTGACGGCTCGGTATGCAAACACACGGTATCTTTTCGGAGCCGCAGATCCCCGATACTCACGTAGCCGTCCGGGGAGCGATGTGAAGGAGATCAGGGTTGTTCGTCGAGCATCTGTCTCTGGTCGACTTTCGTAGCTATCTCGAAGCCGAGTTCTCCCCTCCCCCAGTAGGGACGACCGTTATCAGGGGTTCCAACGGGTCGGGCAAGACGAACCTGATCGAGGCGATCGGATACCTCGCCACCGCCAAGTCGATTCGTGGTGCACCAACGGATGCGCTGCTTCGAATCGGCGCTCCCTCCGCAGTGCTGAGAGGCCGGATCGTCAACGCTGAGAAGGCCCGCCGGGTTCACATCGATGCGGAGCTCAAAAGCGCTGGCAGAGACGCGATCAAGATGGGAGGCCAGCCACTCCGTCGTGTCGGTGATCTTTCGGATGGACTTCTGGTCACGGTCTTTGCTCCTGACGACCTCGAACTCGTCAAAGGGGGTCCAGGCTTCCGGCGCAGCTACATCGACGATCTGGCGGTGTCGCTGCTCGGACGTCGGGCATCCACCTTCGCCGAGCTCGAGCGCGTTCTCAAGCAACGTAACTCGCTCCTGCGGTCCGTGTTCGCGAGCGGCTGGAGGCCCGGAAGGGCGTTGCCGGCTGACGTTGAGTCAACCCTCGACGTTTGGGATCACAAATTAAGCGAGGTGGGGGGCGTGATAGCGACGATAAGGCACGACCTCACAGAACAGTTGGACCCGATAGTCGGGCGTACCTACAGGCTTCTCGGAGGGACGAGCGACGCGAGATCGGATTCCACGGCGACGGTCTCGTACCGTCCCAGCTGGAGCGGGGCACTGGGCGAGGCTCTTGTAGCGTGTAGGGACGAAGACCTACGCCGTGGCGTTACTACGCTAGGCCCCCAGAGGGACGACCTGGACTTGAGAATTTCGGCTATGCCATCCAGAACCCACGCCTCCCAGGGTGAGCAGCGCACCGCCGCCCTAGCTCTTCGCCTCGCCGGGCACCTTCTGGTCACGGAGTCGAGGGGCACTTCGCCCGTCCTTCTCCTCGACGACGTGTTCTCCGAGCTCGACGACGCCAGGTCGTCCGCGCTCATGCAGATGCTGCCGCCTGGACAGACGATACTGACGACAGCTGGCAGCATTCCTAGTGGGGTGACACCTGCCGCCACGGTCATCGCGAGGGAAGGCAGGTTGGAGTCATGAGCACATGGCGGTCGTCGCGGACCCCCAGGTCACAGCAGGAACCGGTGCCCGTGGCCGACTCGCTCACGCGGGTCACCCGGCGGTGGTCGATGGCGGACCCTTCGGCGCTCGCAGCTGTTTTTTCGCACTGGGAGAGCCTTGTCGGTGCGGAGATTTCCGACCACGCGAAACCCCGGTCACTTCACGGCGGTGTGCTCGTCCTCGAGGTCGACCACCCCGCTTGGGCGTCGCAGCTTCGATTCATGTCCGACGAGCTCGCCAAGACGATCAACTCCGCAACCGAACCGGGCCTGGTCGAGTCGGTGAGGGTGTTCGTACGGCGGGAGGAGCGAGATATGAGGCCACCCCGGCGCAGCTCTGACACACCCCTCTGATAGGATACATGCGTAGTATTCAGGGCTGCTGACCTGCGGTTTCCTTCCTCACGGGATGGCCCAATCAGAGAATTCGAAAGGTCGCGTCCATGGCGATGCAGTTGACGGTGCAACAGAGTCCCGGGCGTTCCAGATCCGGGAGCTATTCCGCGAGGGACATGACGGTCCTCGAAGGGCTCGATCCGGTACGCAAGCGTCCGGGCATGTACATCGGCTCGACCGGTCCCGAAGGGCTGCACCACCTCGTATGGGAGGTCGTGGACAATTCGGTCGACGAGGCGATGGCCGGGTACTGTTCGCGCATCGACGTCACGTTGACCGCTGACGGGGGATGCGTGGTCGTAGACGACGGCCGGGGCATACCGACGGACTTCAACTCTCAACAGAAGCTCACGGGCGTCGAGATAGCCCTTACCAAGCTGCACGGTGGCGGCAAGTTCGGCGGCGACGGCTACAAGGTCTCCGGAGGGCTCCACGGGGTGGGCGTCTCGGTGGTCAACGCCCTGTCGAGGCGTCTCGTTGTGGAGGTCGACCGTGACGGGAAGCGCCACCGCATGGAGTTCGCCGATGGCGGTAAGGCGCAGACCGGCCTCGACGTGACCGGCCCCGCGCCGGGCGGTCGCACCGGTACCACCGTGGCTTTCTGGCCGGACGGACGTATCTTCGACGAGACGGACCTGCGCGCCCAGACTGTCAAGGAACGCCTTCAGGTCTACGCTTTCTTGAACGCAGGGCTCGAGATCCACTTCGAGGACGAGCGGGCCTCTACCGAGCGCTCCGCTGTTTTCCGCTACGACGGCGGGATCATCGACTTCGTCCGCCACATCAACTCCTCCAAGGAGCCACTCTTCAAGAAGGTCGCCTACTTCACGGTTGCCGAAGAGGAAGGCGACGTCGAAGTCTCGCTCCAGTACAACTCGGGTTTCTACGAAGGCATACACGGCTACGCGAACGGGATCTCGACGAGCGAGGGAGGGACCCACGTCGAGGGTTTCCGAAAGGCGCTCACCAACGTCATCAACAAGTACGCCCGAGCCGCGAACCTCCTAAAGGAGAAGGAGGAGAACCTTCTAGGCGAGGACATCCGGGAGGGCCTGACGGCGATAGTCGCCGTGAAACTTCGCGATCCGCAGTTCGAGGGCCAGACCAAGGCGAAGCTCGGCAACGTCCCGATCCGTTCTCTCGTCGAGCGAGCGACCAACGACAAGCTCGCCGAGTGGCTTGGGGAGAATCCTTCCGAGGCGCGCCAGATAGTCCAGAAGGCGCTTCAGGCCGCCCGTGCGCGCGTCGCCGCACGCCAAGCCCGAGACGCCACGCGTCGCAAATCCGCGTTGGAGGGGGCCGGATTGCCAGGCAAGCTCACGGACTGCGCCACGAAGAACGCGCACGAGGCGGAGCTGTTCATAGTCGAAGGAGACTCCGCCGGCGGGTCAGCCGTCCGGGCCCGCGACCCGAGGACGCAGGCGATCCTTCCGATCAGAGGGAAGATCCTCAACGTCGAGCGCGCCCGTATAGACAAGATGCTGAAGAATAACGAGGTGCAGGCGTTGATCGCAGCTGTAGGCGCAGGGCTGTCCGACGACTTCGACGTGGCAAAAGCACGCTACGGCAAGGTGATCATCCTCGCCGACGCGGACGTCGACGGAAGTCACATTCGCACTTTGCTGCTCACCTTCTTCTTCCGCCAGATGCGCCCGCTGATCGAGGAAGGCCACGTGTTTTGCGCCCAGCCACCGCTCTTCTCGACGCTGGTCGGTAAGGAGAAGGCCTACCTGAAAGACGAGACTTCGCGGCAGCGTTTCCTTGCGCAGCACCCGAACCACAAGGCCGAGTTCAATCGGTTGAAGGGGTTGGGCGAGATGGACTGGCAGGAGCTCGGCTCGACGACTATGGACCAGGTCAAACGGACGCTACTGCGCGTCGACATCGAGCAGGCGGCGCTCGCTGACGAGGTGTGCTCGAAGTTGATGGGCGACGACGTGGAGCAGCGAAAGCATTTCATCTCCACGAACGCCGGCGACGTGAGGTTCCTGGACATCTGACGTGACTGACACGCCCCCCATCCCTCCTTCAGACGACGAACAACCAAGCGGCATCGAGCCGATCGAGATCCAGGAGGAGATGGAACGCTCCTTCCTCGACTATGCGATGTCGGTCATCGTCTCGCGTGCCCTGCCTGACGTCCGCGACGGCCTGAAACCGGTGCACCGCCGGATCCTCTTCGATATGCACGTTCAGGGATACCGCCCCGACCGGCCTCACGTGAAGTGCGCGAAGGTGACCGGCGACACGATGAGCCGTTTCCATCCGCACGGCAATACTGCGATCTACGACGCCCTCGCACGGATGGCTCAGCCGTTCAGTCTGCGTCACCCTCTGATCGCTTTCCACGGTAACTACGGGTCGGCCGACTTCCCGCCTGCCGCCGAACGCTACACGGAGAGCCGCCTGTCGTCCCTCGCGATGCACATGATCGAAGGTCTCGACGAGGAGACCGTCGACATGGTCCGCAACTACACAAACGAGGAGGACGAACCGTCCGTCCTTCCGTCGCGGTTCCCGAACCTTCTCGTCAACGGCAGCCAGGGGATCGCAGTCGGAATGGCGACGAACATCCCGCCCCACAACCTGGGCGAGGTTATCGACGCGACTATCCACCTGATAGATAATCCCGACGCAACCGCCGACGAGCTGATGCGGTTCGTCAAAGGCCCAGATTTTCCTACCGGCGCCCTCATCCTCGGCCGTCAGGGGATCATGGACGCCTACCGGACCGGCAGGGGTTCGATCAAGATGCGGGCGAAGGCGGAGATCGTCGAGGGACGCACAGGCGACGAGATCGTTATCAGCGAACTTCCCTACCAGGCGAGCCCGAAGGGAATCCTGGAGAAGATCGCCGAGCTCGTCAACGCCAAGGAGCTCGATGGCATCCGCGACATCCGCGACTTGAGCGCCGGCGACGACACGAAACTCGTCGTCTACCTGAAGCGCGACGCGGCAGCCAACGTCGTCCTCAACAACCTTTACAAGCACACGCCCCTGCAGACCTCCTTCGGTGTCAACATGGTCGCCCTGGTAGACGGGGTGCCCCGCACGCTGAACCTGGTCGGCGCGCTGACCGCGTACGTTGCCCACCAGGTCGACGTGATAACCCGCCGCTCGCAGTACAGGCTGCGAAAGGCCAGGGACCGCGCCCACATCGTCGAGGGTCTGATCAAAGCCCTCGACATGATCGACGCGATCATCGCCGCGATCCGGGCTTCGGCGGATAGGGCGGCGGCGCGGACAGCCCTCATGGATGCGCCGTTCGAGTTCAGCGAGGTCCAATCCGAGCACATTTTGGACATGTCCCTCTCGACACTCACCCGGCTCGGCCGCGCGCGCCTCGACGAGGAGCTCGCTCGCCTCCGCGAGACGATCGCAGAGTTGGAGGCGATCCTCGGCGACGAAGGCCGGCTGCGGGGGGTCATCAAGACCGAGATGACGGCGATCCGCGACCAGTTCGCCAATGCCCGGCGCGCCCAGATAACCCTCGACGACGGGGACATGTCCGCCGAGGACCTGATCGACGACGAGGATCTCGTCGTCACGATGACCCGTGCCGGGTACGTCAAGGCGGTGCCGGCGTCGCAGTTCCGGACACAAGGCCGAGGCGGCCGGGGTGTCCAAGGAGCGCGGCTCAAAGACGAGGACCTCGTCATACGGGTCATCCACACCACAGCGCACGCGTACCTTCTGTTCTTCTCCAACCTCGGCAAGGTCTACCGGCTCCGGGCTTTCGAGGTGCCGGTCAAGGAGCGTACGGCGAGAGGCACGGCGATCGTCAACCTGCTTCCACTCGACGCCGGGGAGCGGATACAGACGCTTATCGACACCCGCGAGTTTCCGTCCGACCAATATCTGCTTTTCGCCACCAAGCACGGCCAGGTCAAAAAGACGACTTTCTCCGAGTACGACAAGTCGCGCCGCGAGGGTTTCATCGCGATCAACCTCCGCGAGGGAGACGAGCTCGTCGGTGTGATCGTGACGAGCGGCAGCGACGACATCTTCATGGTGTCGAGAGCGGGGATGGCGATCCGCTTCGACGAAGGAGAGGTCCGCTCGATGGGCCGCGACGCCGCGGGCGTGCGAGGTATGGCGCTTCGCGGCGGTGACGAAGTCGTTTCGATAGACCCAGCACGCGACGACGTTTCGATACTGATAGTGACCGAGGCGGGCTTCGGAAAGCGAACCCAGCTCCAGCATTTCAACCGTCAGGGCCGTGGCGGTGTCGGTGTAAGGGGTATCCGCCTGACGGCTCAGCGGGGCCAGGTAGTGGCGGCGTTCATGATCTCACTCGACGACGAGATACTGGTAACGTCGTCGGCCGGGGTTATGGTGAGGATGGCCGCACGCGAGATCTCGAGCCAAGGCCGGGACGCAACCGGGGTGCGTATAGTCACCTTGGACTCCGGTCAGGCGGTGGCGTCTGTCGCACCCGTTCTTGCAGTGGAAGACGCTGGCTGATGGACGAACCCGTCGCGGGGCTGGGCGGCAGTGGCGCCTCGTCAGGCGACGGCGGTCGCGGCCAGGTGCCCGGTGTACGCGCGGCGGGGCCGGGAGGATCCGGCACCGGTTGGGGTTCCCCGGTACCCGCCGGCTACGGGTCGCTCCGGGCGGGCTCGTCAGGCCTCGCCAACACTGACAGGGAGGCACCGCCTCCCGGACGTTCCATGCGCCCGGCGCTTTCAGCGCGGCGTGAGCCGCGGGCGGAGCTTCGAAGCGAACCCGAGGCCCCCGCGACGCGGATGTCGCGTCGAGGGCCTGTCGAGGTTCGCCGCACTACGGTGAGCCACATCAGTATCGTCACGGTCATCAAGGTTTCGGTTGTGCTCTACCTGGTCTTCCTTGCGGTGATTGTTGTAGCGGCGATGCTTTTGTGGGTGGTCGCTGACCAGACCGGCGTTGTCACCTCCATCGACAAGTCCGTGCGGAGCCTTTTCAGCTTGAAGGCCTTCGCGCTTCACGCGTCGGCTGTTGCGAAATACACGGCGCTGGCAGGCGGGGTCCTCGGCCTGGCAGGCACACTCGCCAACATACTGGCGGCGCTCATTTACAACCTGATCGCCGACGTCGTCGGCGGGATACGGCTGAGGACTGAAAGCACCGTTCTCGAATGAACCAAGAGGCGAAGTGCTAGTTCTCAGTCGAAGGCCTGACTCGTCGATCATCGTCGGCCACGACATAACCGTCACCGTCGAATACGTGGCAGGCGACGACGTCTGCCTAAAGGTGGAGGGACCTGAAGATCTCCAGGTTCGCCGTGTCGAGGAGGTCGAGGTGGCGGACATCCTCTCGAAGCGGGGCCGGGTTTGGGACGCGTCGAGCATGCACGTGCTGTCGAAGCGGTCGCGGCCAGCGCTGCTGCTCAACGGCGAGATCCTCGTCGCTGTCCAATCGGTGAGCAACGAGTCGGTG
The DNA here is from genome assembly GCA_021828685.1 of Actinomycetes bacterium. Lineage (GTDB taxonomy): Bacteria > Actinomycetota > Acidimicrobiia > Acidimicrobiales > Palsa-688 > JAJZAM01. Next base: position 18,246 of record JAJZDJ010000021.1, on the reverse strand, counting down.
CGGATCGGGATCGAAGCACCGCCGCACGTCCTCATATACCGCGAGGAGGTCTACCGCCAGATGCAGGACGCCAACAGGGGCGCCCTCAACGACCCGTCGGGTGACCTCGTAGGCCTGTCCGCCCTCAGACGCCAGAGTCCTTCCGCTCCGATTCCCTGACAGTCACACCGGCAGCGCCTCGGCGACCCGATAGGACGAACGGTACTGGACGACCTGTGCTGCGGCACCGGTGAAGCGGTTGACGATTATCGGTCCGAGCAGGTTCGCGGACGGCGTTGCCGGCGGGCGCGGTACCGTGACCATCACCATCGTTACAACGTCGTCGGAGGATCGCAGTCCGAGTGCTCCTTGGTCCTCTTCGTCGATCTCGACGCTGTAGTCGGGATAAAGCAGGCCGGGGGCGACGACGGTGAATCCGACGCCCGGTTGGTCTGTCGATTGCAGCCTCGCGAACGGCAGGAAATCCTTGGCGAGGACGGACAGCTCGAAGTCCCGGACTTCGGGGAATCCAGGCAGCCCCGACGCGAACGTCAGCTTCGACAAACCGGCGAGCCCGGGGATCTCCGGTCCGCTCGCAGAGTCGTAGCTCATCTCGATCACACTATCTACAACAGTCGCTGGCAAAGGTCTTCTCCGGTTACAGGTACGATACGAGGGAATGCAGCTCTATCTGAGAGGTCGCCCACAGGCCGGCCTGGTAGGAGTTCTGCGCTTGGGTCAACGCTGTAGTGGCCTGCGCAACGTTTACGCTGTTCTGCGTTGAGATCTGAGTCTGCAGCGCCGTCTGCACGCTTGTCGCCTGCGTGGCATACGTTTGTACACTTTGATACGCGGCTCCGAGCGAGGCAGCCTGGTTTGTCACGTTCTGGATGGCCGAGTCAAGCGCAGCGAGGTCGGTGGTGGTGGCGGTGTTGATTGACGCCGGTGTGCCGGTGCTGACGTCGGTTATCAGTTTCGAGAGGACGCCGGTTGGTCCGAGCAGGCCGGTGCTCCCGGTTCCGAACACCGACGGTCCTGTCGCCGAGACGCTCACCGAAACGCCGGGGCCCACGGTACGGGTTGGTGCGTTCCCGCCACCCACGTAGTTGCCGCTCGAGTCGTAAGCGGTCGTGACGTTACCGGTTCCGGAGAAGATCGCCTGGTTCCCGTAGGTGGTGTTGGCAAGGGACAGGACCTGCTGCATTGCGGCATTTAGCGCCGCGGTGGTGCCAGCGACCGCGCCCTGCGGGTTGGCGAGGGAGTTGCCCGACAAGGACATGACCGACTGCTTCGCTGACTGCAAGGTGCTTATGAGCGAGTTCAACGTCGAGGTGCCGAGCCCGAGCCATGCGGTGGCGTCCGAAGCGTTCGTCGAGTACTGCTGCGCTCGCGCAAGGCTTGAACTTGACGCAAGGAGCGACCCTGCCAACGTCGGATTGTCCGACGGCTGGTTCACCAGGTTCCCTGTCGAAAGCTGCGACTCGAGCGTTGCCTGCTGGGCCTGGTTGGCGTCGAGGCTTGACAGTAGCTGCGAAGCTATGACGGTCGGTGTGTAGGAGATACCGCTGATCACGCTGGAAGACACGGCTGGTCCTTTCCGGCCAAGTGATTTGTGGGATCTGACATCGGGTTGCTCCTTAGACCGCCGCAAGTAGGGACTGAAGCGCCGTGTCGACCGTGGTAACGACCTTTGCGGCCGCCTGGTAGGTCGACTGGAAGTTCATCAGGTCGACGAGCGCAGCATTTTGATTCACGCCTGTCACGGCCTGGAGATTCTGTTGGGCAGTGTTCGCTGTTGCAGTCTGCGACTGCACCTGGCTGTTGATCTCGCTTACTTGGGAGCCGACGTTGACAACCGCTGCCTGCCAGGCGGCGTCAGGGCCGTTCGAGGAGTTGTAAAGGCTCGCAAGCGCCTGCGCGTTTGAGCCGTCGTTGGTTGCCGCGGGCAGACTCGCGCTGCCCGAGGTGGCGATCAGCGCCGGGTTCGCCGCGACGGCGGGATTGACCGTGAGGCCCGCCGCGCCGGAACCGGTAAACAGGGGCGAACCCGCAGTGCCTGAAGACGTGAAGCCGGCTGCGAGCTGCGTGTTGACCACCGTCGCCAAGTTGTTGGCGACCGTGTCGACCTGCGACTGGTAGGAGGGCAGGTAGAAGTTGACCGCAGCGAGCAAGCCTGCCGCTGACCCGGACGCGGCGTTCAAAGCGCTGTGGGTGCTTTCCGCTACGACCTGGGTGGACGAACCGGAGCCTTGCAGGGTGAGCGTGTCCGACCAGTTACCCTGAACGAGTGTGATACCCCCGACGCTGACATCGACCGCGCCGGCGGTTCCCGCCCTCGAAGTGGCGCCTATTTGTGACGATAGTTGTGTCAAAATCTGGTTGCGCTGGTCGACCAAAGCCGACACCGACGACCCGGTTGCGCCCTGGGCGTTGATCTGTGAGTTGAGCGCCGCAACCTGACTAAGCAGGGTGTTCGCCTGCGTAATCGTCCCTGCCAGCTGTGAGGAGGCGTTGGCTGTGACCGTGCTTATTTGGCTTGACGCCTGTTGTAGATCGCTAACGACAACCTGGGCGGAGTCGACGACGCCCTGGCGGCCTGCGCCGCTGCTCGGATTCGCGGCCAGCTGATCCCACGACTGCCAGAAGGTCGACAGGTCGGGCCCTACCCCTGTAGTCGACGACGGGTTCCCGAACGCTAGCTGGGCCTGCTGGAGCACCTGCTGGAGAGCTGTGCTCTGCGCTGCGTTGGCTGAAGTCTGCGCGGCGTTGGCGGCGAGGAGGCTGTCACTGTTCTGAGTGACGGAACCAACGGTCGCGCCGCCGCCTATTCCGAGGGGATCACCGGACGCTATCGCCGAAATGTTGGCGGTCTCGGCGATGTAACCGGGGGTGTTTGCGTTCGAAAGGTTTTGGGCGATGGTGTCCATCGCTGTCTGTGCAGCGTCGATGCCCGATGCGGCGATTGCCAGACCGAGATTACCCATGAGCTCTCAGGCCTTGAAGTCGTACGAGCGTAGGGCGCCCAGACCGTCCTGGTGGAATGCTCCGGACGCGTCGTAGGTCGGTTTCGCCCCGAGCAGCGCCAGAGCGTCGTTCGTTGCGGCAAGTCCGCTGGCGAGCAGCTGTCTGTTCTGGCGTGAGCAGCGCCGCACCTGGTCGAGGACGTTACGGAGAGCCATTTGACGCTGGCGGAGATGCTGGCCTGCAAGCTCGTCGTCAACCCGATCCGCAAGGTCGCTCAAAGTCGATCCTTGGGGCAGCTGGTGGGCGGCGTGGACTTTCCCGGCAGCGCCTTCGCGCACATGTCCCACCCTGGTGAGCTCTTTTACCGCCTCTTCTACTTCGCAGGTGCACGCTGAAAGCCAGCGCTGCTCGCCCGCCGAGAGGATCAGGTGCTGTTCACGAAGCTTGAAGAGCAGCTGCTCGAGAGCACGCTGCTCGTGGTCCAAGCAGTTGAGTAGATCAGAGCAGTCGTCGTCTTGACCGTGCCTCGATTGCTCGTTCAATGCTGCTCCTCGCTGACAACTATCTCATTGGATCACGAACCCGGTGTAGTACACGGCGCTCACCTGCTCGGCTGCTCCGTCGACCGTCCCGGTAATTTTCTGGCACTGCTTCAATATGGCGGTCTGGACCACCTGGCGTTGCGCCGGAGCCAGCAAACCCTGGTAGGTCTGCTCACCGAGGATCTGGATCACCGAGTTCTCGATACGTGGCTGATCATTCGAGATCGTCGTCGGGACCGCTACAGCAGTTAGCTGCAGCGATATCGACACTTGCACAAGGTGACCGTCGGAGAGGTTGACGGTCAGCTGGTCAAGTGGAAAGATCTTGCCGGCCGGGACCGCCTGCCCCGGCTTGTAAACTGTCTTCATTAAAATGCTTTTTGCTTCGTAACCTCCGATCAGCAGCACGACCAGCCCAATGATCAGGAACAACTTTTTCTTGGATTTCTTCGGTGCTTCCTCGACTTTCTCGGCTGTTTTGGACTTCGACTTGACCGATTCGGCTGTGGCACTCATGGTTGGCTCCCTGTGGAAGATAGGACGACGATATCTATGCGGCGGTTGAGCGCCATGTTCGCTGGAGTCGTATTCGGCGCCACCGGCCGCGTCGAGCCGTAGCCTGTCGCCGACAGACGGGAGGAGGCGATCCCGTCGGTCCTCTCCAGGCGCAGCACCACGTTGACCGCTCTCACCGCTGACAGCTCCTCGTTCGAGGTGAAAACACCGCCGACGATGGGCTGGTTGTCCGTGTAGCCCTCGACGTCAATGTGGTAAGGGTCGCTCCTTAGAACCGAAGCGACGGCGTCTATGACCTGCGTGCCGGCCGGTCCAAGGTTCGCTGAGTCTGAGGCGAAGAAGACTTTGTCCGCGAGCACCTGCACCACGAGTCCGCGTGTTTGCTGGCTCAGGCTCACGTCCCCCTGGAGGCCTTGGCGCACGAGGGCGTTGTTGATCTGCACCTGCAGCGCCGCCAGAGAGGCTTTCGGGACGGTGCCCGACGATGCCGGCGGTGGCAGTGTCGTCGTCGTAGTTGTCGGCCCGAGCGGGTTCGGGACGATCGACTTGTACTGGCTGCCGGCGGTCTGGGTGAGGCTTGCATTTTGGAGCAGCCCGGAACCGTTTGTCAGAACGCCCGGTTTAGGGTCGAAGCTCTGCTTTAAGCCCAACGCTAGCGCCAGGAACTTCTTCTGGTTGATCGACGAGATAGCGAACAGAACGATGAACAGTGCCAGCAGCAGGGTGATCATGTCGGCGTAGGTGAGCAGCCATCGCTCGCCGTTCTCGACCTCCTCTTCGTGGGCTTGGTGGCGACCGCGTTTGGTCATGCCGCTAGCGCCTCATCCCTGGTGCCCGGCGGGAGATGGGACTCCATGCGGGCTTTGATCATGCGGGGGCTGCTCCCGGCCTGGACGGCGAGCATTCCGTCGACGATCATGCGTTTGCGCGACACTTCGACTTGCGAAGCCCGTTTGAGCTTGTTCGAGATGGGCAGCCAGAAGACGTTTGCTGCCATGACGCCCCAGAGTGTCGCAGTGAAAGCAGATCCGATAGCGGCGCCGATAGTCGAAGGGTTGTTGAGGTTCTGCAGTACGTGGATCAGACCGACCACCGTGCCGATGATGCCGAGGGTTGGTGAGAAGCCGCCCAGGTCCTGGAAAAACTTCGCGCCTATCTTGTGATGCTGCTCTGTCGCTGCTATCTCACCCTCCAGAATGTCCTGCATCTCTTCGGGATCCGTGCCGTCGACGGCAAGCTGGACGCACTGACGCAGAAAAGGGTCGGTGATGTCCTTCGATGCCGCTTCGAGGGCCAGCAGTCCCTCTTTGCGTGCTATCGAGGCGAACTGGAAGATCTTCTCGATGTCCTCCTCCGTATTGGGGTCGGGGACGCCGAAAGCCGACATCAGGATCGACTTGATCTCCTTGACGTCGCGCTTCATGAAGCCTGCCGCTCCGACCGCGAGCGTGCCGCCGAAGACCAGGATCAGCGGCGCCGGCATGAAGAGCACCGCAGGGTTGGACCCGTCGAGGATCATGGCAAGAAACACGCATGCGAGCGCTCCCCCGACTGCCATAGGGGTCAACCGGTCGAGGCTGGCCTTCATCGAGGTTCGACCCCGGGACGATAGGGCTCCTCAGTGTTCTCGTCGATGTCCGAATCTGATTTGACCAGGCGGAGTCGCTTGCCTTCGCCGGGTCCGGGTGCGCTGTTCGCCAAGCGCAGGACACGCGCTTTAACCTCCACCATCTCGTCGATGATCTGATCCAGGGTCTCTTGGACCAGGTAGCGAGTTCCGTTGACGAGAGTTATGACAGTGTCAGGCGTCTCCTCGACCTTCTCGATGAGGTCGACGTTCACCGCTATGCGGTTCCCGTTGCCGAAATGTGTTAGCACTATCATCCGAGGTCCTCCTGAGAGGCGCTTCCGCGGGCGGAGGCGCTCCCGGATTCTCGGTGGACCCTAGAAACGGCTTGAGATACGCCATAGGGACGAAAGCCGCGTCCGGTGCAGAAACCCCCATCACGGGCTGTCCTCGGTAGAGACTGCGGTGGGGACGAAATCGGTCGGTCCGTTGATTCCCGTGCGCTGCGTCAGGCGCGTCAGCTCGGCCCGGCGAGACTGATGTGAATATGTGGTGATCACCCAGCTCAGGACTGAGCCGAGGATCCAGCAACCCACCAACGCCACCAGGAATCGTTCGCCGGCAGCAATTGTGCCGATGTCGCCGTTGAGGATCCCGGACACCATGGGCAGACTTACCAACACAGCCCCGGCAATGACGAGCTCGGGGTGTCGGACGCTCATCGGAGGGCGACGTGCGTCTCGGTATTCTCCTGCGCAGCAGGAACGAACTGCGGCCACACTATGGGGCGAGGCTGCCTTCGTCGAGTGGTTGCGGTGCCGTCCTGCCCGCCGCCGGGCGACACGGAGCTGTCCTCGGCCGGCATGAACCCGCTGGCTGCCGCCTCGCCCGCCGGATCGATGTCAGCACCGGAAATTACCGATAGCTTCGGTCGGCCGAGATCCTTGCACTCGTCGCTCAGCAGGTCGGCGATGGCCGCGACCCACCGTTGCGGGGTAGACGGAAGGTCCCCGATTCGAAGGACTGGTATGTCAAGACCGAGCACCCGCGCCGGCGACGCGGTCGACTCGACTCGGTCGACGACGATCGCATCCAGACCGTCGATGGCTTGCGCCCACAGGGCTATGTCCTCGGTCTTGTACATAGCATCGACGACGCCGATCACGAGTGTCGGCCTAAGAGCCGCCAGCACGTGGCGTGCCCAGACCGTCGATGTTGCTCCGGTCGGTGAGTCGACGGCCACGATACCGACCCGGCCGCGCCGGAGGCTCGGTCCGAACTCCATGGCGTCAGCAGCGTCTCGGATCAGAAGCTCTTCTTTCACCGGAGTACCACCCTGTTGAGGGCGTGCGACGCCGATCAGCGACGGGTCGGAATCTATCTCGGCGGCGATCCGAGCTGCTTCAGCCGTCGCTCGGTCACCTGCGCCGACCACGGCGATCAGCGATCCGGGGCGCCTCGGGATGCTCGACGGGCTCGGCATCGCCTCGAGGAGTGTCGTCAGCGCCACAAGGGTGCTGGCGCCGGCACTGACAGCGCTTTCCACCCGTGTCGCCGAGTGCGGATCGAAGCCGACGTCGAGAAGCTCGCCGCGCAGGATCGAAGCGACGGGAGGTGAAATGTCTCCTGCGTCACGATTCAATGTGTCTCGGGCACCCGGCGAGTCGTCGAGGTCGGCGAGGTCCTCGACCGACAGGCAGGTCGGAACGAACAGCTCCGAACCGAGGACATCCGTATCGTCGGCTTCGTAGCCGATGTAGAGCGCTTGCGGCGCTGCCATCTCGCTTGCTGGGTCGCCAACAGCGATAGAAGGCTCGCTGGGAACTGCCTCGACGGCACGCCTCTCCAGCGGTTGTTCGGCCGGCACAGGTGGCGCGCCCGCTATGTGTGCAACGCGGCTCAGCACAGCCTCGAACGACGGGTTGTCGGACGCCTTGTCGGTGTCGTGCGCGTTGGCGGCGTCGGGGCCTCCGATGGCAGGAGCGTCCCGATGCTCGCCGGTGGGAACTTGGATGCCAGCAACGTAGTTCTCGTCCTGCGTCGAGTCTGCTACGTCCGCGAAGAGATCAACTGGTCGGCCCTTGGATACGGGAGCGTCGGGGACGGTCCGCGTATGCGGCTGCTCGCTTCGAGGAGTTGGCGCAGCGAAGTGCTTTCCCGTCTTGCGACGCTTCGCCTGCGGACGGCCGTCCGGTACCGGAACGCGAGTTGTCGCCTTGCCAGCACCGCCGTCGGACGTGTCGACCACTAGGCGGAATTGCTCGCGCTGGAACAACCCGAGGAACCCACCGGACCTGAAGGTCTCGGCACGCGAGATCGTCGGGTCGTTCCCGTATTCGGAGCGGATCTTCTCGAGAAGAACCCGCACGTCAGGACCCTCAAACTGGCGCTGCAGTGACATTCACCACTCCTACTCTCTCCACGCGGACCTGAGGTCCGAGCTCGTTTACCGAAAGAACTGTTACGCGCCGCGCTCCGACCGCCGTCAGTTGCTGCAAAGGAAGTCGAAGGCGACTGGCACAAACTAGGACTGCATCGCGGCCTGTCTCTTCGACTTGTGTAGCCATCGCTTGGACTTCGCGCACTAGGGCCTCGGCGAGCTGGGCGTCGACTGCAAGATACGGGCCCTGGTCGCTGGTTCGCACCGCCTCTAGAAGCTGACGTTCTAGTAGCGCATCGAGTGTAATGGCTGCGATGGTGCCGTCTTTTGCGTGTTGCGCGGTGATCGCCGGCCCGAGAACCTGGCGAGCGGCTTCGAGTAAGCCTTCGGGGTCGCGGCTCACTCGTGCTTTGACGGTCACCGCTTCGAGGATGCGCACCAGATCGCGGATAGCGACGCCCTCATCTAGAAGAGAACAAAGCACCCGGTGGACGTCGGTGAGGGTCAGCTGCGCTGTCGCCATCTCGTCTAGGATCGCCGGGTCGGTCGCCTTCAAACGGTCGAGTAGCTGGCGCACCTGCTGTGCCGACAGGAGTCTTCCAGCGTAACGGACGCATATCTCTCCGAGGTGGGTCGTGATGACCGACGATCGATCAATGACGGTTGCGCCGGCGACGAGCGCCTGTTGGCGGGCTTCGCTCGGAACCCACTTAGCAGCGAGCCCGAACACCGGTTCTGTGCACGGCTCACCCGGAACTAGTTCCAGCCCCTCGCCGATCGCAAGGAACCTTCCCGGTGGGGCGCTTCCTGCGGCTGCTTCTACACCGTTGATCCGGATCGAGTAGCTGTCGGGTTCCAACGTCACATTGTCGCGGGTTCGAACGGAGGGGATGATCATCCCTCGCTCCAAGGCCAGTTTGCGTCGAAGGCCTTTGACGCGTTCGAGCAGGTCGCCGCCTCTCGTGGTGTCGACGAGGTCTATCAGGTTGGTACCGATCTCCAACTCCAGCGGTTCTACCTTCATGTCGGCAGCCAGCGCCTGAGGACTGTCAGGGTCTATGACGGCCGGCACGCTGGATTCCGCCGCTCCGGTGGACTCGCGAACCGATGCGCTCGCCCTCCTCGAGAGCAGGAACAACACGAACGCGACAGCGAGAAAGGCAAAATGGGGGAGACCCGGGACGATTCCAAGAAGGCCCATCGCCCCCGCCGCGACGGTGATCGCCCGATGCTGGCGAAGGACCTGCGAGATCACGTCGGAGCCGAAGTCGTCCTCGTCTGTCGCCGCTCTCGTGACAATCAGACCGGTGGAGATCGACAAAAGCAGTGCCGGGATCTGCGACACCAGACCGTCGCCGACGCTGAGAAGGCTGTAGCGGTGGACCGCTTCGCTTAGGGACAGGTGCTGTTGGACGATCCCGACGGTCAAACCGCCGATTAGGTTGATCGCTGTTATCACAATGGCGGCGATTGCGTCGCCTCGCACGAACTTCGACGCTCCGTCCATCGCGCCGTAGAAGTCGGCTTCGTCGGCTATCTCTCGCCGCCGCCTGCCCGCCTCCGCCTGGTCGATGACACCCGAGTTGAGGTCAGCGTCGAGAGCCATCTGCTTGCCCGGCATTGCGTCAAGCGTGAAACGTGCAGCGACCTCTGCAACCCTGCCCGCTCCATTGGTGACCACGACGAATTGGATGACGATGAGGATCAGAAACACCACGAGCCCCACGACGATCTGACCGCCGACCACAAAGTTCCCGAACGACGAGATGACCGCACCCGCATATCCGTGCAGCAAAACCAGTCGCGTAGCCGAAACGTTGAGCGCCAGGCGGAAAAGCGTCGCTACCAGCAGGATCGAAGGGAACACCGAGAAGTCGAGGGGCTTCTTCACGTGCATCGTCATCAGCAGGATGATCACCGCGGCGGAGATGTTGGCGCTGATGAGCACGTCGAGCACGACGCTCGGCATCGGCACAACCAGCATCACCACGATGGCGATGACTGCGGCGGGAACGCCTATTAGACCAGTACGGCTGCGCAAAGGAACCTCGGATCGAGCGTTGCAGGGTTCGGAACTGTATGGACCGTCCGTGGCCCCTTCGGCTCGCCATCCTGGCGGTGCGCCACGATTGGTATCGGCTGCATCCGGCCTCGTCTTGAGGCACTCTGGTCTCGGGGACTCCGACCTCCCATCTGTCTCCTAGCTAGAGCGCCCTACCTACGAACTGAGAGCAGCTTCGACCAACTCTCGGACTCGGCCATTTGTTACCGAGACTGTATGAGTAGAGACATCTCCTGAAGCAGCTCCGACCGGAGGACTGCAAGCTTCGAACCAGAGTTCTTGATTGCCGCGAGTTGACCTATGAGGCTCTCAGCCCTGCCAAGGACTAGCTCGACGGCAGCTTGATCGACTCTTTGGTCGTTGAGGAAGCCGAACTGTGGGCCCACCCGAACCTGGTGGAGCCAGTCTGTGAGACCGAGCACACTCATTTCTAAAGTATTGGATTGCCGTGACGCGTGGATGCGCGTCTCACTCAACACCTGACGGGTGAAGCTGACGCTTCCAACTGAGGCTAGACGTAACCATGTCGCCATATCGACGTTACATCCGTATAGCCGGCCGGCCATGTAACCGAACGGCTCTGACATGGCGTCCACTCGAAACAAGGCGGTCGACGGTTCACCAATCAGATTCATGGAACGCTGCAAGCAGAAATCGCCCACCTCGATACCCTTGAGTACAGCATCACAAGGAACTGCCATCTCAAGTCCGGGGAGAAGTCCTAGCTGGTTCCCATTCTCGTCGATCTTCGTGCGGCATGAAGTGCAGAACACGATGGACGGGCTCCCCTCCATGAGGGCAACCATCGTCTCGATCATGGTCGGCAGAAGCCGATCATCGTCCATAAGTAGATTGACGTACTTGCCCGATGCTGTAGCAACACTCTCAGCAAAATTTCTTGCGGCCCCCAACGACGGAATGTTCCGGCGGTATACGAGTTTTCCTATGCGCGAAGTCGAGAAGTACGTTGACATCAACTCTTCTGTGGCGGTGTCCGGACTGTCGTCGGAAATTATCAATTCGATTTCGTCGTAGGACTGCCTGATCACCGAATCGATCGCCTCTCGCAGCATCTCTGGGCGACTGAAGGTCGGAATAACGACGGTCACCAATGGCTGGCTCAACGCGAACGTCGCTCCCATGAACTGTCGAGAAATATTGACATCCGAAGAACGTCTAGCCAACCACCTTGCGCGAACACGTCGCGGTCGAAACATCCCTCAATATGAAAACCCAGCTTCTCATACAATTTCACCGCCCGCGCATTTGAACCTATGACATACAAGTAGATTTTCGAGAGATGTAGCTGGCTACGAGCAAACTCCAACAACTGCAAAGACGCTGCTGTCGCGAATCCTTTACCCCGATTCACAGAGTCGGCAACGAGGAGTCGGCCGAACTCCGCCTTCTGATTGCGGTAGTCGATGTCCACGAGCGCAATTGTTCCCACACCATGGCCATCGGCGTCGCAAAGCACGAACATCATGTCAGTTTTGTCCTTGAGATAGGCTTCATACCACGACCCCTGCCCGCTAACCGTGATCGGGTCTGGTGACAGGAACGCCAAGGAAGCGTCAGATGATCGGCGCCACAATGCCACCAGCTCGAGGTCGTCTCGCTCTAAAGGCCGCAAATTCACAACACTGTCAAACATGCACGGATCGACGTTCAGTTATAGACACCAAGGTAGAAGCGACGTAGCTTATCTCGTCAAATCCTAAGCCGAGGTGCATGGGCAATGACAGTAAGCGTCGGCTCATGTCTTCTGCCACGGGACACTTCCCGGCGCCGTAGCTGTACATCGGATAGTCAGTGTTAGTCCTGTAATGAACTCCAGGCGCTATGCCAGCACTATTGAGGGCTAAGACTACCTCATCGCGATTGTCAACTAGGACTGGATAAAGGTGTCGCGACGACTCACAACCTACTGTTATCGGAATTTTCACCACTCGCTGTGACGGGCCTAAGGCGTCATCATACCAACGAGCCAACTGTCTCCGGTACGCATTGTCACGGTCGAGATATCGAAGTTGAGCCAGGCCGATTGCTGCCATAATTGAATTTCCGTGGTACTTATATCCTACTGATTCAACCTCATACATCCACTTATAAGAACCTTTTCCTTGAGTCCTTGCATAAGTGTCCTTGTTAATTCCCATCCAAGACAGCTTTCGGGCATACTCGTCGTCGCTAGGGTTCGTGAAACAAACCATACCCGAGTCAGCGGTCGGAAGGTTCTTGACGGCCTGGAAACTGAAGACGACTACGGATGCACCGGGACCGATGTGTTCACCGTTCACTCTAGTGCCGGCAAGATGCGCCGCATCGAGGATTAGGTCGAGTCCCTTAGAGGCGCAAATAGCAATTATCTCATCGAGCCGTCCGCTGTTACCGCCCATGCCTACGTACATGACAGCCTTCGTCCTGGGGGTGATTGTCGATTCGACACTATCGGGGTCGAGACAAAGACTGTCGTCGACATCAGCAAATCTGACAGCCAAACCCTCGTAAAGTAGCGCATGGTTTGTCGAGACGAACGTAAGTGGAGTCGACACGACTTCGTCACCCTGATGCCATCCGCGTCGATCCTTCAGTGCCTTGACTGCGAGGTGCAAGCCACTGGTGGCAGAGTTCACGAATAGAGCATTTGGCAAGTGCGTGTAGAATTTCCACGCCTCTTCGAACTGCGATGTCTTAAAGCCCGCACCTGTCCAACCTTCCGTGAGACACTCCCGGATCTCGGTTAGGCACTCCTCTATCTCGTAGCGAGGTCGAAATACCTCTATATCCACGGGTTCCTCCGGCCGTAGGGTTGGTTGGTCATAGTGATCTCAATCTGTGCAGCAACTAGGTGAACAATGGACTCCTTGGATCGGATCGCCAACGCTTGCCTAGATTGTGACTAGGGGCGACGACGAGAGCGTCGCTCGATTGCTCAGCCGCGTGAACCATCGGTCATTTAAGGTATCCACATTGTGCTGATAACGGCTATAGCGTTCTGAGCCCGACTGAGATTCATAGTGTATGAAGGTGCAGGCAGGTTCGTATATGATGTCCCAACCTGCGTCGACGAGGCTCAGGCACAAGTCTATGTCTTCGTTACCGTTCCAATACTGTTCGCAGAACCCTCCTACAAGGTCGAAGGCTGCTCGTCTGACCGCCAAGAGCGCCCCAGTGACCGCCTGAACGTTTGCAAGCACCGATGCGTCAGGAAAAGTTGCAGGCATTCCTACGTGCCGGTGCCGACCTTCAATGTGGTCACTCACGATGATGTCGACACCTGCGTGTTGAATTGTACCGTCAGGATAGAGCAGCCTGGCACCGACAGCACCAACGCTTGATTCATCATGGAGGATTGTTAGAATCGATTCCAACCATCCATTTAGCGCGACTGTGTCATTGTTTAGGAACACGATGACATCGCTGCGCGCGGCCCGAGCTCCCTGATTACATGCTTTGGCGAATCCTAAATTGGTGACATTTCGAATCACGCGGACGCGATCGGAATCTCCAGTCATCAGCCTGGTAGCATCGCTGGATCCATTGTCGATGAGGATTACTTCGAAGGTCGACGTGCCGGCTGTCGCAGCAAGACTTGTAAGGCAGTCCGAGGTGAGCTCGATATTGTTGAAGCAAGGTATGATTATGCTCGCGCAGGGCCCCGCATTCTGGTGATTCTTGCGCGGGTTACAGATCGCACCCACATTCTTTAGGGCGTCGATCTCATCGTTGCTACGAACGGCTTGCAACAAGTCGGGGGCGAGCGTGGTGACTTCGAGTTCGATCCTGTGACGTTCGACGTCGAGTGAGTCCTGCCAGGAGGAGCCGAATGCTTCAAAAGAGCGATCATCTTTGAAAGTAGCCCATGCCACTGCTGCCGCTCTAGCGCGAAGGACCGGTGGAGAGTCTGAAAGTGCCTGAGAGATTAGAGGGCACGACGCTGGCTGGCCTGCTTGGCGCAACCTTGCCGACCATACCATCGCCCTTTCGATTGGCAGACGAGGCGCTAGTGCCGCTGCCGTGGCGAGCATGATCCGCGTCGCTACGCCAGTTGGAGCCCACGCTTCGAGCACGTTGTCGGCTACGTCCGGCCGTAGCTGCAGGACCTGTGCCATGAAGAGCTTGACTCGATCAGCTGGTATGAGGCTGGCCAACCTGGCGAATGACCGTTCGCCTTTAGTCATGAAATCGACCAGCAAGCCGAGATGGGTGTCGAGAACTCCATCCTCTCCCAAGGTGGACATGAGGACGTCGGCGGCCTCAGCGAATCGTCCTAGAGCGGCGAGCCCCTGCGCCTTGTGGGCTGCTACCGTGCCTGGGGACGGGGCGAATCCGTCGGCGTCGCTGTGGCCACAAACGACTCCGTCGAGAATCTCCAAAGCCTTCTCATAGTTGCCGATGGCAAGGTAAAGCGGTGCTTCGAGCGAGGAGACGGTGTTCGCGTCGCCGCCTTCGTCGCGAAGTCGTGAGCACCACTCCAATGCGTCCACATGGCGACCTACCACTGACATTGCACTTATACCGCTTTGTAGGGCGAGCCGCCGTGTGATTACGCTGCCGGTCTTATCGAGAGCCTCATTCAGGCGGTCCAGTCCGTCGTCAATCCGCCCAGCAAGTATCAATGAGCGACCGAGGGATGTAAGCGAGTAGCCCCGGTCCCAACTGTCGGCGTCGTCGACCTCCGCCTGTGCCAGGCGGATATTGCGCTCCGCCTTGTTTCTTCCAAGCAGCGCTGCGTCAAGGTAGCCTGTGTGGCGGATCCAAGCGCCGCTCGAAAGCTCTGCTTGGACGATAGGGTCGTGGCTCACTCTGAGGGCAATCTGCTCGTGAAGGCGACCAGTCCACTCGCATCGTTCGCGACGGAAAAGCCGTGCCGCGTGGTGAGAGAAATTCGATCCGGCACCCGCACCAGTAAGGTTCTCAATCCTGACCGACCAAGCGTCGATCTCAATGCGGGTCGTGTTGAGCAGTGTCCGAAGTTGCGCAGGGTCATCAGCCTGCAGCGTCTCGTCGGCGTCCAGCCACACCACCCAATCACCTTTGCAGTACTTCAACGCGTCGTTGCGGGCGCGCGAGAAGTCGTCGTCCCAGAACCCTTCAATTACGGTGGCGCCCGCAGCGCGCGCCCTGTCTATGGTTGAGTCTCTTGAGCCAGTGTCGTAGACGACGATCTCGTCGGCGACGCATTTCAGTGACGAGAGGCATTCCTCGATTCGCTCCTCCTCGTCTTTGGTAATGAGGCAGGCTGAAACCATGATCGGACGATCGACGTCTGAACCTTTTCCATAGGTCGCGACAAAGCGGGCACGATTGGACTCCTGCTCTGCGTACCAGTCGAGCCCGTTCGCTTGGAAGGTCTTGTGGCCCTCGTGGTGGACGAAGGAATCGTGGCAGATTACCAACGTGTAGCCGGCTGTAATTATCCGCCTACAGAGGTCGTTGTCCTCAAATCCTCCTATCCCGTAGCTTTCGTCGAAACCGCCGACAGTGTCGAACACATTGCGCCGTACCGCCAACGCGAACCCTATTAGAACGTCGGCCGGCGATGTCGTGGCGCGATGCGATTCGGCCCACGAGCGGGCAAAGTGGCGCATCTCGGACGGGGAGTTATAGACGGCCTCTGGCACTACTTGCGGTCCTGCTACAAAATTGGATCTAGGGCCGGCGGCTGCTACCGAAGGATCATCGAATGCGGCTACCAGGGGCTCGATCCATCTAGGTGCAAGCAGCGTGTCGTTGTTCAAGAAGATGATCAAATCGTGACGGGCTGCAGAAGCTGCGTCGTTACAGCCGCCGGCGAATCCCCTGTTGACCGGGTTGGTGACTACATCGACCCAGGCGTAACCGGCAAGGGCGGCGGGGGTGGTGTCCGTTGAGCCATTGTCGACGACCACGACCTGGTCGCGAACGCCGAGGGTGGGTCGCAGCGAATCGAGGCATGCCCTTGTTGTCTCCCAGCTGTTCCATGCCAGGATTGCGACAGTCACTGGGGTGCGGCTCATCCCCAAGGACATCGGTTGAAAACCGCTCAAACTTGACGTTCTCGGAAACTCAGCTTCATGACGTCTCGGCCTAGGCCAAGAAAGCGGCCTTTTCCCCGATACCGCTCAAGTGCAGCGGCACCTGCGACGACGATTATCTCGCTTAGCCCGGCGACACAGAGGTCTCCGGTCACCCCAGGGTCCCGAAGGAGTCGGGACTCGCTCCCCAGGAGGAACGGATGTCTTCTCTAGTAGTCAACAACAACCTGTCAGCCCTCAACGCCTACAACAACGTCAACCAGACAGATATGGCCATGTCCAAGGCCATATCCCAACTCTCGTCGGGCCTACAGATCCAGACCGCTGCGGACAACCCTGCAGGGTATGTGACGGCGGAAGGTCTCCAATCTCAGGCCAACGGCTACACCCAAGCGATCAGCAACGCGCAGAACGGCGTGTCGCTGATCCAAACTGCGAGCGGTGCGCTCAACCAGATCGCGTCGATCCTCCAGACGATGAACTCACTGGCACTCGCTTCAGCTAACGGTGCCACTAACGATACCAACTCGCTCAACGCGAACCAACAGGAGTTTACCGCTCTGAGCAACGAGATCAACCAGATCTCCAACACGACCCAGTTCGGTACAACCCAACTTTTGGACGGGTCCTTCTCCAACCAGACGCTTCAGGTCGGCGCCTTCGACAACTCGAACAACCAGATCACGCTGTCGATCGCGGGTGTCAGCACCGCAGCACTGGGCCTGACCTCGGGCGTCGTCGTCTCGAATGCCGCAAGTGCTCAGGCCGCCGCGTCTGTCGTGCAGGCCGCGATCAGCAATGTTGCCTCCATCGAAGCGAATGTCGGCGCCACCCAGAACCAGCTGACCGCAGTCGTCGCCAACCTAACCGTAGGCCAGCAGAACCTCCAGTCTGCGTACGCGGGGATAGTGGACGTCAACTTCGCGCAAGCGACCACCACCTACAGCACAGATCAGATCCTGATGCAGTCGGGTGTCGCGATGCTCTCTCAAGCGCAGCAGACTCCCTCTCTGGTCTTGAAGCTTCTCCAGTAAGCCCAAGAGCAGCTGAGATGAACGTGACGCCGGCCCTGGAAATGCCAACCGGGGCCGGCGCGCACATTCCCGATCCTCAGTCGGGAAATACGCAGGCCGGCCGAAGCAGGAGGACGTAGGACATCCATGTCGTCGATCACATCTGGGACCTCGGCAGGTGGCGGAAGCCTTACGACGCCGCCGATCGTCTCCTACGGACTCGTCTCCGGCATCAACACCCAGCAGGTCATCGCTGCCGAACTTCAACCCTTCCAAGTCCCGGTCAACAGCCTTACCGCCGAGCAGTCGACTCTCGCCTCGAACGTCGCCGACTACCAGCAGATCAACAGCGACCTCCTCTCACTTCAGACCGCTGCGAACACGCTTGCGACGTCGAGCGGATGGGACGCCCGCTCCGCCACCTCGACGAACACGTCGGTAGCTACCGCCACCGCTGCTGCCGGTACGCCTACAGGCTCGGTGCAGTTCACTGTTGCGCAGCTCGCAGCTGCTGACACCCTCGTCTCGTCAGGTTCCGTGTCAGCGACCTCCCAGGTCGTCACTTCCGCTGGTGGACTTCTGGTCGCCCAAGGCGCCGGCCAACTCGGGTTCGCATCGCTT
Source organism: Actinomycetes bacterium (assembly GCA_021828685.1). Classification (GTDB taxonomy): domain Bacteria; phylum Actinomycetota; class Acidimicrobiia; order Acidimicrobiales; family Palsa-688; genus JAJZAM01. The sequence continues at coordinate 582 of JAJZDJ010000021.1, read as the reverse complement.
CGCGACGGGAGCGGAGTATCCATCGGAGCGCACACCGTCCAGGTGACGCAGGCCTCCGCGGCGGCCTCGATCACCGGCTCCACGACGCCGGGAGCGTCGGGAACGACGACTACGGTCGCAAGCTCGGGTACGTCGGCGAACAACGCAATCAACCTCACGGCCAACGGAACCGCTTACACCATCTCGATCGCTGGTAGTCCTTCAGGCGGCTATACCGCCTCGGGACTTCTGGCAGCTGTCAACTCAGCTATCACGGCTTCAGGTGCGGGCGGGGTCGTCCAGGCCGGATACGACGCCTCGGGACATCTGATCCTCACCAGCATCGACCAGGGCTCCACGCAGACGATGAGCGTCACCGGCGGCAGCGCCCTCGCAACTCTCGGTTTGAGCACTGGGTCATCCACCGGTGTGGACGCCGTGGTTAGCGTCGACGGAACCTCCAACACGATCTCGACGGTCACACCAGGCTCCACGCTTACTCTCAACGGAGCGAACGGCGCTACCGTCGATGCGACACTTGCAAGCGCCGGCAGCGGATCGTCTGTCAACAGCCCACTTATCTCGCTTGGCTCCGTCACAGCT
>JAJZDJ010000215.1 GCA_021828685.1 Actinomycetes bacterium | reverse complement strand
GGCGACTGCGGCGCGCCGGCGGCGACGTGGCGCTGCTCCCCGAGGAATGGGCACAGGCGCGCGCCGGAGCGGCGGTGGTCGTCGGAAGCCGAGGAGCCGCCTGGGCGCCGTGCCCGGGCATCGCGGCTGTAGTAGTCGTCGACGCCCACGACGAGCTGCACACGTCCGAGCGGGCGCCGACGTGGAGCTCCGTTGTGGTGGCAGTCGAGCGGGCCGAACGCGCCGGCGTCCCCTGTTACCTGATCACCTCCTGCCCCGGCCCTGAGCTGGTCGCGCTCGGCCCGACGACAACCTTCGAACCGGCCAAGCAGAAAGCCGGCTGGGCCACGATGAAGCTTGTCGACCAGCGAAGCGAGGATCCCCGAGTCGGCCTTTACAGCAGCCCGCTCGTCGATCTGCTTCGCCACGACGAGAAGATCGCCTGCGTATTGAACACGACGGGGAGGGTGCGGCTACTCGCGTGCGGGGCGTGCGGGACGGTAGCGCGCTGCGATGTGTGCCATGCGGCCGTGTCATCGCCCGAGCCGGGACTCCTCATGTGCCCGGGCTGCGGCACCACGCGGCCTTACGTGTGCGCAAGTTGCACATCGATAAGGCTGTCGTGGCTGCGTGTGGGCACGTCTAGAGCTCGGGAGGACCTGGAACGCCTCGGCGGGAGGGACGTCGGCGAGGTGACGGCTGCCACGAAGGACTTTCCCTCCTCGAGCGTCCTCGTCGGAACCGAGGCCCTGCTTCGCCGTCTCGATCCCTCCTCCGGTTTCGCCACGATCGTGTTCTTGGACTTCGACCGGGAGCTGCTCGCGGCGCGGTTCGGCGCGGCCGAGCACTCGCTCGCCCTGTTGGCGACGGCATCTCGACTGGTTAGAGGCGCCGCGGGCCTCGTAGTTGTCCAGACGCGTATGCCGGATCACCCGGTGCTTAGAGCAGCGGCGATCGGAGACCCGGCTGCCGCACTGAGCGAGGAGGATTCCGCTCGGAGAGCGCTGCGACTGCCGCCTTACGGGGCTCTTGCCCTCCTCTCGGGAGCGGGCGGCGAGGCGTGGATCGCGTCGCTTGGCGAGCGCGGCGATGGAACCGTAGAAGTGGTGGGACCGAACAATGGCAAGTGGCTGGTGAAGGCTCCCGATCACCGGAGGCTTTGCGATGCTCTGCGCTCGGTTGGCCCGCCCGGGGGGAAGGTTCGAGTAGCCGTGGATCCGCAACGGATTTGAAGGGCTGTTCGGACGCCAGGACGGTCCATGCGTGGTCCATACTTGGTGCAATATGCCCATAGCGGTCGCATGAAGCGCTGTCCGACCCGGGTTTGCGGAAGACTGTGACCGTAATTGCACCAGAAATGTGCAATTACGGTCACAGTCTGTCGCGCGGCTCGTCGGGATCCGCTGCCGAACCCAGTCTTGCTCTGACACGACGAAATGTCGCAATTCCGCTCGCGCAAAGGGCCACGGTCCGCCACGCGGCTACCGTGGAGCGTGGTGAGCGACACTTCCGACCTGACTCTCCTCGGACGGCGAAGCGAGTACCGATACAGGGATCCGAGTGCCGACATGCTGGAGACATTCCCAGATCCGCACCCCGGCGGCGGGTGGGCTGTCGGCCTCGAATGTCTCGAGTTCACGGCGCTGTGCCCCGTGACAGGCCAGCCGGACTTCGGGCGGCTCCACATCCACTACGTTCCTGGTGGGCGCTGCGTCGAGAGCAAGAGCCTAAAGCTGTACCTGGGTGCGTACCGCGATCACGGGGCATTCCACGAGGATTGCGTCAACCGTGTGGCCGACGACATTGTGACGGCCTGCTCCCCGCGCTGGCTGCGGGTTTTCGGTGACTTCGCCCCTCGCGGGGGTATCGCCATCAGGCCGATCGCGCTCCGGGCGGCGGAGGGTATGAGCGACTCCGAGGCCGCAGAGTGCGTCGCTCTCATCGGCGCCCACGATGCTGTCGGTGCATCATGGGTCCTCAGACGCTGAGAGGTCGATCAGAGTCGGGTTACCGATCCATTCGCGCCGGCGCAGCTCGTACAGAGCGATCGCTGCCGCCGTCGCCACGTTGAGCGAACCGACCCGGCCTGTCATCGGCAGATAAGCGACTGTGTCGCACGCGTCCAGGGTTCCCGGTGGGAGCCCGTGGTCCTCGTTGCCGACAGCGAGGCAGACGTCGGGAGGAGCATCGATCGCGTGCAGTGGGGTTGCTCCGTCCGCCAACTCCAGCCCGATGACGAACAGGCCGTCACCACGGGCTTTCCCGGCTGCCTCGACGCCGCGCTCTGAGTGCGACCACGACAGGTAACGTTCGGTCCCGAGGGCCACTTTGGCGGCTTTAGCCATCGTCGGCGGTGGGGTCTGCCCGCAAAGGTAAAGGTGCTCGACTCGATACGCGGCCGCGCTCCGAGTGATCGCGCCGATGTTAAACGGCGACTGCACGCCGTCGAGCAGGAGCGCGACTCGTGCGGCGCTCCGGCGGTTCCACTCCCGGTGGAGTCGTTTCAGGTCGGTCGGCCGCAACTGCCTCATTGGCGCGCCTCCGCTTCCCCAGATGTCCCCGCGGAAGCGGGTCGGCCCCGCACTTCGAGTATCCGGTAACCGCGTTTCGACGAGCGTCTCGTCACGGTCATCCCGGTCGATTCGAGCCACGTCGACAGCGAGTCCGCGCCGAGGTTGCGCGACATGACCATGCGGGCGTGGCCCCCGGGTACGAGACGGCCGAGCCATGCCGAAAGGAGGTCCTGGAGTGCCGCCTTGCCTATCCTCACCGGCGGGTTCGACCAGATCTGATCGAAGCGAACGTCGGCGGGAACCTCGTCGGAAGTGACGGGCCTCACATTCGAAAGGCCGAGCGTCGATGCGTTCGTGCCGACAAGGTCAAGCGCCCGCCGGTTCGTGTCGAGCGCCCACACGTTCGCCCGAGGGTTTCGGTGTGCCAGTGTGACGGCGATCGGACCATACCCGCAGCCGAGGTCGAGCAGGTTCCCCGTCGAGTCAAGGATGGCCGGCGAAGTTGATCCCACGTCGAGGAGCAGCGCCGTACCCGGGTCGATCCTCGTCGCCGAAAAAACACCTCGGTCGGCAACAAGGTCCGCCTCGAAGTCACGGAGCTTCATGTGCACCGAGGTCGGCCGGGAGGGGACGTGAGGTTGCTCGTCGAAGTAGTGGGGCACTGCTCAAGGTTCGCAGAAAACGCGGTTTGGGTCCCACCCAGCGTTACCATGGGCGGGTGGCGACGTACCAGATCCGGCTGTTCGGTGATCCCGTGCTCACCCAGGCTGCCAGAGAGGTGACCGACGTCGACGGGCGCCTAGTCGCCCTGGCCGAGGCCATGGTCGAGACCATGCACGAGGCCAACGGCCTCGGCCTCGCAGCTCCACAGGTGGGAGTGCAAAAGCGCATGTTCGTGTACCAGATGGGCGACGCCGACCCGGTGACGATCATCAACCCGACGATCTCGGATTTCCGGGGAGAGTGGGAGTACGACGAGGGATGCTTGTCGATTCCTGGCTTGTTCTTCCCGATCGTACGGCCGAAGGAGATACATCTGACTGGCTACGACCTTCATGGCCGGGAAGTGTCGATCGAGGCCGACGAGCTCGAGGCCCGTTGCTTTCAGCATGAGCTGGACCATCTCGACGGCCGTCTCCTAATCGGACTGCTCGACAAGGACCAGAAGAAACAGGCGATGAAGGAGTTGCGTCGGCGATCGCAGCTCGAAGAGGCCTGAGCGCTGAGACTCGCCTTTCTCGGATCACCCGAACCTGCGGCCCACGTACTCGATCGCTTGGTCGAAGCAGGGCATCAAGTGGTTGTCGCTGTGACCAGGCCTGACAAGCGTCGATCCCGGGGAGCCGCACCGAGCCCGACACCTGTGAGCGCCTTGGCCGGCGAGCGTGGAATACCGGTCGTTCACTCTCCTGCTGCCTGCCTCGACTACGGGGCAGAGTTGGGGATAGTCGTAGCGTTCGGGCGGATCATCGCGGGAGACGTCCTCGATAGACTCGAGATGGTCAACGTGCATTTTTCCCTGCTTCCCCGCTGGCGCGGCGCTGCACCCGTGGAGAGAGCGATACTCGCAGGTGATCCAACGACAGGCGTCTGCCTGATGCGCGTCGAGGAAGGCCTCGACACCGGGGGTGTATACCGCTCGGCGGAGACCGCGATCGGAGTCGCAGAGACCTCGCAGCAGCTGACGGAACGCCTCGCAGCTCTCGGAGCGGGGCTGCTCGTCGAAGCCCTCGACACGGGGCTCGGAGTTCCCCGACCACAGGAGGGCGAGGCGACCTACGCAGCGAAGATCGCTCCCGACGACCTGCGCTTGGATTGGGCCCGGCCCACCAGCGAACTTTCTCGGGTGGTTCGTCTAGGCCGGGCCTGGACTGTGTGGCGAGGCCAGAGGCTTCTGGTCCACTCGGCCGAGCCGGCGTCTGGGCGGGGGACACCGGGAACGGTCAGTGGCGACAAGGTCTATACAGGTGACAGCGCTATCCGGTTGTTGACGGTCCAACCACAGGGCAAACAGGTAATGGCCGGTGCCGCCTGGCTGCGTGGCGTTCGCCCTGTCGCAGGGGAGGCCTTCGACGTGAGCAATGAGGCCGACACGCCCCGTAGCACTGGTGGTGTCAACGTCGGCCACGCCGACGGATGAGCAGCCAGACGGGAAAGGCGACCTCGAGGGGACTCGCTCTCCAAGCACTCATAGCAATCGAGGCGGGGGCACGGGCGAACGTCATACTTCCAGAACTGTTAGGAGCGTCGGCACTTGACGAACGCGATCGTCGATTGGCGACAGAGCTCGTCTACGGCACATGCCGAATGCGGCGGGCGTGCGCATGGCTCGTCGACCGCCACGTCAAGGCGCGCAGCACTGGGAAGCGCCGAACGCGAGCGCAAGGACGCAGTTCGTCGCCGAGTGAGGGGTTGGACCCCGACATCAGATCTGCGCTGCATCTCGGCGCGTACCAGCTCGGATGGACCCGCATACCGGCCCGCGCTGCGGTAGGCGCCACTGTGGAAGAGGTCCGTGGTCCCGGTCGTTCGATGGTCAATGCCGTGCTTCGACGCGTGGCGGACGACCTTGCCGACGACCCTGCCTACGGACCTGCCGACCACCCTGCCGACGGACCTGGTCGATGGCCGGATGTCGGGACCGAGCTCAGTTACCCCGATTGGGTGGTCGACGTACTCGAGTCCGATCTAGGCG
>JAJZDJ010000214.1 GCA_021828685.1 Actinomycetes bacterium | reverse complement strand
GAGGCTCGCCGGGGCGACGCCGTCGGGGTGCGCCAAGCCGAGGTAAGGGTCCTCGGAGACAAACACGGCGTTGTCGCGTGCTTCGCGCAACGTCTCTTCGACCGAGTCCAGGTCGAGCGCACCGGCGTAGGCGAAACCTTGGCGACCCCCGCTCAAGACCCGGATGCCGATACCCGCCGACTCCGCCGACGACAACGACTCCACTTCCCCGTCGAAGACCCTGATCTCCGTCTCTCGACCCTTCGCCACGTACGCCTCGAGCTGCTCGCCGTCCCGGGCCAGCCCAGCCACCCAGGTGGCTAGCCCTGCGATGTCGCCGGCCTCCCCGACCCCCGGCCCGCCAGGCCCCGTCCCGCCAGCCGCCACCACTGTGGTCGCCGTCGTTGTGGTCGTCGTGCTCATCGAGCGGTGCCGCCGACGGTCAGAGCAGACACCCGCAAGGTCGGCTGGCCGTCGCCGACGGGCACACCTTGGCCGTCCTTGCCGCAGGTTCCGGGGCTTCCCATCGCGAAATCGTTTCCGACGACGTCGATGTTGCGTAGCACCTCGGGACCGTTGCCTATCAGGTTGGCGTCGCGGAGCGGTTCGGTCAGGCGCCCATCCTCGATGAGGTAGGCCTCGGTCATACCGAACACGAAGTCGCCGGTAGCCGTGTTGACCTGGCCGCCGCCAAGCTGGGCGACGAACACCCCGTAGGGAGTTTGGCGGACTATCTCCTCGGGATCCTCGGCCCCCGCCAGGACGTAAGTGTTCGTCATGCGGACCATCGGAAGGTGCTGGTAGCTCTCCCGTCTTCCGTTGCCCGACGCTGGGTGGCCTTCCTTGCGGGACCGCATCCAGTCCCACATGTAGTCCGTGAGCACGCCGTCCTGGATAAGAACGTTGCGCTGGGCAGGGTGACCCTCGTCGTCGATGCCGATCGCCCCCCACTCCGGGCCCATCGTTCCGTCGTCGACGAGCGTGACGAGCGGGCTCGCCACCATTTCTCCAACCCTGCCTTTGAAGACCGACGCATCCCTCGATACCAGGTCCGCCTCTAGTCCGTGCCCGCATGCCTCGTGGAACAGCACGCCGCCGCTTCCCTGCTTGATCACCACTGCGAGGCGCCCGGACGGCGCGGGTCTGGCGGCGAGCTTCGTTATGGCGCGGGCCGCCGCGGCAGCGGCCATGTCCTCGACGGAAACCTTGTCGAAAAGCTCAAAGCCGATCGTCGCTCCCACCGACTCCCGGCCGGTCTGCATGCCGGTGTCCCCCGACGCCACACACGAGACGGCGAAGCGGGTCTTGACCTGGTCATCGGTCCCGAGCACCCCCTCGCTGTTCGCCACCAGGATCTGGCGCCGGTTGTCGGCATATACCGCCGTCACCTGCCTGATGGAGCTGCCCGCACGCCTTGCGGCGTCATCGGCGCGGGCGAGCAGCGCCACTTTTTCCGCCTTCGCGACGGTCTCTGGAAGGACCGAAACCTCGGTCGGCGCAGGCGCGTAAACCCGGTTCAAGGACGCCACCTTGACGCCGCCACCACCCTGACGCGCCGCGCCCGCGGCAGCCTCGGCAGCGGCGAGGAGCCCCGTCTCGCTCAGGTCTGCGGTATGAGCGAACCCGGTCGTCTCTCCCGACACCACCCTGATACCGGCGCCACGCTCGCGCCCCGACGTCATGTCCTCCACGCGGCCGTCCTCGAATCTTGCCCCGCTGGAACGGCGATCTTCCGCGAAGACTTCGGCCATGTCCCCGCCGCTGCGCAACGCCCGCCGAAGCACTACGTCGAGCACTCCCTGGTCGATCAACACCATCTGCCTCCTTGAAAAATAACCTTGCGAGCGGGGCGGCCCGCCTCGATGAAGCGGTCAGCTGAGGCTACCCGCATACGCGGCCCAACTAAATGAGCCTACTAACAGCTATCCGCAGCGCTACCCTCGATTACATGATCTTGGAGTCGATCAGCTCGCCAGCGGACCTCGCAAGGCTGGGCCCCGCCGAGCTGGAGACCCTTGCGGACGAAATTCGAGAGGCGATAGTCAACGCTGTCGCCACTAACGGGGGTCACCTCGGCTCGAACCTCGGCGCTGTGGAGCTCACGATCGCACTTCACCGGGTCTTCCAGTCCCCCCGCGACATACTGCTTTGGGACACCGGCCACCAGGCGTACGTGCACAAACTGCTGACGGGTCGCCTGGACATGTTCCCTACTCTCCGCCAAGGGGGCGGCCTCTCCGGCTACCCGTCGCGCGCGGAGTCGGTGCATGATTGGGTGGAAAATAGCCACGCCTCCACTGTCTTGAGCTACGCGCACGGCGTCGCGGCCGGGGTCGCCCGGTCGTCCAGCCCCGACCGACGGGTTGTTGCGGTGATAGGCGACGGTTCCTTGACCGGTGGCATGGCCTTCGAAGGCCTCAACAATCTCGGCCACAGCGCCAGCCGGGTAGTCGTCGTCCTCAACGACAACGGCCGCTCCTACGCGCCGACAGTGTCCAGGCTCTCCGAGAGCCTCACCCGACTGCGGCTTCACCCGGGTCTCAACTCGGTGCGCTCGCGTTTCGAGGACCGCCTCAGGGATCTTCCGGGCGTCGGAAACCTCGCCTACAGCAGCCTTCAGGGCCTCTATTCGGCGGTGCGCGAGGTCGTGGAGCCGACCGTGTTCTTCGAGGCGCTCGGGGTCAGGTACGTAGGTCCCCTCGACGGCCACGACATCGCCAAGATGGAAGATGCGCTTGTGCGGGCTGCGGAGTTCGACGGTCCGATCGTCGTGCATGTGCTCACCAGGAAAGGCCGCGGGTACCAGCCTGCGGAAGACGACGACGAGCGCTGCTTACACGATGCACCCGTCTTCGATCCTGCGGTAGGTCCCGGGGACGACCCTCACGCCCTCAAGGGCTACACCCAGGCGTTCAACGAGGCGATGCTCTGCGCCGGCGCTCGCTACCCGAACCTCGTGGCTATCACAGCCGCGATGCCGGGGCCGACAGGGCTCCTACCGTTCGCCGACAGGTGGCCGGACCGGTTCTTCGACGTCGGGATCGCCGAGCAGACGGCCGTCACGTCAGCTGCGGGAATGGCGATGTGTGGTCTGCGGCCGGTGGTCGCGATCTACTCGACCTTTTTCACACGAGCTTTCGACCAGGCGAACCTCGACGTCGGTTTGCACGGCCAGCCGGTCGTCTTCGCGCTCGACCGGGCCGGGATCACAGGTCCTGACGGTGCCAGCCACCACGGGGTGCTCGACATGGCGCTGTGCCTCCGGATCCCCGGGCTTGCGATTTTCGCTCCGTCGTCGGCGCAGGACCTGGCCGCGATGCTCGACACTGCCTTGCAGCTCGGCGGCCCGTCCGCCATCCGCTACCCACGCGGCGCTGCCCGTGAGGTGAGCCCCGACAAGGTCGGAGAAGGCCTGCATGCCAGGCTGGTTAGAACAGGGTCGACTTCTGCCGACACACCGAGGGTGTGCATCCTTGCGGTGGGGAAGATGCTGGAGGCCGCCGAGGAAGCCGCCGAGCTTCTGGCTGCCGACGGCGTTGACTGCACGCTCTGGGATGTCCGGCTGGTGAGACCCTTGGACCCACAGATGGTCCTCGACGCCGGCAGCCACGACCTTGTGGTCACGATCGAAGACGGCGTTCGCTCGGGAGGCGCAGGCTCTTTTATCGCCGACGCTGTGGCGGACCTGAACGAGACGCGGGCCGTGCCCCCATTCCTCGTCCTTGGTGTGCCTACTGCGTACATCCCGCACGGGTCACAGGAGCAGATTCTCGCCCAGCTCGGCCTCGACGGCCCAGGCGTCGCCGCCGCCATATCCAAGGCACTTCCCGAGCGCGCCAATGCGGCCCCTGAGCCCGCGACGACGCCGTGCTGAACGAGCCCGTGGCGGGCGGCGAGGCTCCGCGGGGAGCGCAGCAGGATCCCCTCTCCCAGGAGGTCGCGAATCGCAGCCGCTGTACGCGGACCGGCACGGGACCTATTTCTTTGGCTTTGGAACCGTCGTTCACTCGACGAAGCTCCCATGGAAGTGTTCGGAGACTTGGATGTCGCCCGCTCGTGGGAGCAGATCCGCATCTAACGGCGACGTCCAGCCGGGGGGCATGAGAGCCAGGCGGCTACAGCGGGTCGAGCAGCTCGGCGCCTCGGTTGGCAACTTTGTTTACAAGATCCGACACCCGCCATGCTTCGATGACCTTCGGACCCGCCGGCACCAAAAGTCCCAGCAGCTCCTCGCGATCAGATGACGGATCCAACCAAGTCTCCCAAGTCTCGTCCTCGAGAATCACCGGCATCCGGTCGTGGATCGCTGCCATCACTTCGTTACCCGAGGTCGTCACGATAGCGGCGCTGCGAATCGACTCCTCTGGACCACCGCCCCGGCCACGCCACACCTCCCAGACTCCGGCGAACGCCATCGGCCGGCGATCCCTCCTCGCTATAGCGAACGGGTAGCGCTTGGAACCTTCGCGTCTCCACTCGTAGAAGGCGTCGACCGGTATGAGGCATCGCCGCTTCGCGAAGGCGGAACGAAACGAGGGTTTCGTGGCAATGCTCTCCGCCCTGGCGTTGATCATCTTGGATCCCACTGAAGGGTCCTTCGCCCAAGACGGAACCAAGCCCCATCGAAGCGCCGTCAACTCCCTTCGCAACACTTCTTCGAGGGCGGACCCACCGGAACTGTCCGGGGCTGCTGTTACGGCCAGGACGTCCGTGGTGGGTGCGACGTTGTAGCGAGGACCACGTTCGTCGACCGTCACGGAGTCTGCTTCGAAGACCGACGCCAGGTCGCGCACGCTCGACGTCGAAGCAAAACGTCCGCACACAGAGATTTACTGTAGTTGTAGTCGGCTTGCCCACCAACAAGTGGCGCTCCGTGGCAGAGTTGAACCTATGGAAGCGCTCACCGGCCAACAGATCCTCGGGTCCGGTCTTGTCGGTTGGAAGGAGCAGGACCGAGCGCTTCATGCCAGCTTCACGATCACGGATTACAGCAGCGCCGCCGTCTTCATCGCTGAAGTGGCGAAGGCAGTCGACGCCGAGGACCACCACCCCGATCTCACGCTTTCATACGGCGTGCTCAAAGTCACGATGTGCACTCATAGCAAGGGCCCAAAGGTCACCCAGCGCGACGTCGATATGGCTCGACGGATCAGCAGGATCGCCACCGACTTCGGCATCGCGCCCAAACCCACGTAGGCTTCGGGAGAAGTTAGCATCGCCACG
>JAJZDJ010000020.1:15564-30879 GCA_021828685.1 Actinomycetes bacterium | reverse complement strand
CGGTCCTGCCAGCGCTCTCGGAACACTGTTTCGATGTCTCCGACTGCGGGCCCTTGGATCTTCAGTTGGATGTCGTGCCACGGCGGGCTAGACCCGTAGACGGCGGCCATCGGCTGGCTCTGGGGGTCACCGCCGTGGGTGGCGTCATCCCTGCGGCTATGGCACAAGTCGATACCCCCCACGAAGGCGACGTCGAGTGCAGGCCGGTCCGGATGGCGCGCGACGACGAACTTTTGGTGGTGGGAGCCGCCTGGGCGGACCCGTTGGTCGAGTACGCAGCGACCGCCGGCTGCGTTGATCTCCTCCCCCAAGTGGCGGTTCTCGCTAGCGGAGAACTGCAGCTTGTCGAGGTGGGAACGCCAGATCAGGCCGCGGACGGCCACTCCGCGCCGAGCAGCGTGACACAGCAGAGATTCGACCTGCGTTCCTTCGGAGTCGAGGCGCTCGTCGGGATCGCCTCGCCAGTCGGCGAAGCAGAGCAGGTCGCCTTCACCCATGGCTTTGACCACCGCTACGAGGGCGGAAAAATAGTCCGATCCGTGCACCAACGGGGTTACTTCGTTGCCTGCCGTCCATGCTCGGGCGTCGGGGTGGCGTCGGTCAATGAGTGTCGCTGGGTTCCCCCGCTCTTCGGCGGTGAGGAACCATTCTGTAAGGCGCGACTTCGTGTTCAGTAGATCAGGCACTCATCAGTGACCCGAGTTGGCCGGCAGACGAGCCGACAAGTTGCACCAGACTGTCTTGGTCGAACCGTCGACGGTTGTGCCCCAGTCGTCGGCCATATTGTCGACGATTAGCAGGCCCCTACCGTTTGGCTGGTCAGGCTCCGGATGCTTCAACGTAGGCTGACCTGACCCGGTGTCGGTGACTTCGATGCGGATAGTGGAGTCTTTGACCTCGATAGCAAGCGTGAAGTTGGTGGCGGTATGCTTGACAGCGTTGCTGGCTAGCTCGCTGACCAGAAGTTCGGCGAGTTCACGCCGTTGTTCCGGAACGCCGCTCTCGGCCAGCACTTCGCGAGCGAAGTGGCGGGCGGAGCGGACGCTGTCGGGGTGGCTCAGATACATTTCGATATCAGTCATGTTCCACAATCAGAACGCTCTCTAACCCGGACGCACGCAAGACAGCCTGGATGACCGAGGAGGGATTGCGCAGACGCACCGCTGCACCGTTGGCAACAGCACGCAGAAGCACAGCAAGGGTTGCACTGTCCATGAAGCTAACGCCGCCCATGTCCAAGGCGAAACGAGCGTCCGGACGCTTCGCTATAAGCGGATCCAGCGCCTCTTCGAGAGTTTGAACGTTTCCGATATCGAACTCTCCACACAGAGTGAGCTCCCAACCTTCAGGCTGCTCTTGGACTGTTACGCTCGCTTCGGGTTCTGCGGTTTTGCTCATAGTTGTGTCCGGACGGCCAGTACGGCTATGTCGTCGCCCGCCTCGCGGGGCACGAGTTCGTTGAGGAGATGATCAAGCAGTCTATCTAACGGAAGGTCAACGGACGCAGCTTTGCACAGCCGGTCGATTCCGAGTGTAAGCGGCTCGCCGCGCCGTTCGATGAGCCCGTCGGTGTACGCTAGGAGAGTGCCTCCTGGTGGGATCTCGGCTGTCGTGAGTCGATAACCGCCGCCGACGCCGATAGGGGGTCCGACATCGCTGTCGAGCACTCGGCAAGTGCCATTTGCTATCAGGAGCGGATCAGGATGACCAGCGTTTGCGAACGCCACCTCTCCGTTGAGCGGATTCATCCATCCACACAGGGCAGTGGCAAACTGCCCGTCCGCGGAAACGTCCAGCAGCCTGCCAACTTTACCAAGGATTTCGTCGGGACTGTCCCCGTCGATCATGTAAGCGCCAATGGACGTTCGCAGGCGGCCCATCAACGTGGCGGCTCGCAACCCGTGGCCGGCCACGTCGCCGACGGAGAAGTAGAGCTTCCCGTCGACGTCGATTGCGTCATACCAATCACCGCCGACGCTGATCCCGGCGGTCGCAGGCTGGTAGCGTGCGTCCATCTCGACGTTTGCGATCTCGGGAAGACGGACCGGTAACAGTGATCGTTGCAGGGTTGCAGAGATTTGGCGGCTCTGCTCCGCCTCGCGTTCGGCGCGCCGACGCCGGCGCGCGAGGACTTCGACAAGTGCAGCAATCAGCACCGAGATCACCGCCCCGCCTACGGTGATGATTGTGGTTTGGTTTGCTGCGAAGCCTCCGCTCAGCGATCCTTTCGCTGCGATGGCCAAGCTCAGGGTTGCCGCCCCGAACGGGATGGTCTTGACTGCGTGGACTCCTCGAAGCGGCAGATCCTCGGCATTCGTCTCGATCAAAGCCTGCGAACTCTGACTGGAGCCGAAATAGATGGCGACCACTAGGTCTTGGACAGCCGGGTTGGTCGGATCGGTCGCGACTTTTCGGTCGGTCGGCAAAGCCTGTTCGGCGTAGACGGCGTAGGTGCCGGCTGGTCCGCTTGCAACCGCCGCATATCCGATCCTTTGGTAGCCGGCGCCGATCAGGTGCACCACTCCGAGGGTGTTCGATCTGCGGGCTTCGGCGATCGCTGTCATCGCGACCGGATCAGGCGGTGGTTGCTCCAAGTGGGCGCCCAGCGCAGCGACGGTCTGTGTACCAGCACCGAGTCGCAGAAGTTCGGCTCCCACGAACGACCCAGCTCCACCGATCGATGGACCCATACTCTTGGCGAACGTTGCACCCCCGTTTTGAGCTGCGATCACTGCGGGAGTTTGGAGCTTTTGCTGGAGGTCGGCGGCAGACGCCTGGATCACCGAAGCCGCCAGGCTCGTCTGCAAGTTGGTGAGGGTCTGCTCGGAATGCCGGTAACTGTTGGCGCTCGCCGACGCGAATATCGAGGTGACGACGACGCCGACCACAAGGACCCCGAAGGTTGGAGCATGAACGGCCAACCGCCGACGGCGGAAACCGGCATGCTGGCTTGGTGCGTTAGTAGAAATCTGGCTCACAGTTCGCAGGGTTTCGAAGACCACCGGCTTAGCGCCGACGAGGAGACGAATCCTCTTGGACTTGCCACGCTGCTACCCTAGCGCGTGCGCTGCCCTAGCCATGCGACCAAGCGGTGTCGTCGTAGGGTGTCTCCCGGTCGGGTGCGCGAGGTTCGACATTGTTCCCTCCCGAGAACTGCGATGCGAGCCCGGAGGCTCGAGCGATCCGGCGGCGTAGCCCGACTCTGAAGGCCTCTTCCGATCCGACGACTCTCAAGGTGGAACGTGCTCGGGTGACCGCCGTGTAGAGCAGTTGCCGGGTGAGCAGGCGCGACGACGCTGGGGGAAGGATGAGAGTCACCGCTTCGAACTCGGATCCTTGGCTTTTGTGTACCGTCATCGCGTAAGCCGTCTCGATGCTGGCCAGTCTGTACGGTCTGACAAGCCTCGTCGAATACGTCCCTGAATCGAAAGCGACAGCTAGCCCGCCTTCAGGGGCAACGACAGCCACTCCGGTGTCGCCGTTGTACAGGCCCAAGCTGTAGTCATTCGTGGTGACCATTACGGGCCTTCCTGCGTACCAGGCCTCTCCGTCCTCGCCAAGCGGCCGGCTGGCGAACAGCCAACGTCGAATCTGCTCGTTCCATGTCGATGCGCCTTCGGGTCCTTGTCGGTGGGCGCAAAGTACCCGATGCGCGGACAGGGCTTTGAGCGCTGCTGGCGCGTCTCCATCGAGTGCATGCGAAACGAGAGCGAGCGCAGCGTCGGTCAATATCGTTGAAAGAACTGATGATTCGGGCGACTCGATCCAGGATAAGGTCGGATCTCCGGACGAGAGTGCTGACAGTGCGGCGTCCTCGTTGGCGTCCCTGATCGCGACAGCGAGAGAAGCGAGAGCCCCACTGGAGCGGTGATTGGTCCGCAGGGTCGAGACGTTGCGAGCGAGCGGCGCGCGCCGAGCGGACAAGTCGGTCGGTCCTGATCGCCCTAGGCGAACAACGTCGGCCAGCACGGCACCCGCCTCGACTGACACGAGCTGCTCCGGATCGCCTAACAGCACCAGCCGGGCATCCGGACGGACAGCTTCGAGCAGTCTGGCCATCAAAGTTAAGGAGATCATCGAGGCCTCGTCGACGACGATCACGTCGTGGGGGAGGCGCATTCCCCGATGGTGACGGAATCGCCATGAGCCTGCACGGGTCCCTAGGAGCCGATGAATCGTCGATCCGCGCAGGGACTCGAGCTGTGATGCGACGGACGCCGAGATAGCGCCGCTCGAAGCCATGGTCGCCGCCGACGCTCGGACCGCTTGTTCGAGACGAGCTGCCGCCTTACCGGTGGGGGCGGCGAGGCCGACCATTGGTAGGCGACCGCCGGATGTGGCCGCCTGCTCGAAGAGAAGCGCGAGAAGCCATCCGACCGTAGTGGTCTTCCCTGTGCCTGGACCGCCGACAATCACGCTCAAGTAACGTTGCGCCGACGCCGCCACGGCCCTTAGCTGGTCTGCGTCGGTGATGGCCGCCGAAAGCGGCGATGCGCTCTCGGGCGACGTGCGGGCGCACCGCTGCAAGAGATCCTTCCCTACCGCCTGCTCCTCTCGCCAGTAGCGATCGAGGTACAAGGCGGTTTCCACGAGACGTAGCGGTCTCGCCGAGTCCGCGGCGTCGTCTGTGGGGTCGTGGTCCTCGGAGGCGCGCGGGGCAGTGACAGCGACCAAAGGGCTCGCAGCGACTCGCTCGCACCAAAGCGCCGGGGACGGCCATGGCAGGCTGTCCAAATCCGCATCGGCACCGTCGCTCAGCTCCGCGCCCGCGACGTATCGCACCGAGTTGAGATCCACCGAAACGTGTCCGAACCTGGGGGCCCGCACGGCAAAGGCGACAGCGAGATTCACCATCGGATCTGTCTCGCCACCGAGGCGGGCGAGGCGGTTGGCGACATGAACGTCCGAGGGTGCAAGAACTCCCGCGCGGTTCCATTCGATCAACTGGTGGTCGGATCCGATCACCAGCGAGCTGTCCCAGGGGTCGACCTGGGATAGGAAACTCACTGCTTTGCCCTGCCGTACGCGAACAGGTCAGACAGCTCGACGACGAGGTCGCACGGGGCGTCCCACGACCACACCCCGCACGGCTGCCCGTCTAGCAGAGGCGTCTGCGGGCCAGCCATCCCGCGAAGGAAGAGATATAGCACGCCGCCGAGATGCTCTCCGGGTGAGTATCCGGGTATCCGCCATCGCAGGAACCTGTGCAGCGCGACGAGATAGATGAGCGCCTGGAGGGGGTAGTGACGGTGCTGCATCTCCTCGTCGAGAACGTCGCGTCGATACGGCCAGGCTCCAACGTCGTTGTGGCTGAGCCGATTGGTCTTGTAGTCGACGACGTACCACCGCTCGCTTCCTGGGGCCGTGCCGTGCCTGAAGACAAGGTCGAGGCTTCCTGTCATGTACCCGCGGAGCGTTGCGGAAAGGATGGGATCCGCCAAGCGAGACGGGTATCGGCCGAGAACGCCGTCGGGTTCGACGTGGCGAGCGAGTACGGAAGCGATATCGGCTGTCGTCAGGGCGCCCGACGGGCGGTCTCCCCCCGCGAGTGGAAGCTCGAAGGCGAGTTCGTTGGCCCGATGCCGCCGGGAGATGTCGCGAAGTGCCGTGCCGGGCAGGAGCGGGCCGAGCGGGGTATTGATCGACGATTCCAGCCCGGCGGCGAGCAGAGCCACGTCTAGGCCGGTCGAGGCGCCTCGGCCGCTCGATATGGCCGCCTCCAAATCGGAGCGCAGGTCGGAGGCCGCAAAATCAACGCGCTCGAGGACCTCGTGTACCAAGGAGCCGATTTCGGTCCCACCGGGAACGTCAGCCAGGATGCAACGCGGACCGTCGGTAACCGGGGGATCGCCGGGCGCGGTGCCGGCAAATTGTTGAGCGTGAGAAGGTTCGTCTAGAAGTGAGGGCTCCTCAGGCTCGGAGCCGACGTCGGCTCCGGCGGATCCGTGTGCCGATGCGGTGATGCTCGTGTAGGAGGAGCGACGCCAGCGAAGGTCCAGCGTCCGATCGAAGCGGGCCACCTCGAGGGAAGGCGTGCAGATCGGATCGGTGACCTTTGGCGTTGTCAATGGAGTTGGCGCGTCGGATGCCATTTCCACACCGATCAGGTTCGTTCTGGCCCGGCCGACGAGCGTGTCAAGCGCCTTTCGGATCAAATCGTCCTTGGGTTCTTTGGCTGGCGGCGTCGCGACGTGGCCGGTCCGGTCGTCCCTGCAGAGCAGAAGACGACCGAGAGGTGAGTTCCGGCTGCCGTCGGCCTTCGCCCACCACAGAACAACTTGGTGACGGGCCCGGGTCAGCGCGACATACATGACCCGGAGGTCCTCTCCTCGTTGCTCGTCGAGGGCTATGCCACGGTGGTTCTGGTAGGCATTCCTTGCAGGCCCGTTGCGATCGCGGGACCCCACGTCGAGCGTGCGTTCGCCCCCGCGCGACGGATCGTGGAACACGACGGGCGCCCCGTCAGCCTCCAAACGCAGGCCATCCCAAAGGTAGGGGCAGTATACGACTCCGAACTCCAGGCCTTTGACCCGGTGGACGGTGAGGACTTGCACCGCTTCAGCGTCGGAGTCGAGACGTCGGCTCCGTTCCTCGGCACCCCCGCGTTCGACTTCGACCTCCTTGATACGTCGCGCCAGCCACGACCGCATGGACCGGACGCCCATGTGGCCCGCGACGCTCTCCTGGTGCAACAGCTCGGCGAGGTGCCCCAGATCGGTCAGGTCCCGTTCGCCGCCTGCGGTCCCCGCCACGCGGGCAGGCAGCCCCTCGCTTGTCGTGATCGACCGGTGCAAAGCGGCGACGCCCCTCGTGGCAAGGGTAGCGGCCCAGCGATACGCTCGCGAGTGCAGCCCTTCCCAGGTCCGCTCGTCGGCTTCGGCGAGCTCCATCACTGTCATGCCAATCCACGGGGTAAGTGCGAGAGCAGCCACCCTCGAACGCGAGGTCGGCTCCTCGATCGCTTCGAGCAGGCGCAGCCAGGAACCGGCGGCCGGTGAGGCGAACACGCTGTCAAGTCCGGCTATCACGGCTGGGACTCCCGCCGCTCGAAGCGCGTTGCGGATCGAAAGGGACTGCTTATTCGTCCGGGTCAGCACGGCGATGTCCCGGCATTGCACTCGACGCCATGGGCGCTTCCCGCCGTGGTCGACGGAGTGGCCAGTGTCGGCTATGCGTGCCTCGGCGTGGATCAGCGCGGCCACGTCGCGCGCGACGTCGGCGGCGATCCAATCGACGAGAGATTCCTTCTGAAGGAGTCGCTTCGCCGGAGTAGTACGTATGCCTGGCTGGCGTTCGTCCACGAGGCGGATACGCAGCGGCGTTTGTGCAGGGAAGTTCTCGACGCCGGGCACAGCCCGATCGGCGGGAGCTGCAACGCTGCGGAACACGATACGTTCGTCGCCCATCTGAAGCGGACTGAGAAGTGCCTCGGTTGCGTCGAGTAAATCCTGGTCGGCGCGCCAGTTGACGGTGAGGGTGTGGTGGGTGGCCCTCTCGGCCGCCTGAAGGTAGGCGTGAACATCCGCCCCCCTGAAAGAATAGATCGCCTGCTTAGGGTCACCGACTAATACGAGGGCGGTCGTGCGGCGATCGCCAAACGCCTGGTGGACAACACGCCATTGCACCGGGTCGGTGTCTTGGAACTCGTCGACGAGCACAACCCTGTAGCGCTCCCGTAGCCGTCTGCAGGCGAGGGTGCCCCTCTCGCCGGACTCCAGCGTCTCGGCGAGACGGGAAAGTAGACGGTCGTATGAGAGCAGGTTGTCCTCGGCCAGACGCCGGTTCACTTCCTGCGATGCGCGGCTCACAAGGCGTCTGAGCAACTCCGCCGGCGGGTCACCAGGCGCCGACGCCAGCGAGATTCCGGCGTTTGCTATCGCCGCCGTAGCGGCGTTGCGAGCGTCGTCGCGTCTGAAGTCCGGCACGCCGTGGAGAAGCGACCAACGCAGGTACAGGTCGTCGACGACCTCTGTGATAAGAGCGGCCGAATCCTCCATCAGAGTTGCTCGGGTTGCCACGTCGCCGGCGGTACCGAGCCCGTCGAGTACGAGTTGGCAAAAGCCGTGCGTGGTCGTGATGGTAGCCGAGTCGAAGGCGGCGACTGCATCGTCGAGGCGGATACGGCGAGCATGCAGCGTCGCGCGGTCCGCGTTGGCGAGCATTGCTGCAAGCTCGTCACCGCCGGGCACGGGCTCGTCGGCGTCAAGCTTCCGACCGAGCGCGTCGGCGAGGCTGCAGAGACGCCGGCGTACCCGGTCACGCAGTTCGCCTGTAGCCATGCGTGTGAATGTGACAGCCAAGATGGCGTCCAATGGTACGCCTTCGGCTACGTAGCGTGCTATCAATGCAGTTATTGTGAAGGTTTTACCGGTTCCTGCACTGGCTTCGAGCAGCGTCACACCGGGTCCAGGCAGGGCGCTGGTCATGTCGAACGGAGTCGCCGCATTACGTCGGGCCCCGTCGTGGATGCCTGTTTCCTCAGCCATTGCTCAGGCGCTCGTGGTCGAGGACAGGAGTCCACAGGCGGCCGGCGAAGGAGGCGAAACGCGATTTCTCGGTTCCTGGCCACCCGGAGGTCGTCTCATCGGCACGGAGTTCGGGCTGGTAGAGGACGTCGAAATCGGCCCGGGCGTTCCAAACCTCGCCGTGTTCGATGTCGCTCGACTCGGCCTTCCACACCCGCTCCGCTTCCCGGTAGGCCTCGTCCCGGCTACCCCCGCGGTGGCGCGCAGAGGCCCAAGCTTCGCTCGTCGCACAGGCGAGGGGGAGCGGCTCCCGCATGCCCCGGTCGTAGAGATCGACTACGGCTTCGAGGAGATTCTGAGCCTCGTCGTGCGCAACCGGCTCGAACGTCGAAACTTGAGGCGCCCGCCGGCCACCCCGGCCGATCGTCACTGCGCTGACAGCGAGCTCGGGTCGCGCAATGCTCAAGGCAAGGAAGCGAACCCATGAGGCGATTCGGTGCTTTGGACCCAGCCTGGAGTAGGTGCAGGCCAGCACCGTGGCTGCCCGGAAGCCCGGCACTGTACCAATCAACGTTCGCCCGTCGCCAAGCTCCAAGTGCACGTCGAGCGAATCGGCCGGTCCTGTTCCACCTCCAACGGCGACGGCCGCAGCGAGGAGTGCTTCCACCTCTGTTCTGACTTCATCAAGTGTCGGCGACGCCAGATCGCCAGGTGGTAGCAGACCTCTCGCTCGTTCGAGCGCTGCCGCCCGCTCGGTTCCAAGGCCATCGAGGGCCGCCCTCAGCATTCTGTCGCCGACGGCCCACTTCGCCAAGGGCTCCAACTCTATCGGGATGTCGTCGTCGAGCGCATCGTTCCCACGTCGCAGGTACATGCCAAGGCGCTGGCGCAGAAATGCGCGCACCGGGTGTTCGACAAAGGCGACCAGATCGTCGAGCTGCACGACGTTGTCCGCTAAGGGCCGGAGCCTCCCGTCCGGCCATCCGCGAGCCGGACTCTGGCTGACGGAAGCGAGTGAACCGGCGAGTTGTACTCTGTCATGGCTCCACGCGCTTGCGGGGATAAGCGCCCCGACGACGAAGTTCCGGCTGTCAAAGGGCTGAAGGGGATGCTCGGTGACGACGTAGGAACGTGCGGGATTACCCTCCGAGTCTGGGCGGGTGGTGGCGTCGATGACGTCGAGGAGTTCGGATATCGGTACCGCCGGCGGCCGAACCCGGTTCGTCCGCTCGTCCTTGCCGCTGTACGCGATGACCAGGTTCTCGGTCGCGGAGAGCAGGGCGTCGAGGAGCAGCTGTCGATCCTCGGAGCGGGGATCGCTGTCACCGACGTACGGGTCGCCGATCAGAAGGTCGTCGCCGTCGCGCTCGGGGTGGCGGGGGAAGACACTGTCGTCCAGTCCGAGCAGGCCGACCACCCGGTGTGGGACGGAACGCATCGGGACCATGGTGCAGAACGTGAGGTCCCCGGTGCGGAAGTTGGCCCGGGTTGGGCGGCCCTCGAGGCGAGAACCGAGCAGGTCCCTGATCTCCGCCAGACAGAGCTGGGCCTTGCACCCGGCCGCCTCCCGGGCTGGCGACGACAATACCCGCCAGAGCTGCTCATGCTGCCAGGCCTCGCTGGGGTCGGCGACCGCCAGCGATTCTGTGCTTTCCACTAGTGCTTCAACCCAGGTGGCTACGGGTTTCAGGCCCCTTAGGCGGTCCACTGCCCGCTTGAGTCGTGAAACGAGCTCCGCAAGTCGCCCCGCCAACTCAACTTCGCTCGAAGATACGTCGTCGAAAGGCAGAACTCCTGAGAGCATCCGGCCGTCCTCCTCCGCCATGGCGACGCCGAGGAGCAGCCTGTCGAGGCCCGCTTCCCACGTTCCCTGCGAAAGCTTGTGGAGTGCCCAAGGCTCGCGGTCGTTAGCGTCGATCCCCCAGCGGATACCAGTCGCCGGTAGCCAGCGCTGAAGCAAGGCAAGATCGCCGGCGGCGAAGCGGAAACGCCTCGCTACGGGCGCCCTGGTTGCCAGATCCATTACCTGCGACGCGGTCACCCGAGAGCCAGCCAGAGCGAGCAGCTCGTCGGCGACGGCGAGCAGGGGATTCGTCTGGCGAACCGATCGGTCGGCGAGTCGGGCCCGCAGCTGTGGCGTCGCGCTGTCAGAAGTCCCCCGGTCGGCTCGATCGAGCGAGAACGCGGCGTCGATCATCGGAGCGAAGGTATCGATGTCGGGGCACATGACGATCACGTCGCGCGGCTCGAGGGTCGGGTCAGAGTCGAGAAGGTGAAGGAGGGCATCGCGCATCACCTCCACCTGGCGTCCCTTACCGTGGCAGGCGTGGATCTGGATCGAACGATCGTCGGGGTCGACCTCGACGCGCAAGTCGGGGGCGCCGGCGCAAGGTGGTCCCGGGGGCGGGGCATCGAGGCGAATGGCGGTTTGGATCCGGGTCAAGAGGGAGCCTTCGCCATCGGGGACTTCTCGATGGTTCCCGCCGGCCGCTCCGTAGGACGCCAAGACCAACTGCATCTCGCGGCTGTCGCGCCCCCACGAACGAAGCAGCGGATGCGCAGCGACCCGAGCGGTCGGATCATCGACTCTCCGCAGTCCGCGGGTGGCCCTCTTCCTTTCGCCATCGACTTTCTCCCACAGCACCCTGGAGGGGTGCAGTAGCCAAAGGTGGACATCCCGATGGCACGCGAGGGCGGTGAGGACCTCCAGGTAGCTGGCAGGCAAGCGGGTCAAACCGAAGATCGACAGCCGCTCCGGCAGATCTGAAACTCCGGGCTCGTCGATCAGGCGTCGTGCAGCGTCGACGACACGCTCGGCCGGGCTCGGGGAGCCTATCTCGGCTCGCAGGATCCGCCACAAGTGCGCCTGCCAGGCGTAGGTTTCGTCGGTGACGGGGACGTCGTCGGCCCCATGTCCGGCCCAACCGCGAACCATGTCGGGTCGGTGCAGCGAGTACCGCTCGAAGAGTTCCGAAAGGTGACGCGCGACGGCGAAGCGGCGTACCGGCTGCAACTCCCCTCTACGGTCAAGGGGGGTCGCCGCTCTAAGGTGCGCCTGCAACAGCGCAAGGGCAGGATCCTCGCCGCGACGGTCTATCAGGTCGATGATGGGCCACACGCTTCGCTCCGGGCGCCATGGATCCGCCTCCGGGTCGGCTCCGTAGGCCACGGCGACGACCTCCCGGAGAAGATTGCGGGGGGAGGAAAAGTCGATGTGGGCGCAGACTCCGTCCTCCCCCGATCCCGAAGTTCCCAGCCGGTGGGACAGTCGCTGGGTAAGCCATCTCTCCACCCCACGTGTCGGGACAGCCACGATCTCGGGCGCCAAAGGATCGGACAACGGCGTTACAAGCAAGTCCCCGAGGGCGTCCACGAGAACGTCTGCCCGCTCGGATCGATGTAGGTTCAGCAACGCGCCTCCTCGGTCATCGTGACCTTAGGCGGAGCGTGGGACCACGTTGATCAGCGGTGCTGTGATAAGCGCAAACGCTTACAGGCCGGTACCTAGCCGACTATCTTCGGGCAGCGTCGTAGGGCGGTCACCGAGCCCGCCGATTTCGTAGGCGCAAATGTAGGCGCCGGCAACCTTGTGTATCACTCGGCTCGCGGTTATGTCGGGCAGGAGCTCCTGGATGAACTCGAGCTCGCTGTTGCACGCCTCGCCGTAGTGCGAGGCGATCATCCAGATCGGGCAGCTGTGCAGGGTGAGGCGGTACTTGCCGTCGCCGAGGTCGTCGACCTCGGCCATGTAGCCCTCTGCGTCGAGGTCGGCGGCGAGGGTAGCGAGGGCATCGCCGAGGGTCATGCCGGCGATCTTCTGTCGGAACTGTTCCACACGCCGACTGCGCCGGCGGTCGAAAATGCGCACTATCAAACCTGGGTCCTCGTGCTCGATAAGTCCCAGAAGCTCGACGGAGAAGTCCGGCGTCGACTCGTTCGTCGAGAGGGTCTCGCCGAGGTCGGTTGCGTGGTAAAGGTCTGCGGGACGCCCCGGGCGGCCTCTCATCTGGCGTGAAGCGACGTATCCGCCATTTTTCAGGGTCGCAAGGTGCTGGCGCACCGCGCTCGGCGTGATCGCAAGCGCCTCGGCCAGCTCGTCGGCGGAGGCCTCTCCGCGCCGCTTGACAGCTATCAGGATTTGGCGCTGGGCGCTCGACAGGTTGGCGCTGACTCCCATGGGATTTCCCACGCCAACTAGGCTAACCCTCCGGGCCGCACTCCCGCCAGTATCGCAAGAAAGAACTTGTAGAAGTGCCGGTCGGTGGTAGTGTGGGTTGGTCCGGGCCAGTGGTCGGCCAGCGCAAATGCATGGAGGAAGCGATGAGTGTATCGGCGGATATCAAGGAGTTCGCCGGCCAGGAGTACCGGTACGGTTTTTCCACAGAGATCGACACGGACACCGTTCCAAAGGGGCTGAGCGAGGACGTAGTCCGGCTGATCTCGGCGAAAAAAGGGGAGCCCGACTGGCTCACCGAGTGGCGCCTCCAGGCGTACCGCCATTGGGTAACCCTAGAAGAGCCGCAGTGGCAGAACGTCCAGTACGGGCCTATCGACTATCAGGACATCGTCTACTACGCGGCGCCCAAGGCCAAGCCTAAATTGGCGAGCCTCGACGAGGTAGATCCCGAACTTCGAGCCATGTTCGACAAGCTCGGCATTTCCCTCGCCGAGCAGGAGCGCCTGAGCGGCGTTGCCGTGGACGCCATCGTCGACTCGGTGTCTGTCGCTACGACATTCAAGAAGCGACTGGCCGAGGTCGGCGTTATCTTCTGTTCGTTCTCCGAGGCGGTCAAGGATCACCCAGACCTTGTGCGGCGCTACCTGGGAACTGTCGTGCCTTACCGGGACAACTTTTTTGCGACCCTCAACTCGGCGGTCTTCACCGACGGCTCGTTCTGCTTCATCCCCAAAGGCGTGCACTGCCCGATGGAGCTTTCCACCTACTTCCGGATCAACACCGCCGGGACGGGACAGTTCGAGCGGACCCTGATCGTCGCTGAGGAGGGCGCGGACGTCAGCTATCTGGAGGGTTGCACCGCGCCGATGCGCGACGAGAACCAACTCCACGCCGCGGTGGTCGAGCTGGTGGCGTTGGAAGGTGCACGTATCAAATACTCGACCGTGCAAAATTGGTATCCCGGTGACGCGGAAGGCCGCGGTGGGATCTACAACTTCGTCACCAAGCGAGGGAAGTGCGCTGGGGCGAACTCGAAGATCTCTTGGACGCAGGTCGAGACCGGGTCGTCTGTTACCTGGAAGTACCCGGGGGTGATCCTGCAGGGGGACAACTCCGTAGGCGAGTTCTACTCTGTCGCTCTTACTGCGAACCGCCAGCAGGCCGACACCGGCACCAAGATGATCCACATAGGCAAGAACACCTCTAGCACGATCGTCTCGAAGGCGATATCGGTGGGTCACGGCCAGAACACATACCGTGGCCTCGTCAAGACCTTGCGCTCCGCGGAGGGCGCCAGGAACCACACCCAGTGCGACTCGCTCCTTATCGGCGCGTCGAGTGGAGCGCACACGTTCCCCTACATCGAGGTCAAACATCCGTCGGCGAAGGTCGAGCACGAGGCGTCCACGTCGAAGGTGAGTGAGGACCAGCTGTTCTACTGTCGCCAGCGGGGGATATCGGAGGAGGACGCGGTGGCGATGATCGTCAACGGGTTCTGCCGTGAGGTGTTCAAGGAGCTGCCGATGGAGTTCGCCGTGGAGGCTCAGCGCCTGCTCAACGTCAGTCTGGAAGGAAGCGTCGGATGATGCTGCAGATACAGGACCTCCACGTTTCGATCGGAGGTAACGAGATCCTGCGTGGCGTCAACCTCGACGTCGACGCCGGCGAGGTGCACGCGATCATGGGCCCGAACGGTTCGGGAAAGTCCACGCTCGCGAACGTCCTGGCCGGCCGGGACGGCTACGAGCCGACAGGTGCCGTCACCTTCCAAGGTGAGGATCTTCTCGTCATGTCTCCCGAGCAACGCGCTTCGGCCGGGGTTTTCCTCGCTTTGCAGCACCCCACCGAGATACCCGGCGTCGGAAACCTGTACTTTCTCCGGACGGCGCTCAACTCGCTGCGCCGGAGCAGGGGCCTAGACGAGCTTGGAGTGTCGGAGTTCTTGGCCTTAGCCGAGGAGCGGATGAAACTCGTCGAGATGGACCGCAGCTTTATGAGCAGGTCGGTCAACGAGGGCTTTTCGGGTGGCGAGAAGAAACGCAACGAGACTCTGCAGATGGCAATCCTCGAGCCGACGCTGGCCATATTGGACGAGACCGACTCCGGCCTCGACATCGATGCGCTTCGCGTAGTGGCCGGAGGTATCAACGCCCAGCGGCGTGCCGACCGTGCGATGATCGTCATCACCCACCATCAAAGACTTCTCGACTACATCGTCCCCGACCGTATCCACGTGATGGTCGGTGGCCGGATCGTCCGCTCCGGTGACAAAAGCTTGGCACTCGAACTCGAAGCTCACGGCTATGGTGACGGCGCCGCCGAGCCGGTTTTGGCGGCGAAGCCTTGAACGCACCGACCTCGACGCACTCGACGCGTTCGGTCGCGCCGGCTGGCACGGAAACGCCCACGCTGCGGAGTCGACTCCGAGAGGGGTTGCCGCCCCAACCGACAGTCGTCGCCCTGCTCGAAAGCAGAGCAGGATCGGGCGGGGTGGTACCCGACTGGCTCGCCGCTGCACGCAAAAGGGCTGCAGGTTGGGCCAGCCAGCGAGGTTGGCCGAGCCGCAAGGACGAAGACTGGAGATACACCCCGCTCAGCGCGTTGATCGCGGCGGCGTTCCAAGGGCCAGAGGTGCCCGCCGGCGACGCAGGGTCGCAGCCAGGATCTCAATCA
>JAJZDJ010000020.1:0-15464 GCA_021828685.1 Actinomycetes bacterium | reverse complement strand
GATCGCCTGTCGCCCGCATGACGTTCGTCAACGGGACGTTCGCTGCCGAGCTCTCCTCGCTTGGTGACCTGCCTGGCGGTGTGAGTGTCACATCTCTTGGTTTTGAGCTAGCTGGCGGAGCCGGCGACCTCGAAGCTTTCTTCTCCCCGCGCTCGGGCGAGTTCGCCCACGCGTTCGAAGCAGTCAACGCTGCTGTCGCGTCTGACGGCGCTGTCATCCGAGTCGACGCCGACACCGAGGTGGACGGTTTGATCGAGCTGCAGTTCTACTCGGATGGGCGTGGGGCCACTCACGTCTGCCAGCCGCGTTCGATCGTCGTCGTAGGTCCCCGCAGCCGAGTTTCGATCGTGGAGACCTACGGCGGGTCCGCCGGAGTCGCCGCAACTCGGCCGCTTGGCGGATGGACGAATGCGGTGACGCAGGTCGTCGTTGGAGCGCACGCCCAAGTGGACTATTACCGGGTCCAAGACGAAACCGACACGAGCTTCCATCTCGGCCTCCTCGACGTCGCTGCGCACGGCGGCAGCCGGTTCTCGGCGCTGTCGGTTGCGCTCGGGGCGAGAGTCGGCCGCCACGAAGTGCGGGTGCGGCTGGAAGGTGAGGGTGCCGAGGTATCACTAAACGGCCTGTACCTTCCCGGCGGGGACCGCCACCACGACAACCCGGTCCTTGTGGTGCACTCGGCGCCGAATTGCACCAGTCGCCAGCTGTACAAGGGCATTGCATCTGAGCGTGGGCACGGCGTATTCAACGGTCACTTGGTTGTCCTTCCAGGCGCCGACGGCGCCGACGCGAGCCAGACGAACAAGAACCTGCTCCTGTCAGATCACGCCGAGATCGACACCCGCCCCCGCCTTCAGATCCTCACCGACGACGTCAAATGCAGCCACGGTGCTGCTGTCGGAGCCCTCGACCCTGACGCAGTGTTCTATCTGCGGTCGCGTGGCGTTCCTTTGGAGCAGGCTAAGTCGATCCTTACTGCCGGCTTTGCTGCGGAGATACTCGACACAGTGCCCCACGAGGCGTTGCGCGCCCACCTGGATTCTCTGGTCTCCTCGAGGCTCGCGCAATGACGGGTACCGGATCAGTGGTGTTGGCGAGGGACTGCATGGTCACTCTCATCCCTGAAGGCCAGGCCACCGTCCTTCGCGCAGGCGAGACGATCACGGTCACTCAGGCCCTCGGAGGTACGGTCACCGTCGTCACGAAGTCTGGGCGCCTCGCCCGAGTCTCCTCACAAGACGCCGTGGAGCTCGGCCTCGCCGCCGATACAGGCGGCGCCGACTTGCAGGGCGACGCTGCCGGCGCGTCGCCACACGCGCCGTTCGATTACGAGCAGGTCGTCGAGGCGATGAAGACGGTGTTCGACCCAGAGATTCCGGTCAACGTCGTCGACCTCGGCCTTGTCTATGAGTGCGAGGTACTCGAAGCGTCAAACGGCGGGAAGCGCCTCGAGATCAAAATGTCGATGACCGCCCCCGGCTGCGGCATGGGAGACGTCCTAGCCTACGACTTGCAGTCGAGGGTGCTTGCTGTGCCGGGCGTTGCGGAGGTCGACGTAGAACTCGTCTGGGACCCGCCGTGGGACCCAAGCCGCTTGACCGATGCCGGGCGACTCGAACTCGGCTTCTATTAGCTCGAACCCGGCTTACCAAAGATTGACCCCCGTGTCCGCACCGACTTCACGAAAGGAAAGCACCCGAACATGAAGGTCTGGATAGACCAGGATCTCTGTACTGGAGATGGACTTTGTGAGGAGATCGCCCCCGCGGTGTTCACCTTGCTAGACGACGGACTCGCGTACGTCAAGGAAGGAACAGAGGTCAAGTCGCAACCTGGTGGGGCCGAAGGCCTCGCCTTGGTCCCTGCCGACCTCGAAAGCGCAGTGACGGAAGCCTCCGAAGAGTGCCCGGGGGAGTGCATCTTCATCGAGGAGTAACGCGATCGCAATGATCAGACCGACTTGCGGCGACGGCTACGATCGCTGTCTGGGCCAGACTGCCAGGTGTGCAGCTTGAAGTCGGATGCGAATTCACCTACCGGGCCGACGTAGCGACCCACGCGGTATTCCTGGTCGAGCCCAGATTCGACTTGGGCCCCCGCGCCCTAAACGAGCAGTGGACCACCACGCCTCGCGTGGGCATGTCCCGCTACGTGGACGGCTACGGGAACATGTGCCGGAGGAGCACTCTTTCTTCGGGGTTGTCGTCGTGGCGATACAGCGCGACGATCGAGGTCCGAGACGACGCCGACCCCGAGGACATCGACGCTTGGGAGGTGGCGCCCGGCGAGCTTCCAGACGGTGCTCTCGTCTACACGCTGCCGAGTCGCTTCTGTCCTGTGCAGGAACTCGCCGACGAAGCGTGGAGGTTGTTCGGTTCTGCAACTCCGGGGTGGCGCAGGGTGCAGGCGATCTGCGACTGGGTGCACAGCGAGATCACTTTCGGCTACCTAAAGACGGCGCCGCTGGCAACCGCGGCCGACGTGCTTGCCTCCAGGTCGGGTGTGTGCCGAGACTTCGCGCACCTCGCCGTCACGTTCTGCCGGGCGGTCAACATACCGGCCCGCTACGCGTTTGGTTACCTCCCCGACATAGGAGTCCCACCGACCTCTGACCCGATGGACTTCTGTGCGTGGATGGAGGTCTATCTTGGGGGTCGATGGTGGACGTTTGATCCACGCAACAATGCCCGCCGCGTCGGGAGGACGCTTATCGCCCGGGGTCGTGATGCCCTCGACGTGGCCATGGTCTCGACCTATGGTGGACCAGAACTCGTCGATATGACCGTGTGGGCGGACAAGGTCGGGTCCTCATAGCGAGGGGTGCTCCTGATGGCTGACGCCGCTACGATCAGTCGCTGTCTGCGGCCACCGCGTCGCCGACGGCGATCGCTCCTTGTTCGAGGATGTCTGCCCGCAAGCCGCCGCGATGCACCAAAGGGCGGATGATCGGCCGACCCGCGTAACCGGCGATGACCCGGCAGGGCTCGCAGAGGCGCATTCCCCGAAAGCGCAGCGCTCCGACGTGGAATTCGCGGCCGACGAGGGCGTTGAGGTCGATCCCGCGCGTCACGACGTTGCGCCGGTGCTCGTCGGCTTGTAGCGGCGGGTCGAAAGACTCGCAGACCTCGGCTTCGATGAGTGTGAGGGCGCTGCCGGGAAGCCCGGAGGGAAAGGTTCCTCTTCCGGTCACGTGTCGATCACCGTCTAGGCCCAGTCCGGGCAGGGCGAGGGCCCGCTGCAGGCGCCGGGCCGGCTCCCCAGCGGCGGGGGCTATCCATATACTCTCGACTGTTCCCGCCG
Organism: Actinomycetes bacterium; assembly: GCA_021828685.1. Lineage (GTDB taxonomy): Bacteria > Actinomycetota > Acidimicrobiia > Acidimicrobiales > Palsa-688 > JAJZAM01. The sequence continues at coordinate 12,161 of JAJZDJ010000020.1, read as the reverse complement.
TGGCGGGCCGGGCTTGTCTCGGGGGGCGAGCGAGAGCCACATCGCTGGGGGCGATGACATAACCGTCGATGATCGTGAAACCTTCCCATTTCGCGACGCCGGACGGGTCGTAGACCACTCCCGACGGCACCCCGTACATCACGACACACCGAACTTCCTCGTTGTCTGCGCAGCGCACCCGCGCCACCCACGGGCCTGGCCATGAGAACTTCGCCGCATCGGCCACCGCCACCAGCCCGAGGCCCATCCCTCCCAGCCAACGCGGGACCGCCCCGCCTGTCGCGGGGTTCTGCCCTGCTGCCAGCGAGGGCACCTCGTCGAGTGCCACCTCGAGGATCGTCGCCACGCAAGCAGCGAAAGTGCCTTCCTCGGTCGACATCGCTGCGCCGGCCAGAGCGACTTCTTTCATAGACAACCATCCTTGCACAACGATCTGTGCCGGCCGCAGAAGCCGTGACCTGCGGACCAACCCGTAGTTATCCGGGCACCCGGAGTGAGTACTATCCCCGCAAGACGCCCGAAAGGTTGCCCTTGGATCATGATCCATGATGACCCAACGGAGAAGGAGCTAGTAGCTTGGCAGGGTGCCGATGCAGCAGTCTCCCGTAGTGCCTCCAGGGCTATCCCGTAATACCACCCATGCGTCGCTTCGCCCCAGCAGCGTCCGCCTTGGGCTCGGATTGGCCAGGGCGTGACGATGGAAACCTCCGAGTCGCGCTCCGATGATCCCGGCGTCGACGGCTTGTCGCCCGCGCCCGACGACTTGTCGCCTGCGTCCGACGACTTGCGGTTGGCCGTCGTCAAAGCATTCGGGGGCATTGAACTTCGAGGCGAACTCCTCGCTGCGCTGTCGGAGCTCGGCTACGAGGAGCCGACCCCGATCCAGCTTGCCGCTATCCCGGTGCTGCTGGAGGGCAGGGACCTGCTGGGTCAGGCGGCGACAGGTACCGGCAAGACAGCGGCGTTCGCTCTTCCGATACTCGAACGTGTCGCGAAGCGCGCTCGGGGGCGAGACCCGATCGCGCTGATCCTCGTGCCCACCCGTGAACTGGCGATACAGGTTTCCCAGGCGTTGCACCGCTACGGCCGCAAGCTCGGCGTCAGGGTACTCCCCATCTACGGTGGCCAACCGATCGTGCGCCAGCTGAGAGATCTCGAGGCTGGAGTCGATGTCGTCGTCGCCACACCGGGACGTGCCGTCGACCATTTGCGGCGATCGACTCTGCGGCTCGGGTCTGTCCAAGTCGTCGTCTTAGACGAAGCGGACGAGATGCTCGACATGGGTTTCGCCGAGGACCTCGAGGCGGTGTTCGCCCAGACTCCGAGCGAGGGACGCCAGACGGTGCTCTTCTCGGCGACGTTACCCAACCGTATCGACGCGATCGCCAGACGTCATTTGAACGATCCGGCTCGGATACGCATCGCGGAGGAGATGTCCTCCGACACGGAGATCGAACGGGTCCGCCACAGCGCCTACCTGGTGCAACGAGCACACAAGGCCGCGGCGCTCGGACGCATCCTCGATGCCGAGTCGCCGGCGGCCGCCTTGGTGTTCTGTCGGACCCGAGAGATCGTAGACAGCCTCACCGAGACTCTCGCAGGGCGCGGCTACCGGGCGGAGGCGCTTCACGGCGGCATGAGCCAGGAGCAACGCGACAGGGTGATGGGCCGGATGCGATCCGCCGCAGCAGAGCTGATTGTGGCAACCGACGTGGCAGCACGCGGGCTTGACATAGACGTGCTGACTCATGTGGTCAACTTCGACGTGCCTTCATCGGTGGACTCTTACGTGCACCGCATGGGCCGTGTAGGTCGCGCCGGGCGGGAAGGGGTCGCGATCACGCTCGCCGAACCCCGCGAGCACCGGATGTTGAAGCTGATCGAGCGGGCGACGAAGCGGCGGATCGCTATCGAGAAGGTGCCTACCGTGGCGGATCTGCGTGAGCGCCGCTTGGAGCGCACCCTCGCGGCTGTGAGAGAGAACATCCAGAGCGATGACCTCGATCATTTTCGCGTCGTCGTCGAGTCGCTCTCTGACGAGTTCGACCTCATGGAGGTAGCGCTAGCGGCGGTGAAGCTCGCCCATACAGCTACCGAGGGCGCCGTCGACGAGGAGCAGGACATTCCCGATGTGCGCGTCAAGGCGGACACCGGGTTCCCCCGAAAGGAATACTCCAAGGACCGCGGCGCCGTCCCGTATCAGGGGTCGGGGGGTGGAGGTTCGCGCCAGGGGTTCGACCGTGGAGCTCCCCGCTCGGGGCCGGGCGGGGCACGCCGCCAGGGGCCCGGTGGCGAGATGACGCGCCTATATGTCGGCGTCGGCCGTGACGCTGGAATCCGCCCACAGGACCTGGTCGGGGCGATAGCCGGTGAAACCAGCCTTAGCGGCCGCGACGTAGGAGCGATCGAGATTACCCAGCGCTTCTCGCTCGTCGAGGTTCCCGACGCGGCCGCCGATGAGGTGATCGAGGCGCTTCGGGGCACCAAGATCCGCGGCCAGCGAGCGACGGTGCGCCGGGAGCGCTTCTAGCGCTGGGCACTCAAGCGATGCGTGGGCCGTTGGCGAAGGTACAGCCCTACTGCGACTGACAGGTAAACGACGTAGACACCGAGCTGCAGGGCTGTTGGACGGTCCGCGTAACCGAAGAACGTGTGGAATATGTCACCGAGCGTGCTTTTTTCCGCAAGCGCCCCCGAGGTGTTCCAAAGTTGGCTGGTCAATACTGGCAGCCAACCGAGCTGCTGGAGGTTCTCGACGGCGTCGACGAGGATCCCGGCAGCAAACACCATCAAAAGGGCGCCGATACCCGTGAAGAAAAGACCGAGGTTGAGTCGACGACCGAGGTGGAAGATGCTCCACGAGATGCCGATGGAAACGACCAACCCGGCGACTCCTCCAGCAATGACGCCTCTTCCAGACGACGCGAAGACGATAGCGAGGGTGAACACCATCGTCTCGAGGCCCTCGCGGCCCACAGCCTGGAAGCTGAGCAGGCCGAGACCCCATCTTGCCCGACCGTCGAGAGCGGCTTCGGTCCGAGATCGCAGGTCCTTGGCGATGCTTCGAGAGTGGTTTCGCATCCAAAAAGTCATGTACGTGAGCACCGCAGCGGCGAGGAGGTACGTGAAAGTCTCGAAGATCGTCTGCACCCGTGAGCCGGCGTACGTCTTCAGCGTCACGTATGCGGCGATGCCTCCGAGAAGGACCAGCACCATCGCGGCGGCCACCCCGGCGAGCACGTCTCGGAAGTGGCGACGCTGGCCGATCTGGGCAAGATAGGAAAGCAGGATCGCGACGATCATCCCGCCCTCGACGCCTTCGCGCAGGAAGATCACGAACGTCGCAACCATCAAGTTAGGTTACCCTTATATCAAGGCATAGGTAAAGTTCAGACAACAGGAATCGGAAAAAAGGTCCGGGCCACAGCTTTGACGGGCCGTCTCGGGGAGTGTCGGTCAGCGTTGTGGCTAGGCTGCAGTCGAGACCAGACGGGGGATCCGCTACGGCCGACCGTGGTCAAGGAGGACATATGAAGACGGCGGTAAGCGAGATGCTCGGCGTGGAGTTCCCGATTCTCGCGTTCAGCCACTGCCGGGACGTCGTCGCGGCGGTGACCAACGCGGGAGGCTTCGGGGTCCTAGGCGCGGTGGCGCACACGCCTCACGGCCTTGACGTCGACCTCGCATGGATCGACGAGCAGGTCAAAGGTAAGCCCTACGGGGTGGACCTCCTCCTTCCGGCCAAATACGACTCGGAGGCGGCGAACAAGACGCTCGACCGTGAAACGGTCCGCCAGCTCCTCCCGGCCGAAGCGCAGCAATTTGTCGACGACATCCTGCGCCGCTACGAGGTGCCGTCGCTCGCCGAAGGCACCGACGCGGCGCTCGGGCGGATGAACGTGTCCCCGGCAGGGGTCTCCAGCCTGTTGGACGTGGCTTTCTCGCATCCCATAAAGCTGTTCGCGAGCGCCCTCGGCGCACCGCCGGCTGAGATCATCGAGCGTGCGCACTCCCACGGCGCCGCAGTCGCAGCGCTCGCAGGCAAAGCCGACCACGCCCTGCGCCACAACGCTTCCGGGGTGGATCTCATCGTCGCCCAGGGAACAGAGGCGGGCGGCCACACCGGGACGATCTCGACGATGGTCCTCGTACCCGAAGTGGTCGACGCTGTGTCGCCGACCCCGGTCCTCGCTGCGGGCGGCATCGCGAACGGTCGCCAGATGGCAGCTGCGCTCGCGTTGGGGGCTCAAGGCGTTTGGTGCGGTTCGGTGTGGCTTACGACCGCCGAGGCCGAAACGAACCCGTCCGTGAAAAAGAAGTTCCTCGCCGCAAAGTCGGCCGACACGGTCCGCTCCCGTTCGATGACAGGAAAGCCGGCGCGGATGCTTCGCAGCGCGTGGACTGACGAATGGGACGGCCCTGACGCCCCGGCGGCCCTTGCGATGCCCCTGCAGTCCCTTCTCGTCACCCCAGCCCACCAGCGCATCAACCGCAGCGCCGCCCGGCCGGGAAGCGGCGCCGAGAAGCTCGCCACCTATTTCGTCGGTCAGGTCGTCGGATCGATGAACTCGGTGAAGCCGGCACGCCAGGTCGTCTTCGAGATGGTCGAGGAGTACAGCGACGTCGCCGGGCGCTTCGCCGATCAGCTTCGTAGCCTTTGAACCTCGGATGCTGACGCTGCGGGTCCCTTCCGACGCCACGCGACCTGCCTGTCGTCGGACATGACCGACGCCTCTGGTGAACCAGCACTGCAGGGCGTCCGCGTCGTCGAATGCGGAACCCTGATAGCCGGCCCGTTCTGCGGGCAGCTTCTCGGCGATTTCGGCGCCGAGGTGATCAAAGTCGAGGACCCCGGTGTCGGTGACCCGATGCGCGAGTGGGGCCAGGTCAAAGTCGATGGCCTGTCGCTTCACTGGCCGATCATCGCCCGCAACAAGAAATCTGTCACCGCCGACCTGCGCAAGGCGGAAGGCCAGGAGCTGCTACGGCGACTTCTAACCGAAGCCGACGTCCTCGTAGAGAATTTCAGGCCAGGGACTTTGGAAAAATGGGGTCTCGATCCGAGCGAGCTCCTCGCGGACAACCCCCGGCTCGTCGTCACCCGGGTGAGCGGCTACGGGCAGAGCGGACCGTACTCCCCGCGTGCGGGGTTCGGATCGGTCGGCGAAGCGATGGGAGGGATCCGGTACCTCTCGGGGGACGCGGACCGGCCGCCTGTGAGGGTCGGAGTTTCGCTCGGCGACTCGCTGGCGGCGACTTTCGCGGCCTTCGGCACGCTCGTCGCGCTGCACGCCAGGCAGCACAGCGGGCGCGGCCAGGTCGTCGACGCCGCCATATACGAGTCGGTCCTCGCACTGATGGAAGCGGTCCTGCCCGAGTGGGAGCTCGCCGGCTACCAGCGCCAGCGCAGCGGTCCGCTGCTGCCGGGAGCCGCCCCGTCCAACGTGTACCCGACGGCGGACGGGGACGAAATTCTGATAGCCGCGAACCGCGACACGGTGTTTGCCCGTCTGGCTGCTGCGATGGGACAAGCGGGGCTCGCTTCAGACGGGCGTTTCGCAACGAACTCGTCCAGGGGCGCCAACCAGGAAACCCTCGACGCTGCAATATCCGCGTGGACAGCCAATCTGAGCGCCGACGAAGCGCTGCGGCGCCTCCACGACGCCGGCGTTCCTGCCGGGCGCGTCTATCAAACGAAGGACATGATCACAGACCCGCACTACGCCGCCCGCGAAGCGATCATCCGCCTCGCTCACCCGATCCTCGGGGAGTTCCCACTACAAAATGTGGCACCGAAACTGTCGGCGACACCGGGGTCGGTCCGGTCCCTCGGTCCAAAGCTCGGAGCCGACAACGAATCCGTCTACAGGGACCTGCTCGGAATAAGCGACGACGAGCTCGCTTCGCTCAAGGCGCGTGGGGTGATCTGAGGAAGTGACCGATAGGTCGTCGCCTGCACGCGAAGGAGGAGTCGCAAACGTGGCGCTCAACATTGTCGAGGTGTCCCCGAGGGACGGCCTGCAAAACGACCCGGCCGACGCACCGGTCCAGGTGAAAGTCGAGCTGATCCTGCGCTGTATCGCCGCCGGCGCCCGCAGGATCGAAGTCGCGAGTTTCGTCAGTCCGAAAGCCGTACCGAAGATGGCCGACGCCGAGCAGGTGCTCGAAGGACTGCGAGCCGCCGGGCCGCTCGACGCGTCGCTCATCGGATTGGTCGTAAACGAACGCGGGGTGCGCCGCGCGCTCGCAGCGGGCGTCGACGAGGTGAACGCGGTCGTGGTGGTCACCGACACTTTCAGCAGGGCGAACCAGTCGACCACGACCGAACAGACCCTCGCAGCGCTCGGCGATCTCATAGGAGCCTCCCACAGCGCCGGCCTGCCGATCAGTGTGACATTATCTGCGGCGTTTGGTTGCCCGTTCGAAGGCGAGGTGCCACTCGGCCGCGTCGTCGACGTGGCGGCAGCTGTCGCCGCCTTCGGTCCCGACGAGATGGCTCTCGCAGACACTATCGGCGCTGCCGTGCCAGCAGACGTGCGAGAGAGGATCCCCCCGGTGCGCGGCGCGATCGGCGACGTCGCACTTAGAGCGCACTTCCACGACACCCGCAACACCGGGGTAGCGAACGCACTCGCGGCATACGAGTCCGGGATCGGCACGCTCGACGCGAGCCTGGGCGGCGCCGGCGGCTGCCCTTTCGCTCCCGGCGCGACCGGCAACGTCGCGACCGAGGACCTTGTCTACCTCTTCGAGCGTAGCGGGATCACCACACGCATGTCGCTGGACCGGCTGATCGACACGTCGCGATGGTTGAGCGGCGAGCTCGGCCACCCGCTGCCGGCGATGCTAAGCCGCGCCGGCCCTTTCCCCGGGGGGCGAAGCGCCATGCCGGCTTAAGGGTTCGGTTGGACTGCGCCGTCCAAGCGGAGGCCGAGATCTACGACCCGTCCGTCGGCCACGGCGAATCGGGGATCGTGGGTTGCCACGACGACCGCCCGCGCCGAGGTGACGAGGCTTCGCAGGAGCGAGACCGTATCGGCGGCCGAGACGGCGTCGAGATGAGCGGTCGGCTCGTCTGCGAGCACAAGGCGCGGTGTCGACGCGAGAGCTCGGGCTATAGCGACGCGCTGGCGTTGCCCTCCCGACAGCCTTCCGGGACGATGATCGCGGTGGGCGCCCATTGCCAGCGACTCCAGCGCCTCGATGGCACGGACCCGGGCGGCTGCCGGCTTCCATCCGGCCAAGCGGAGCGGGAGGGCGACGTTCTCCCAAGCGTTCAGCGAGGCGATCAGATGGAACGATTGGAAGACGATGCCGACGCTGCGGCGGTAGGCGAGAAGCGCCGAGCCTTTCAAGTTCGACAGGTCGTCACCCCAAGCCACCAAATCCCCTTCGATCGGCCGCAGGAGACCGGCGAATGCCGACAGTAGGGTTGTCTTGCCGGAGCCGCTGGCGCCGAAGAGCAAGGTGAGCTCCCCGACGGCGACGTCGACATCGAGGCCTGAGATCACCGGCCCTTCGGCGGAGTCGTAGCCGACAGCGAGCGACCTCGCCCGTATGCCAGTAAGCGTCGGCGAGTTCACCTGCCGGCACCGAATGCCGCGGCAGGGTCGACCCGTGAAGCTTGTCGGACCACGATGAGCCCGGCGATGACCCCAAGCGCCAAGGCGACCGCAGGTTGGAGCAGGTAGTCGACTCCTGGGACTTCGACGGGCATCGGGAAGAGCGGGCGGAGCACTATCGCGAGGACTGTCGCTACGACCGACGCCGGAGCCGTCACCAGGACTGACGCCAAGACCAGCTGGCGTGCGAGAGCCCACGTCGAGCCGCCGAGCGCCTTGATCACTGTCATCTCGACTGTCCGTTCGATGGCGGACATGTAGGCGATCATCGCGATCACACCCAACGCGGCGACGAGGAGGAGAGCGCCGATAGCAGCGACGGTGCCTGTCGCCTTGCCGACCGGGCGGTTGATGTCCTGTCGGATTTGTGCCAGGTCGAGCAGCGCGGTGCCTGGCGGGAGCGTCCTCGGTACCCCTTGGACCACGACCGCCGAAGCGAGGTCGCGGCCGGCTAGAAGTGCCCGCTGGGCGTCACCTAGGGCCATGAGCGTTACCGGCTGGCCTGCGAAGTAGGTCACCCCGGACACGACACCCGACACTGTGAGCACGAGCGGTCCGAGCGTCACCTTGTCGCCGGGCGAGAGACCCGTCCCGGCGTCGACGAGCACCTGCCCCGGCCCGCTCGGCAGGTTGCCTTTCGTCGGATGGGGTCTGGTCAAGCTTCCGGGTACGTAGCCGACCACGTTCGTGTCGATGACGCGCCCCGATGAGGTGGCGAGCGTGTCGTGCAGGGTGAGTATCGCCTCGGCGGCGGTGACGCCCGGCATTCGGGCGATCGCAGCCGCTGTGGCCGCCGGGAACGTCGCCGGACCGTCGAACGGGCCGCTCGATCCTGCCGGAACCAGGTAGAAGTCACCGCCGATCGTCGCTAGCGTCTTGTCCGATCCCGCCCCCCAGGCGGCGTTGACACCGGCGAGGGTCAGGCTGATCCCGAGTAGAACGCCGATCGCGACGACGGCGATAGCGGTGCGTCTCCAGTGGAACTGCAGGTCACGAAGCGCGAGTCGGATCATTCGCGTGTACGGGCCGTTTCGTTCTACGACGGGTCCGGGGATGCGGCGAGGTCGGGCAGCGCAAAGAACTGCTTGGCCCACTGGCGGTACAGGCCGATCGGCCCGTCGCCTGGAGCAAGCGCCGGCCTCGACAGATGCCGCTTCGATCGCCACACTTTGCGGTCCTGCGCGACGTCGCCGACGAGCCCGGCGAGGGTGAACCCACGCAGAAGCGGCGCTGACAGACGCGGCGGAAAGCGTCGGAGCGGGCCCGGGGCGTCGTCGTCCAAGCGTAGTCGTGCGGCCGCTCCGAGGCGGAGCGTCACGTGGCCGTCCCCGCTCAGAGTCGGCAGGACCCAGAGACGAAATCGCGCTCCGATCGTCGCGACGTGAAGCTCTACTCGCGAGAAACCCAAGCCGTAGGCGGACACCTCGATGGTGGCGTCGAGGGTCGGCGCTGGCGGCCACGCCAGACGCCAGGGGCGCGAGAAGGAGTAGCTCGCCCGAAGCAGCGGCCCGTCCGCCGTCGCGCTAGTGGGCTGGTCGAGCGATGCGTAGCCGTGAAGTACCTGCAGGTGTCCGAGGTCGACGCTGTTCTCGGTGATCTCCATCGGATGGCCGGCGAAGCTTGACGTATTCCACTGCGGCCGCGTCCAGCCCGACGCGTCGGCAGGCGCCACAGTCCACGACGGAGCGGATACCTCCGGGTGTCGCCACGCAAGGACCACGCCGTCGACTTCTATCGACGGCCACATCTTGAGGCACGCCCGGGGCGGTACGCGCCCGCCGTAGCCGGTGGACACGCACGCCCCGTCGCCGTCGAAGGAGAATCCGTGGAAGCCGCATACGAGGTTGCCGTCCTTCAGCGAGCCGACGTCGCCCAGATGCGCTCCCATGTGGGGGCATTGCGCGTCGGCGACTCGCGCCTGGCCGTCTACGCTGCGCCATACGACAAGTTCGTGATGCCCGATCCGAGAAGGACGAACTCGGTCCCCTAGGAGCTCTTGAGCAGTCGCTACGGCGAACCAGCCCGTCGGCTCGCCAAGCTCGCCACGTTCTGCCAACTTCCACCGCCTACTAGGACAAAAACTGGATAATGGAGCATACGCCACGCTTTGCTCTCACCCAAATGTTCTTGGCGGAGCCTGACGCCGAGCCGACAGCTACCGGAAGGTACTATATTGAACCGATCGGCACGGCAGTGGATTCTTACCCTCCCACGGACTTCTGAAGATGGTAAGGGGGCCGTTCTGGCCCGAGTTTTCGTACTTGTTTCTCTGCCCGCCCTGGTGATATGATGTGGATTGCCCAATGCACTAGCTGCGGGAAGTGAGCCCGAGACCCGTCCGGACGGACGTGGCGCTCGGGCTTTGCGTTTTCTAGGGATCGATGCGGCGAGCGGCGGTTAGGATCGGTTTGATACGTCGGCGCCAATCACCGGAGCGGACCCAGCACCACGCCACCACGTCTGGAAGTGCGAGTAACGGCTCCTCGTTCGCGCGTCGATGTCGGTACTCGAGTATCTCGGTGACTCCAGCCTGTCGGACGAGGCGGTACAGCTCGTGGCGGTCGGACCGCACGAGTGAATCGTCTTGTTCGATAACGAGTTGGACCTCACCGTTATCCGCCTTGGCTAGATCCTCGATCAGCGCTCGGAGACACGCTTCCCGGGCTGCCAAGTCGGTCGGATACCCGCGTCCAGCGTCGTAGATCGTTGCCTCGACAGGTGTGGCGACAAGGGCAGACACAATTGCCCGCCGGCGGCGGGGCTGTTCATGTTTCATGTGGAGGCGGCGTTGGCCTGGCAGGATGAGACTGCGAATGACCCTGCGTGCCGCCTCGGGGTCGGGGACGGTTGTCGCTGCTAGGACGTACCCGGTCCGCTTTGACTCATCGACGTAGACGTAGCGGGTGCTCACCACCGCCAGGTCCGGCTCATACGCGCTATCACTCGGAGCTGGCGGACCACGGCGGCCTTGAAGTCTCGCAGCCGGTCGTATTGGGTCGAGCGGGGCATCGTCGGTGCCATCCTTCCTAAGAATGTGCCCCATATCCAGCGGGCGCACTCATCATGCCCCGAGACCGCGAGCTAACGGTGGATACGTTCCGTTACCCACCGATCCCGACGATGGGGGCGTTTAGGTGTTGTCCTCCCATGCTGCCGTAGAAGTTGGCGTCTCCGAAGGTGAAGATGCCTCCGTCTGCGGCGGCTAGCCAGTAGCCTTTGCCGTCGGGGGTTGGCGTGATGGAGACGATGGGGGCGTTTAGGTGTTGTCCTCCCATGCTGCCGTAGAAGTTGGCGTCTCCGAAGCTGAAGATGCCTCCGTCTGCGGCGGCTAGCCAGTAGCCCAAGGTGGCCGTCGACGTGGTCGTCGTGGTCGGTGTGGGAGGGGTTGTCGGAGTCGGACCGCCGGTCGGTGAGCCTCCCGAGCCACCCGTCGCCGTCGGAGTCGACCCGACAGCGAATACGGTGCCGTACATCTCGGCGAGGTCAGGTGTCGTCGTGTCATTCACCGTGACAGTCGCGCAGCCGCCGGCATTCACTGCCGTCTGGTCGGACACCGCCTGGAAGGCCTGGCTGGCCGGGTTCCACCACAACACGACCTGACCGGAAGTCATGCCACACACCGTGAAACTGACGGACGAGAAGCTGCTGCCAGACGATATCGACACGTCGAAGTACGCCGTGCCAGTTGAGAACGCCGCTACCGGGTCCGAGGCGTAGGTAGCGACTGTGAGGGTTCCTGAACCCGTAGCGTTGGCGGCTACGGTCGTGGTCCCGGTACCCGAGGTTGTTGTCGCTGAGGCCACCGAGTTGGTCACTGAAGCGCTCTGGGCTCCCTGCGGAGATGTCGCTGTCGGCACCACCGAGTTCGACGGTGTTGAGGGAGTCGAATCGCCCCCCGGGTTGCCTGCCGTTACAGTGAACGTGTAGGACACCCCGGATTGCAGCCCCGACACGGTGGCCGACGAGGCACTACCTGACACCGTCACGGGGGCGACTGCAGGGCTCGGCTGGATCACGAACGAGGTCGGCGGTCCGCCAGTCGCCGGCTCATTCCAGGTGACGATTGCCGAGTCCACGCCGGCGGAAGCGCCGACGCCGTTCGGCTCGGCCGGGATGGTGTAGCCGATGACGCCGAACGGGCCGGCGGTCGATGTTCCCCGCGAGTTGGTTGCGGTGACGCGGTAGGTGAAGCTGGTTGTAGCCGGCGGTACGGTGCCCGTGAGTGTTCCTGTCGTTGAGCCGATGGACAGCCATGACGGTGCGCCCGACGCGAGCGCGTAGGTTGGTGCCGGATCGCCTGAGGCAACGAACGTGTAGGTGTAGGGCTGGCCGGTCGTGGCTGTCGTCGGCGGGGTATCGGCGCTGAAAACCGGGGCGCTGAGCACGGTGACGCTGAACGGGCCAGCGGTCGATGTTCCCTGCGAGTTGGTTGCGGTGACGGTGTAGGTGAAGCTGGTGGTAGCCGACGCTACGGTGCCTGAGATTGCGCCGGTCCTCGAGTTAATGGACAGCCATGACGGTGCGCCCGGCGCGAGCGCG
>JAJZDJ010000213.1 GCA_021828685.1 Actinomycetes bacterium | reverse complement strand
CCACCTGACGCCGTGCCGTGGCAGTCACCTCGGCGTCGGCCAGCGACGCGCCGCAACCCCTACACGCCGCCGGGGCGTGCACGACGATCTCATCGGGGTTCTCGACCATCGCCAACGTCGTTCCCTCGCCACCAAGCTGCTTACCCGGCCGGCGGACCTTGCCGTCACGGGAGCGTTTCGCCCGCCGGGCCTCAGCTTGGCGGGACCGCTCCGCGGCGGGATCTCGAGACGAAGGCTTCGACGAGTTACCCGAGTTCTTCGCAAACTCGGCCCGCAATTGCTGGTTCTCCAACTCCAGCACCTCCACCCGGCCCAGCAGCGCAACCACCATCTCCACCAGCTCGGCGTGACCCAAGCCCGCCACAGCATCAGGCGAGACAGAAGCGCCGGGATCGTGCGAAGTCGGAATTCCCCAATCTACGCGACCCCAACAATCAGATGGTGGATACCTGAATGGTTACGTACGTCGACTACGTATGCGGCGCGAAATTGTTTGCTTCGGTTCGAATTTCACTTCTCTCTCCCTTGGTTGTATAGAGCCGTCTACGATCAGAATCTTGGGGTTGTTATTCATGAGGAGCTTCGCCGATGAATCTCGCCATATCGATGTTGGGCAGATCTGCGAGCCGGGGCGGGCCTGTTGAGCCACGTACGATCAAGGGCGCCTCAAGGAGAGCAAGACGACTCCCCGGGTCCTCGACCCTGTCGAAGAAAGAAAGTGCCGCTTCCGCGATGGCCTCTACCGGCTGGTGCATTGTCGTCAGTCCAGGAGGGAAGTCCGCTGCTCCGGGAATGTCGTCGAATCCGACCACCGACAAGGACTGGGGAACCGGTATTGCTTGGCGGTGTGCTTCGGCGAGGACTCCTAGGGCCAGTAGATCAGTCGTGGCGACAACGGCGGTTGGAAGATCCCCAGCTGCCACAAGTTGACTCAGGGCATTTGCACCGCCCTCGCGGGTTGGAGGCGCCATGACTACATGGCGGTCTTCGACGATGACACCGAAACCGGCGAGTGCTCTTCTAAAAGCTTGGAAGCGGGCGTGAACTCCATGCATCCAGTTGGCGACCACGAATCCAATTCGACGGTGGCCAAGTCCGACGAGGTGTTCGGCCATCGCTCGCACAGCGACCTCCTCATCGGTCGCTATGGATGGGAAAAGGCCTTCTCCGCTGTGCAGCAAAAGGATCGTTGGCAAACCGATGTCGAGATAGTCGTCCCAGATAGCGTCCTGGCCCGGCAGTTCCCCAACCAGGAAGACACCGTCGCATAGTCGGGACTTCATTAGCGCCGCAAGGCGCAAAAGTGTGCGTGGGTCGTCCGCTGCGTCGGTTAGCAAGACGTCGAATCCGTGAGCAGGTGCTTTGTGCAGTAGGTGACGGCAGATTTCGTTTGCTACTGGGGCGGAGAGGTCGCGTACGATCGCACCTAGGAGACCGGTCGGTGCACCTCGAAGACCTCTGGCGATTAGGTTTGGTCGATAGCCGAGCCGATCGGCAGCCTTGTGGATCCGTTGTTCAGTCTCGGGAGAGACTCGGACAGGTTTCCCCGCAAGAACGCACGATGCGAGCGCTTGTGAAACGCCGGCCTCCCTTGCGACATCGCTCTGTGTCGCAGGACGGACAGTTCGTCCGGACTCTTTCGCAATTCTGGTGCTAATACGTATCACCCCTCCTGCGAAGCGATTCTACGGGACGCCTCTAGTGATGTCAAGGTAAAATTGAAAGCTGCGCGGTGCCGGCCCACGGGCTTCCCAAGGCCCTAGCAGGCGTCCGGGAAGGTCCACGACGCAGCGCCAACATGGCCGGCCCGGTCAGCCCGTCATTGCAAAACACGCACAGACACCATCGCCGAAAGCACCCCCGAAATGGTCAGCCGGTCATGCCCTCAGCAGCTCGGTTCGCCTCGCCTCTGTAGATTATTACTCGTGGATCGACTAGCGCCAAGAACCCGCTCCGAGCTCGACGCCGACGGGCAGGAGCTGTATGACTCGCTCGTCGACTCGCGGGGAAGCCAGATCGCCGACGGCGACGGCGCTCTGCTGGGCCCCTTCAACGCATGGGTGCAGGCACCGCGAATCGGGACGCGACTGGCAGCGCTTGGCTCAGCCCTCCGCTATGACATGGCTCTGGACCGGAAGCTGATAGAGCTGGCCATCATCACCGTCGGCGCGCACTTCAAAGCCGAGTTCGAGTGGTTCGCCCACTCCGCTATGGCCCGCCACCACGGCGTACCAGAAGCCGTCATCTCAAGCCTTGGGGCCGGCGAGGTGCCGGAGTTCAGCGACGACATGCAACACCTTGTCCACAAGGTCGCCTCCGAAGTCGTCGAAACTGGTCGCTTGTCCGAATCCACCCATAGCGACGCCCGAGCCCGGCTCGGCGATCTCCAACTGGTGGAGCTCGTGACCCTCTGCGGCTACTACACGCTCGTGTCGTTCACCCTGAATGCTTTCGATGTCGCTCTGCCCCCGGGAGCGGAGCCGCAATGGGGACAGAACGCCTGACCGAGCTGCGACTCTCAACCTCCGCTCCTCGGCATATGGCAGAGGACCTGAACTAGCTTGCACATCTCGTAGGTCGGCGTGGTGCTCCTTAGATTCCCAGACTGTCCAACGCCTGCTACAAGGGCGGCGGCAAGTATCTCGTCTCGACGAATCGCCCGGCGGCGGTCTTAAGCACCCAGGCAGAAGCCTTCCGCCACTCGGGCTCGGGGCCGAGGTCGAGACCGTCGAAGAACGAGAGGTGCCACAAGATGAACGGAATGTTGTCCCCATGCGTGCAAACGATACAGTCCGTTTCTGCCAACGATTGGATCAAGTCCAGTGCGCGTTGCTCGTTCGCCTCCGCCAGGGACTCGCTGACGCAGATCGTCAAGTCGCGAGCAGCTGCCAGCGGACCGACAGTGCTGACACACCGCAAGGCCGGGCTGGACATGACCGAGGTAACCGGGTACCCATCCAGGTGCTCGATCAGTGCCACAGCTTGTCGGTAGCCTTTCTCGTCCAACGGCCGCAGGCGGTCGTCGCCGTTCCAAGGTGATCGGTCGTCCGCGCTGGCGTGGCGAACGAGCAGCACGCTCATCGGAGGGTCGAATCCCGACCCAACCAGCCTGTGACGCCTTTAGCTCTGACCGCGTTCCACTCAGACCTCCAGTCGCGCCGGAGGCGCTCTGCTCGCCTTCTCTCTTCCCCGATTAACTGCCCAGCGACCATCGCTCGGTGACTGCTGGCGTCGAGCGCCGACGAACGAAGCCATCTTTCAGCGATCGAAGCATCCTGCAACTCACCCAGAGTTTCCTGCAGCGGCGTGATTGCTCGACCGACGCGCCGCGCGCGGGTCCCGACGACGACTGCGGACATTTCCGCGACATAGCGGCAGTGTTTCACCCGGATACGGACGTGGTGTAGTTGCCGATCGGCTGGCTGATCCCCGAGCTTCTTCACCGCCTTAGATAGCTCTCGCCAACTTCGGGCTAGGATGGGGATGAGCAAAGGCGCAGCCTTCGCCGACGGGTCAATCAAAGGCGGGTCCTCGCTCAGCCGGTACAGCCGATCTATGAGCAAAGCGTGGGATTCCTGGCCTAAATGCTCCAGTAGCCGGCGGTGGGCCTCGTTTCGCTCGTCGCGAAGCCGCTCCACAAGTTCGTCCAACTGAGGGCTGTCGTCTACCTCCAAGGTCTCCGCTGCGCCCCGGAGGTGGACCTCTAGCACGTCGGCATCCCGGACAGCACCCAGTAGGCGCCCAAGGGAGCGAAGTGATTCCGCGGTTTGACGGTAGGCCGCTGCTTCGATGAACGGCTCGATCGCCCCTAGGTCAGCCCGAAGTTGCCGGATTGCGATTCTTGCCTGGTGGACATCCTCTGGATCGCGGCCGAGGCGCACACCTCCCGCATGCACCAAGAAGCGCTGGAGGCCGACCTCGACCGTGGAGGAAGTCAACTGAGCGATTGTGGCTTTCATCCGTGGGTTCCGTCGAGCAATGCCAAACCCCCATCAGTCCAATCGAGTTAGCGAACACCAACGGTAGCGCTCTACCGACGGCAGCCACGTACCTCGCACTCGGCGGAGTTTTATCACTGCGCATAATGTTTCTTACACTACCTTGTGTTCTATAGCCTTATCGTGTATTATCATACTATGTTGCTGCGAATCCATCCCGAGGTGGTGGAGAAGGTCGCCGAGACACCCGACGATCGGGACCGCCTTCGGCGCGAGGCGGCGACGTTGCGGGCCGTCGCACATCCAGGTGTGGTGCGGTTGGTGTCGGCAAGCGACGACCGCCTCACGCTCGACCGGATCAGCGGCAGCGCTGTCTCCGACTCCCCGGCCGGGCGCTGCGACGAAGTCGCAGCCTGGGGCGCGGCACTATGCACCACCGTCAGCGACCTGCACGACATCGGCTGCGCGCACACCGCCATTTCGGGTGATCACGTGATCTTGGATGGCGATGGCCGCCCGGTGCTTTGTGGTTTCGGAAGCGCCCGGTGGGCAAGGGATCAGTCTGAATGGTCGACCCTTGCGTTGGCTGACCGTAACGCAGTCGTCTCGATGCTCACCGAGCACCTCGGCGACTTCTATTCGAAGACACCAGGCGCGCTACACCTGCCGTCGCGCCAGTTGAACCGCCTGCTCAAAAGCCGGCAACGCCGGCGCTTCCGGCGAAGCAATACGGATCTCCGGTCTCTAGCGAGAACTCTGGCCGCACTGAACAGCGCTACTGCGGAGCGAATTGCAGGGCAACCGCGCTCAATGCCTTCGAAGACGAGACCTCAGATGGTGCCCCCAAGCCGCCGTATCGGGGCTGTGGCAGTGGCTTTGGCAGTGACATTGGCGCTCGGCATTGGCCTATTCGCGTCCACCCCTGCTCGACGCGCATCCAATCGATCAGAAGCTCGGCAGATCCTCACCGTCGTCGGGCCGTCCGGCCTCGTTCGGCTCATCACCAGTTGGTCCGGGCCGGTGTCGGTGCTCGTCGGTCGCTGGGACTGCCACTATGCCACTGCAGCAGTTCTACAAGCCGACACAGGCCAGGTGTGGGTTTTCTCCGGGTGGCCGCCCCCTGCTCACAGCGAGGTAGGTCACCTCGTAGCGCGCGTGGCGGGAGCCGTCTCATTGTCGAGCGTGCCACGCCCGCTTGGTTGTGACACTCTCATGGTCGAAACGCGAAGTGGCAGTTCGATTGCGGCCACGACGGCCACGACGGCCACGACCGCCACGACCGCCACGACCGCCACGACCGCCACGACCGCCACGACCGCCACGACGCGATGATGCAA
>JAJZDJ010000212.1 GCA_021828685.1 Actinomycetes bacterium | reverse complement strand
CGAGCGGTTTCTTCATGCTGATAGTGACCTTCGGGCTTTCGCTCATCCTGTTGAACGTCATCCAACTCTTCTGGGGCGTGTCGTTCACGAAGTTCTCGATCCACCAAGGAACACCAGTCAAGATCGGGGCGCTCAGCTTCACACACAACCAGTTGGCAATTATCGCAATCTCAATCGTCGTGCTGGTTGGCGTCCATCTGCTGCTCACGCGTACCACCCTGGGACGGTCCATGCGGGCTATGTCCGACAACACTCCGTTGGCCAAGGTCAGTGGCATCAACACGGGCCGCATCACCATGTGGACGTGGTTCCTGAGCGGGTGCCTCGCCGGACTCGGTGGCATCACCCTTGCAATCAACACCGTTTCATTCCAGGCCTACACCGGCAACAACTTTCTGTTCGTCATCTTCGCCGCAGTTATTGTCGGTGGGATCGGCCAGATCTACGGGGCGATGATCGGGGCTATCGCGATAGGACTGGTCGTGAACCTTTCCGGCATCTGGATCTCCTCAGCGTACGAGCTCGATTTGGCATTTGCAGTTCTCGTGCTCGTGCTTCTCGTGAGGCCGCAAGGGGTAATCGCCACAGTAGGCAAGGCTTAGAAAGGAAGTCTTATCAATGGGAGTCTTCTGGGGTTACGTCGCAACACTCGCCGTCTACTTCTGCATCTACAACATCTTCGCCTTCGGGCTCAATATCCAGTTCGGCTACGCCGGGATCCTCGACTTCACCGTCATCACCTTCATGGCCATCGGCGGGTACTTCGCCGGTGTAGCCGTGCTCGGACCTGCCCAGCGGGGAACGGAGATCTACTACATCTTCGGTTGGAGCCTTCCGTGGCCTGTCGCTCTGGTTATCGGCGCAGTCGCTGCGGGTCTTCTCGGTTTCGTCATCGGGCTTATCGCGCTTCGACGCCTGCGCAGCGACTACCTCGCTATCGTCACTCTCGCGTCGGGGTCGATCGTCTACGGGATCATCAACAACGACAACAAGATCTTCGACGGAGGAGCAGGCCTCGTCGGCGTGTCCCAGCCGTTTGGCTCACACATAAGCACGAACCCAAACACCTACAGCGAGTTCTTCTTGATCATCTGCTTTGTGTTGATGGTCGGTTGCTGGCTGTTCGCGAACAGGCTGTACTCGTCACCTCTCGGAAGGGCGATGCGTGCCATCCGCGAGGACGTGGACGTCGCGGAGGCGTATGGAAAGAACAGCTTCAAGATCCGGATGACGGCGATGGTCATCGGCTGCATGATGGTCGGCATCGGCGGAGCACTCACAATTGCTTACGTCACTGCCCTTTCCCCTGCCGGATGGACAACGGGTGAGACATTCGTGATCTGGGCGGCACTCATCGTCGGGGGACGAGGCAACAACTGGGGCGCTGTAGTCGGATCGTTCCTCGTGGCAGTCCTGTTCAACGAGGCGACCCGGTTCCTGCCGAACATCCCCGGCCACCCGAACATGATCTCCGATATCCGCAACATGGCGATCGGCGGTCTCGTGATCCTCACTTTGTGGTTCCGCGAGCAGGGCGTCATACCGGAGCGCAAGGCGAAGTTCATGGAGATCCCCCTACGCGC
The DNA here is from genome assembly GCA_021828685.1 of Actinomycetes bacterium. Classification (GTDB taxonomy): domain Bacteria; phylum Actinomycetota; class Acidimicrobiia; order Acidimicrobiales; family Palsa-688; genus JAJZAM01. Next base: position 3,694 of record JAJZDJ010000212.1, on the reverse strand, counting down.
CACACGCGCCAAGCCCGGTCTGCTGGCCGTGTCGGCTTCCGGATCTGACAATGCCTGATACAGATACCGGCCGAACCTCTCCGTCCTACAACTCCGCGACGTCGGAAGCCTCGCTCGGCAGCGCAGTGTCAGCCGACTCCTCCCCTACCCCGACAGGTACCCTGCTCAAAGCTGACACTCTCGTACGTCACTTCGGGGGTGTCGCGGCAGTCGACGGTTGCAGCTTCGAGATTTCCCGCAACACCATCACCGGGCTCATCGGTCCCAACGGGGCGGGCAAGACCACGACGGTAAACCTCATCTCTGGGGCGATCCGGCCGGGTAGCGGCCATGTCATCTTCGACGGTGACGACGTCACCGGATTCGCGCCTCACCGGCTTGCCGCCAAGGGTCTGATCCGCACCTTTCAGATCTCCCGGGAATACAAGTCGATGACCGTCCTCGAGAACCTCATGGCCTCCCCGCGCAACCAGGCAGGCGAGAAGCTCTTCAACGTCTTCTTCCGCAGCGGAGCCTACAAAGCAGAGGAACGCCGACACCTCGAGAGATCACTCGAAGTGCTCGACGATTTCGGGCTGTACGCCAAACGCAACGACTACGCCGGAAATCTCAGCGGTGGGCAGAAACGGCTGCTGGAGCTCGCAAGGGCAGTCATGGCCGAACCGAAGCTCCTGCTGCTCGACGAACCGATGGCCGGCATCAACCCGGCGCTCGTCGACAAGGTCACCGAACACATCATCGCCATGCGCGACACCCTCGGTGTCACATTCCTTGTCGTCGAGCACAATCTCGAGGTGGTCGAGCGAATGTGCGACCACGTGATCGCGATGGCTCTCGGATCCACCTTGGCGACAGGGACTATGGCGCAGCTTCGAGCGAACCAAGCAGTCGTCACCGCCTATCTGACGGGAGGCGAGGCGTGACTGACGTTCTGTCGGTAGCGGGACTTACCGCCGGCTACGGAAAGATACCGATCGTCAACGACATCAGCTTCAACGTCGGCCTCAGCCAAGTCGTCACAATCGTAGGACCCAACGGCGCCGGGAAATCCACTGCACTCAAAGCGACTTTCGGCCTGGTGAACCGTTTCGGCGGCGCAATACACCTCGATGGGGAGCCGGTGAGCGACCTTCCCACCCATGCACTCGCCTGGGCGGGCATGGGCTATGTGCCCCAAGTCGAGAACGTGTTCGCCACGATGACCGTTCAGGAGAACTTGTCGCTCGGTGGCCTGGCGCAAACGACCAAGGCGAAGAGTCGTGACGCGTCGCGACGAAGCGAGGTATTCGACATATTCCCCGATCTTGCTCTCGCGCGAAACAAGAAGGCGGGCCAGCTAAGCGGTGGTCAGCGCAACATGCTCGGGATGGCAAGAGCCTTGATGTCCGATCCGAAGATCATTCTTCTCGACGAGCCGACCGCCGGATTGTCGCCCGCAAACGTCGACGTCGTGTGGGCCCAGATACGTCGGATCGCCGACCTCGGGACTTCCATCTTGGTCGTCGAGCAGAACGTGGCGCGCGCTTTGCGCCAGGCGGACTGGGTGTACGTCCTCGTTGCAGGATCGAACTATCTCGACGGCAGCGCTTCCACTCTCGAAGGAGTCGACCTCGGGGCGATCTTCCTCGGCGCGACCCACCCTGGCGATCTGAGCCTCGCCAAAGGTGGCGGATCCGATCTACCGCAACACCAACCACAGCAGCAATAGAAAGGGGAGTACCAGTTACATGAAAACATTCCGAGACTTGACCTCGACAGGAGGAGGTGACGATTTTGCACCGAAGCCGACCGGGAGGCGTTCGATGAAGGTTGTCGCTTTGCTGGCCGCCGGTTCCACTTTGATAGCCGCCTGCGGATCGAGCACGAAGTCCTCGTCGTCGGCTACGACAGCATCGTCGGGCTCTGGAAGTTCGTCGACGACAGCGGCGGCGTCGACAGCGCCTATCCATGTAGGTGAGATCCTGCCCATGACCGGTAAGGAGGCCTTCGTAGGAAAGTGGTTCGACCACGGCGTCCAGGCTGGAATCTACGCAGTGAACAACGGGGGCGGCGTCCTCGGGGGACGAAAGTTCACGGCGAAGCTGGAGGATACCGCCGGCGACCCCGTCGACGCGGTGACGGCACTGAAAACCGACCTGCTCTATCACCCGAAGGTGATGTTCGGTCCGTCATCTCTAGAGATCGAGGGAGTCATTCGTCAGTTCGGCTCGCTCCCGCTGGTGGACTTCATGGAAGGCGGGACCACGCAGCTCGATTACATGAACTACCCCTACGTGTTCAGGGTCTTCCCGTCCGACTCGGAGCTGCTCGCCGGCGAAGCTTATTACGGCTACCACGTCAAGCACTGCACGAGCGCCGGCCTCGTCTATACGTCAGGGTCAAATGCCCAGGCCGAGGTCAAGCCGGTCACCAAGGCATTTACGGCGCAAGGTGGCAAAATAGCAGCGTCAGTGACACTAGTTGCTGATCAGAGCTCCTACAGCTCCGAGGTGGCGAGCCTGTTCAACGCGCACCCCCAATGCGTGTTCTTCCATATGGACCCTCAGAGCGCGAGCACGTTCTTCGCCAACGTTCGCCAGCTGAACGACATGAACATCCCGTTCATCACCGGCGATACCGGTGCGGCGACGCAGATGGCGAACGCTATCGGGTTGCAATACGCGTCTAAGTGGGTGACTGGCATGGGAGCACCCCCGGCGTACGCCCAGGCCCAGACCGCCTATACGGCTGCCTATAACGCCGTATGGAAGACGACGAAGTCGCTCCCAGCCGCGCCCGCAATGTACGACGCTGTCGTGATAGCGGCCCTGGCGATGGACGCAGCGAAGTCCACGAACCCCTCCGTGTACGTCAAGGAAGTGACGAAGGTGGCCGGTGGGCCGGGTACATCCTGCTACACCTACCCGAGCTGCCTGGCCCTACTCAACGCGGGAACCGCCATCAACTACCAGGGTGTCAGCGGGAACGAGAACTTCAACCAGTACCACAACGTGTTCTCGTCGTTCGAAGTCCAGCAGTTCTCGGCTTCGGGGACTTTGAACAACGTCTACACCGAGAAAGCCTCAGTGCTCGCTACTCTCTACAACAAGGGCTAGCGCAGCGGGGGTAACCTACCGAATGCAGCCATGCCCGTCGCGGGTCGGAGCAATCCGGCTCGCGGCGGGCATTGGTCTTTGTGGGACGCCGCAAGGTGGGAACAGGCCGACAACAAAAAGGTATGAGTGAATACTCACTCAGCTATAATGTGGCGGTGACTTCTCAGCAGGCCATCTCGGCGACCGATCACTCTGACTGCTCTGGAGCGCGAAAGCGAGCCTCCTCGCTTCCCACGGACCTGCGACGGGCGGACTTGATAGCCGCGGTGCTACCGCTTCTCATCGAACACGGCACGGCTGTCACGACCCGCCAGATCGCCTCGGCCGCAGGCATCGCCGAAGGCACGATATTCAGAGCCTTTCCCGACAAGAAGTCCCTGATCACAGCGGCAGTCGAACACGCCTTCGACCCCGCCCCGCTGGACGTCGAACTCGATGCCATCGACCGCACTTTGCCCCTCGAGGCCCGACTCGAAGAGGCGGTATCGATCATGGCCGCTCGCCTCGGCTTTCTCGGCCAGCTCATGCTTGCGACGGGGATCAGGCCACCTGAACCCAAGGCAGGAAGCGCGCCCGGTCACCATCCCCCGAACCTGGCA
>JAJZDJ010000211.1 GCA_021828685.1 Actinomycetes bacterium | reverse complement strand
CCGCGGCAGGGTAGGAGCCCAGAAACTTGAGGGAGCGCAGACTTGCGTGCAAGTCCCGAAGGCAGTCGGCGACGATCTCGTCGCCGACGTGGCCCTCGAAGTCGATCAGAAAGCAGTATTCGCCGAGCCCCTGCTTTGTCGGCCTCGACTCGAGCTTGACCAGGTTCAGGTCCCTAGCCGAGAACTGGCCGAGTATCCCGTGCAGAGACCCCGGATGATCCGACGACTGGAAGCAGACGACGCTTGTCTTGTCGTGGCCGCTCGGCGCCGGGATGGGAGTGTCGGAGCGGGCGACGAGCACGAAGCGCGTCATGTTGTCAGGGTTGTCCTCGATGCCCCTGGCGAGTACGTCAAGGCCGTAGATGGATCCGGCTAGCGCGGTGCCGATGGCAGCGGCGAAGCTCTGCGTTCCACGAGCGGCGGAGACCCTCTCGGCTACGTCCGGCTTCCCTGCAGTGGCGCCGGTTGAGCTGGCGAGCGCCACCTGTCGGACTGCCTCGGCGGTCGATGTCGCTGCTACCTCGTCGATGTCAGGAAGGTGTTCGGCGAGCCACGTCCTGCACTGCGCCGTCGCGTGGGGGAAGGAGACCACCCGGCTTATCGCATCGAGGCAGACACCTGGAGGTGCCAGCAGGTTCTGAGTCACCGGCAGGACGGTCTCGCCGACAATGATCAGGTCGCGGTCGAACACGAGCTGGTCAGTCGTGATGGACACCGACCCCTCGATGGAGTTCTCGATGGCGACGAACCCGTAATCCACCTCGCCCGACGAAACCGCTTCAAAGACGTGAAAAAAGGAGGGCATCGCTAGTAAGCGTGCCGACGCGAGCCCGGGCTCGCTCCGAAGCGCCTCCTCGGTGAACGTCCCGCTTGGCCCGAGGAACCCGACTGTTGAGTCTGAGGAGACAATGCCTGTCATTGCCGGGCAGGATAGGGGATATGGACGTCGCCGCAATTCGTAAGCTTCTGGACCGCCTGACAGGCGGCGAGATCGACGCGGACGAGGTCGTCCGTCACCTACGCTCGCTGCCCTACACCGAGATGGGCTACGCCACCATCGATACTCACCGGGAACTGCGACAGGGCGCGCCCGAGGCGGTCTACGGGCCGGGTAAGAGCCCGGACCACTGCGTAGGTATCGTCGGTGAGCTGCTCTCGAGCGGCGACGGACCGGTCCTTCTAAGTCGCGCAACGAGCGAGCAGATCGACGCGGTAACAGCCCGGTTTACTGGTGCCGAGATCCATGGTGGCACCGTGGTGTGGCGTCGCGCGCCGTCGCGGGCCGACCTCGACCCGGTACCAGTGGTGACCGCCGGAACAGCCGATCTGCCTGTCGCAGACGAGTGCGTCGCGACCCTTCAGGCTATGGGCATCCCTACGCGCCTCATGGCGGACCTGGGCGTCGCCGGCCTGCACCGGCTCCTCGACAGGGTGCCCGAGCTTCAAAGGGCGCCGGCTGTCGTCGTCGTGGCAGGCATGGAGGGGGCGCTCTCCTCGGTGGTCGGTGGCCTTGTGGCCTGCCCGGTCATTGCGGTGCCGACCAGCGTCGGCTACGGCTCGTCCCTCGAAGGGGTCACAGCCCTGCTGGCCATGCTCTCATCCTGCGCGGCAGGCGTAACCGTCGTCGGAGTCGACAACGGGTTCGGGGCAGCGTTTGCTATCTGGCGGCTGTTGCATTGACAGCCGACATGGTTCTCACCGACCCAGGCACCCCCGCTTCCTCGACGACCGTCGCGTGGTGGAACTGTTTTGCTGGAATCGCCGGCAACATGGCGCTGGGCGCGCTCGTAGACGCCGGAGCAGACCTCGGCGAGGTCGAACGTGTGCTCCAAGGACTTCCGCTGCCGGGCTGGAGGATCGACGCTAGAAAAGTGCTACGGGCCGGTGTGGCCTGCACCCACCTGGAGGTGATCGTCGACGACGATCCCGTCGAGCGCACCTATAGCCAGATCGTTTCGATCCTGGTGAAAGCGACGCTCCCGCCCCGGGCGCGGGAGCGTTCCCTCGCAGCCTTCGAGCGCCTCGGACGGGTGGAAGCTCGCATCCACGGCGTTGCGCCCGAGGAAGTCCATTTCCACGAGGTTGGTTCGCTCGACGCGATCATCGACATCGTGGGAACCTGCGTCGCGCTGGAGGTTCTCGGCGTCGACGAGATATGCGCCGGGCCTGTCGCCCAAGGGTCCGGCATGGTTTCCTCGGCCCACGGTCTTCTGCCCGTTCCGGCTCCGGCAGTGGTGGAGCTTTTCGCCGATGCCAGAGCGCCCATGTACGGGACAGCAGTACCGATGGAGTTGACGACGCCGACCGGAGCGGCGTTGCTCACCAGCCTTTGCACAAGGTGGGGGCCGATGCCCGAGATGGCTGTCAGCTCGACCGGCTTCGGGGCCGGCAGCAAGGACATCGACGGCCTTCCGAACGCCGCGCAGGTGATCGTCGGGAAGATGGTGGTTGCCGGGGACTCGGGCCTTCAAGGATCGCAGCCCTTGATCGTGTTGGAGGCCACTGTCGACGATGTGACAGGCGAAGTCCTAGCTGCGACAGCGACAACCCTTCTAGATCAAGGCGCTCTGGATGCCTGGACGACATCAGTCGTCGGCAAGAAGGGACGCCCCGCCCACGTTGTGACCGCGTTGTGCGATCCATCCAACGTCGACGCCTTGAGAGAAGCCCTTGTGCGTGAGACGGGCACGCTCGGAGTGCGTGCGTCGATCTGGCAACGCTGGCCGTCCGCCAGGACGTTTGTCACAGTCGAAGTTCGAGGTTTCGCTGTGCGGGTCAAGGTGGGTCCGCACCGCATGAAGGCAGAATACGAGGACACGGCGCTAGTCGCAGGGAAGCTAGGGCTACCGGTGCGCGAGGTGGCGCGTATGGCCGAGGCGGAGGCGCATACGGCGCGGGCGCACGGAACCCCCGCAGGATAGGGGGCGGGTTCGAGCTGAGCCACGCCGATCCGTTTCGACCCTGGCGCTACCGGACGGGCCCCGGCTTAGGCCATCATGGTCGGAGTGTTGGAGGTAAAAGACCTGACGGTCGAGGTAGGAGGACGTGCGACACTGTCGGGAGCATCCTTCCAGGTGCGCGCCGGCGACAAGGTCGGACTCGTCGGGCGAAACGGCGCCGGCAAGACCAGCTTGCTCAGGGTCCTCGCCGGTGACGCGCCCCCCGCCGGTGGACGTTCGACGATACGAGGCAGGCTCGGGTTTCTCACCCAGGACCCGAGGGCGCTGCGTCAGCTGACCGACCTGACCGCGATGGAGCACGTTCTGTCGGGCAGAGGGCTAGACGAGGCGGCCAGGCGCATGGAGGGCGCCCGACGGGCCATGGAGGCCGAGCCGAGCGACACCAACATCGGCTGTTTCTCCAAGGCCGAGGAAAGATTCGCCGGCCTCGACGGCTATGCGGCCGAGTCGGAGGTCCGCCAGCTCGTAGCCGGGCTCGGGCTTGATTCGGACCGCCTCGACGGACCGCTGGGCGTGCTCTCCGGCGGCGAGCGCCGTCGAGTCGAGCTCGCCCGCATCCTCTTCGGCGGAACAGACGTGCTCATGCTCGACGAGCCCACGAACCACCTCGACGGAGACGCAAAGACCTGGCTGATGGGCTTCCTTCGCGACTTCAGGGGGGCGCTGCTAGTCGTCAGCCACGACCTCGACCTGCTCGACGAGGCGATCACCCGTGTTCTGCATCTCGACGACGGAGAGATGGTCGAATACAAAGGGACCTACTCGCAGTACCGCAAATCGCGTGCAGCGGACGAGGAACGCCGACGCCGTCTTGCCGACCGCCAGCACAGCGAGATCAAACGGCTATCCGACCTGGCGGACTCGATGAGGCACCAGACGGCGAAGCGGGCGCGCGTCGCCCGTTCGTTGGATCGGCGCGCGGAGCGCCTCGCGTCGGGGGCCGTGACCGGCGTCGGCCGGGGCGAACGCAAGTACAAGGTCCGTTTTCCTGATCCTCCACGAGCTGGGAGGGTGGTCTTGGAAGCAGAAGGTCTGGGCCAGTCCTACGGTGGTCCGATGATCTTCGACGACGTCACATTCGCCCTCGAACGAGGCGAGCGGGTCCTCGTGATGGGGTTGAACGGGGCGGGGAAAACCAGCCTCCTGCGGATCCTCGCCGGTCGCAGCGACCCGAAGAACGGCTCGTGGCGTCTCGGCCTCGGGGTGGTCGCGGGCTATTACGCGCAGGAACACGAAGGCATCCGCGCAGGCAAAGGAGTCCTCGCCCACATGCGGGAGGCGTCCGACGCACCGGAGCCCGAGCTGCGGGCCCTCCTCGGTATGTTCGGTCTGGTTGGAGACGTCGCCTTTCAAGATGCAGGGACGCTGTCAGGAGGGGAGAAGACGAAGCTGGCTCTAGCGCAGCTCGTAGCCGGCCGCCACAACCTGCTGCTCCTCGACGAACCGACCAACAACCTCGATCCGCCGTCGCGTGACGCTATCGGCTCGGCGCTGTCGGCGTGGCCAGGCGCGATGATCGTCGTGAGCCACGACGCTGCGTTTGTCTCGGAGCTTGCACCGGGAAGGGTCATAACGATGCCCGAAGGAGTGGAGGATCGCTGGAGCGATGATCTGATCGAACTGGTGGCCCTAGCGTGAGCCAGCGAACGCCGGAGTCCGCGCATTCCGACCTGGGCCTTGCTCTGCGTATGGCCGACGCAGCCGACGAGATCACCCTGCGCGCGTTTCGCTCGGCCGACCTGATCGTCGAGACGAAAGCCGACCGGACTCCTGTGAGCGAAGCCGACCGGGCGGTCGAGGCCGAGCTGCGATCCATTCTCGCAGTCGACAGCCCAGGTGACCGTGTCGTGGGCGAGGAATACGGCGACACCGGAAGCGGGCCGCGACGCTGGATCGTCGACCCGATCGACGGAACGAAGAACTTCGTCCGCAGGATCGCGGTGTGGGCGACGCTCATCGCATTAGAAGTGGAGGGAGCAGTATCGGTCGGTGTCGTCTCGGCGCCGGGGCTCGGACGTCGATGGTGGGCTGCGCGCGGGTTCGGGGCGTTCGTCACCGATACGGCCGGCGGTGCTCCCTCGGCGATACACGTGTCGTCGGTTGCGAACCTCGCCGACGCTCACCTCTCGGGCTCGGCCCTTTCATCCTGGGATGGCTGGGGCGGTCCGCACGGCTACGTGGCGCTCGCGCAGCGCTGCTATGCCGACAGGAGTTTCGGCGACTTCTGGTCGCACATGCTCGTCGCCGAGGGAGTGCTCGACATCGGGATCGACCCTGTTGCGTCGCTTTGGGATCTTGCTGCCTTGGAGGTGATCGTC
>JAJZDJ010000210.1 GCA_021828685.1 Actinomycetes bacterium | reverse complement strand
CCCCGCCGCCCAGGCGGAAGCCACGCCCCGCCACGGTGGCATCGCGACACGACTCAACTAGCATCCCGACAACGCCCAGGGCCATCGACACAACGGGAGGGTCAATGTCCAAACTGTCTTACGCACACGGCACGTCAGACATTGCCCTGCTAGGCGAGACGATCGGCGCGAACCTTATGAACACCGCCGGCCGTGTCGGGACCTCCGAGGCGTTGGTGGAGTGCGCCACGGGACGGCGCTGGGACTACAACGAGCTTGTCGACTGGGCCAGCAAGATCGCCCGTTCGCTCCTCGCCGCGGGTATTGAGAAAGGTGACAGGGTCGGCGTGTGGTCGCCCAACTGCGCAGAGTGGGTGGCGCTCCAGTACGGGACCGCCCTCGTAGGTGCCATCCTCGTCAACATAAATCCCGCCTACAGGACGTCGGAGTTGGAGTTCGTGCTTCGCCAGTCGGGAACAAAGCTTCTGTTCTCCGCTACCTCGGTAAAAACCAGCGACTACCGCGCCATGACCGAACAAGTACGGCCGTCGCTTCCCGCCCTCGAGGAAGTCGTCTACATCGGCGACCCGAGCTGGGACCGCTTCGAAGCGATGCCCGCGTCGGTGAGCGTCGACGATCTTGCCGCAGCACACGCACGACTCTCCTTCGATGACCCGATCAACATCCAGTACACCTCCGGCACCACCGGCTTTCCCAAAGGTGCGACCCTCACGCATCACAACATCTTGAACAACGGGTTCTTCGTAGGCGACCTACTCGGCTACGGCGAGGCCGACCGGGTCTGCCTTCCCGTGCCGTTCTACCACTGCTTCGGGATGGTCATGGGCAACCTGGGGGCGACGACGCACGGCTCGGCGATCGTGATCCCGGCTCCGCTGTTCGATCCGGCCGCGACTCTCGCCGCCGTGGAGAAGGAACGCGCGACGTCGCTTTACGGGGTACCGACGATGTTCATAGCCGAGCTCGGAGTAGAGGGATTCTCCAACTACGACCTGTCATCGCTTCGCACCGGGCTGATGGCCGGATCTCCTTGCCCGGTCGAGGTGATGAAACGCGTCCAGACCGAGATGCACATGCACGAGGTTGGGATCGCCTACGGGATGACTGAGACTTCGCCCGTGTCCACCCAGACCCGCTCCGACGACGACCTAGAGCACCGCACCGCCACGGTAGGGCGGGCGATGCCACACATAGAGATCAAGGTGGTCGACCCTGTCAGCGGACTCAGCGTCGACAGAGGGGCTACCGGCGAGTTCTGTACCCGTGGGTACTCCGTGATGCTCGGATACTGGGAGCAGCCCGACAAGACCGCAGAAGCGATCGACGCCGCAGGGTGGATGCACACCGGCGACCTTGCGGTGATGAAAGACGACGGATACGTCAACATCGTCGGACGAATCAAGGACATGGTTATCAGAGGCGGGGAGAACATATACCCTCGCGAAATAGAGGAGTTCCTCTACACCCACCCCGACATCGCCGACGTCGCCGTCATCGGAGTCCCCGACCAGAAATACGGGGAAGAGCTGGTCGCGTGGGTCCAGATGAGACCCGGTGCGCCGAGCATCGACGCCGAGGGCCTAGCTGACTTCTGTCGGGGTCGGATCGCTCACCAGAAAATCCCCAAATTTGTCCGGATCTGCCAGTCCTTTCCGATGACTGTGACCGGCAAGGTGCGCAAGGTGGAGATGCGAGAGATCAGCAGCGCGGAACTCGGGAGCTCCGCCACTGCGTAGCCGCTGAACGCGTGACCGACAAGGCGAAGATGGGACCACTAGCCTGATTGAGTGCTCGACCGGCCGGGGAGGATCTCCGCTACGACCGTCCCCACGATCTCCGAGGCGGGCTCACAGCTCGATACGCGGCGCGCCTGGCTGCCCCAGTGGATCGTCAGAGACCGGACGGTCGTCGCAGGACTGACTCTTTTGGCGTTCATGCTCCGAGTTCCCAACCTGGGAAGGGCCTACTGGATCGACGAGGCAAACAGCATAGGGATCTCGTCGCATCCGCTGTCCCAGATCCCGGGGTTACTTCGCCACGATGGGGCTCCGCCGCTGTGGTACGTCCTCTTGCACTTCTGGATAGGCGCTTTCGGCACTTCCCCGGCGGCCACGCACGCATTGTCGCTGCTCATATCGCTTGTGGCGGTCCCGGCCGGGTATTGGGCCGGGCGGGAGCTCTACGGCCGGCGCGCTGGGATAGCGGCGGCAGCCCTGATGGCGACCAACCCCTACCTCAACTGGTATTCGACCGAGACCCGCATGTACACGCTGGTCATCGTGATATCGATCTTCGCCTGCACCTTCGCTTGGCGAGGCGTCAGGGACCGGCACTTCAAAGACGCCGTCGGCGCGTCCGCCAGTTTCGCTGCCCTGATCTACACGCATTACTGGGGTCTTTACCTGGCTGCCGCCACCGCAGGGATCATCCTCTTCCTCGCCTGGCGGAGAGGGGACCGTCAGCTCGGGCGTTGGACTCTCGGTTGCGGCGTCGCCGTCGGGATCGTCCTGGCACCGTGGGTACCGTCGTTTCTCTACCAGCTGGCCAATACCGGCGACCCGTGGGCGGTCCCCCCGGGCATCGGAGATTTCTTCGCAGACCCGTCGACGGCTATCGGAGGGACGGCCGGGATCCTCATAGCCCCGCTTCTCGTGTTCGGCTCCTGGTGGTGCTGGCGGACTCTGGGCAAAGCCGGCCAGGTCCAGTCAAGGCTTCTCGCGTTGGTGGCGCTCACCGCCACAGTCGGCGGCTTCGTCGCCTCCGAATGGAAGCCTTCGTGGACGATCCGCTACCTCGCCGTGATAGTCGCCCCTTATCTGCTGGCCGCAGCCGGAGCGCTTCACTCCTCGGCCAAGGGCAAGGCGGTTCTATGGGCAGCCTGCGGATCACTCGCAGTGTGGTCGGTCATCGGCACTCTCCTGCCGAACCCGAACAACGCGTACGCCAAGGACAACATGGCTGCGATCGCCCGGGCCGCCTCCAGCGAGTTGACTGCCGGCGACGTCGTGATATCCACGCAGACCGAGCAGGTCCCCGTCGCCCACTTCTACCTCCCGAAAGGTCTCGTCTACCTCAATCCGATGGGGCCCGTAGCCGATCCGTCGGTGATTGACTGGCGCCACATCGTCGCGCGACTCGATGCCGCTCAGCCATGCGAGGCTCTCGGCCCGACCCTCGACGCCCTCCCGGTCGGCGCTACTGTCCTGCTTGTGAACCCGGCAAGAAAGCTCGGCGCAGCCGGCTCCGCCTGGTCGTCTGCAGTTGCGCACCAGTTGAAGGCTGTGAACGCATTCGTCCGGGCAGACCCGGCGCTGTCCGAGCTACGCACCTACACGGAGAACCTTCACCCGCAGCCCTACGCCCCGGTAGACGCGATCCTCTTCGAAAAGACCTCCAACCGACTGTCTTGCTCCTGAAACGTGGAGTGCGCGCTGGGCTCGTAGCTGCAGTAGCCGTGACGCTCGGCGAGTTGGCCGGCTGGCACGGGGTGGACACCGCAGCCTCGGTGTACCGAGTCAACGCCTACCGAAGCCACGGCTTCCAGCTTTGGGACTTCGCATGGTACGGCGGGCATTGGACTCTCGGCTACAGCGTGATCTACCCTCCGCTCGCTTCGGCGATCGGAATCGGGCTCCTGGCAGTTGCGTCTGCCGCCGCAGCTGCTGTGTTCTTCGACTGCCTGGCGCGGACCCATCTCGGACGCGGCGGCGCTCCGGCGTCTTACATATTCGCTCTCGGCACGTTGGTCCAGTCGGCTATCGGCCAATACCCGTTCCTTACCGGTGAGGCTTTCGCTTTGGCTGCCCTTTGGGCGCTGCCAGCGCTAGCCGCGAAGTATCGATTGATGACGTTGGTGCTCGCTGCGGCGTGCACTCTCTCGAGCCCGCTTAGCGGAGCGTTTCTTGCACTCTGTGTTGCGGCGTGGTTGGTCGGACCGTGGATCGGAGGGGTGTATCCTGGCCGGGGGCGTTTGGTGCTCGGTGCATCGGCGATCGTCGTAGCGATATTTCCGGTGATCGCCGGGGTCGTCCTCTTCCCCGGTGATGGCCCGATGCCCTATCCGGTCGTCGACTGGGCCTGGGAAACCGTAGTGGCGTTGGTAATCGCCTTGCTCGCCGGACGCCGCTACCCGGCCGTGACCGCAGGAGCGGCGATGTGGGCGATCGTCGCCTGTGCGTCGGTCGCAATCCCCAGCGCGCTCGGAGGAAACGTAGGGCGCATCGAAGACGTGGCAGCCCTTCCGCTCGCAGTCGCCTTGGCTTCGGGTTCCCTCCGGTTGAGCCGCCGGCTGCTCGGTGTGGTAGCTGCAATCCCGCTGGCCCTATCCGAATGGCTCCCGGCCGTCGGCGCGATCACGGTCGCGCCCGCACTCGCCTCGACGCATCACGCCTTCTACCTCCCCCTCGACGCCGAACTTGCCTCGCTGAACCGCAATGCCCCTGCCAGCCGTGTCGAGGTCGTCCCCACCGAGTACCACTGGGAGGCGGCATACGTGGCCCCGACGATGCCGCTCGCGCGCGGATGGGAACGTCAACTCGACACCGCATACAACCCGATTTTCTACAATCAGGCCCTCCTCACTCCAACCTCGTACCGGTCCTGGCTGCTCGACAACGGCGTGAGCTTCGTTGCGGTGCCCCACGCCCCCCTCGACTTCGCCGGCACGGCCGAAGCGAAGCTCGTCTCGTCGGGAAAGGTGCGAGGACTGACTGTTGCCTGGTCTACGCCGCAGTGGACCCTCTACAAGGTGACGGGAGCAACGGGAATCGTCGGAGGGCCGGCACACCTTGCCGGCACTTCTACAGACAAAATGAGCCTTGACGTCACCGGCAACGGCACCGTCGAAATCAGGGTGCGTTACAGCCCCGACTGGGTGGTGTCGACTGGATCAGGATGTATCGCCAAGGCAAGCGGATCGTGGATGACGCTGCAGGGAGCCAAGCCGGGGCTTGTAACACTCACACTGTCACTTCTTCGCCCGGGGTCAAGTTCCTGCCGTTAAGCACCGAGGGAGCTCGCCGAGTACCCCGCCACTAGTCTGTATCCTTCGCAAAGTGCGTCTAGTTCCTCCCGGCTGATCAGCGCGTCGAGGTCGGAGAAAGGTCGGTCGCCGCTTCGCTCGCACACTTCGCGTAGTATTGCGTCCGGCGGGTCGGTCCTATTGCGGTACACGACATTCGCAGTCGCTGGACGGCGCTGCTCTTCGTACAAACGCAACTCACGAGTCATTGGTCTAACTATAATATCCCCCGTAGCGTCCCGGTCTGCGAACACGGCCGGTC
>JAJZDJ010000209.1 GCA_021828685.1 Actinomycetes bacterium | reverse complement strand
TCCCACGGACGACGCAAGACGTGTGTAACCCAGAATCTGATCAGCCGTCATGAAACGGCCGTGCATAAGAACGACGACCGGGACTGGAGCACTCAGGTGGCTCGGCTCGACCGTCAGGTACGGCCGCTGCATCCCGCCGAGGTCGACCGTGTGGACGGCGGACGTCCATCCAGGCGGCGCGGGGGGCGCCCCGGCGAGAAGCTGGGACGCGGTCGGAGTGTCGGAGCTCAAGTGGAAAGGTAGGGGCTTGCGACGTCCAGCTCTGCCGCGCCTGGTCGTTGCGAGCACGCCAGTGCGGGAGATCCTTCTCGATACCAGGCCCGCCGAGGCCTGCCGGGTCCTGGCACCGTGAGCCCCAGACGGGGAAGAGCCGCTTCGATAGACAAAAGCCCCGACGACGGCTGCGACAACCACCACACAGGCGGCGACTAACCACCTCTTCGATCGCATCCGGACTGCCACGATGAGAACCTCTTGTGTAGAGCACTAAGAACCCGCTGGGCGAGCCCCGGGACTCGCTGATCCGAGGCCTGACGAGGAGTCTAAGGGGCCTGCGAAGCTAAAGACTGTGCAGAGTTGATAGAACCGTCGTCTCGTGCTCCGCGAGCAGGATCTCATCAATCGTGGATGCGGTCTATGCCCCCTCAGCGTGTCCGGCAATGAGTTGTGCGAGAATCTTGTCCTGGGCGAGGAGGTGCTCTTGGATCTTGACCGCCTCGTGGAGAACTGCGTCGGCATCGTTGTAGGTCGCTTCCGAACGCTTGTCCGCTGCTGCCGCAAGCACGTTCTGGCCGACGATGATGACCGATAGGAGTACCAACTGGAGGAAGGTTTGTGACACCCAGGATACAAGTGTTACCGCGCTGTGGGAGCTGATGGCCTCGGGCAGGCTGACCAAGGCGATGATGGCGAAGGCGTATGCGCACCACATGGTCCCGACGCCATTGGTCACCTTGACCGCTATCCACGCGTTGAAGCGGGCCATGGCGTTATCAGTCGGTAACTGCCCTGCGACCGTGACTGGCTTATCGACGTTGCCGTCCAGCTTGTTCCTCGTACGGTGGTGCGGGACGTAGTTGTAGATGGCATGGTCGGCCATGATGCGGCTCCTTTTGTAGGTAATTGTGAGCTTTCGACCGGGTCTGCGATGGTCTGCGATCCCTGCGATCAGCCTCGCTCATCTCAGCTAACCCGCGGAAGCCTTCCTGCTTTGCAATAAGGTCCCTTCGCAATGGACGCGCCTACGATACCGTCCACAATTACGCAAGCGATTTGCGCAACTCACTAGCAGAATGCGGTAACGTTCCTCGCATGGGTAGACGAGCGGTGATCCCTGATCGGCTCACGGATCTAATGAATGAAGGAGATCAGCACTGCTGGACTGTCGAAGATCTCCAAGCCGCATTGGCCGACCAAGGCTTCGAGGCTGACCCCTCGTCGATCTTTCGGGCCGTCAACCGCCTCGAAGACGAAGGTCTTGTGCACAAGGTGGTGTTGGGCGACCGGCGAGCCCACTACGAGGTGGCAGGCGAACACCATGAGCACCTGCTCTGCGACTGCTGCGGCGCTGTAGAGCCACTGCCATGCGCCTTAGTCGACGCGCTCGTCCAGGACGTGCGGGATCGCTGCGGTTTCACCGTCTCCGATCACCGGCTGGTCCTCACCGGAACGTGTGGTCCGTGTCGGTCGATGACCGACACGCGAGCCGACGGTTCCGGCCCGGCTGGACCTGGCGGTGGGGAGTCGCCGCGGGTGCGGCCGACGCTTGGCGCGAACAAGGGTCGGATTGCGTCCGGAGCCCTCTGATGCACCTTGTGGCAGCGCTCAATCTGTGGAACCCGACCCACGTGGCCGGCCTGGCGATCGTCGTCACAGCATTCGCCCTTGGAATGGTGCACGGAATCACCCCGGACGAACACACATGGCCGATCACGTTCAGCTATGCCATCGGCGGGTATTCGACGAAGCGGGGTTTTCGTACCGGGCTGATCTTCTCACTGGCGTTCACCATCCAGCGGGCGCTCGCCAGCGAACTCGCCTACCTGGGCCTGTCCCGGGTGTTCACCTTCGCCTCGGTCGACTACGTCGTCTACCTGGCCGTGGGAGCCTTGATGGTGGCTGCCGGCTTGGTTATCGTCCGACGCCGGACGGCGTTCCACCTTCACCTGCCGGGGCTCAAAGGTCACCCCTTAGACGACGAGCACGGCGACGGTGTGCTCAACGACCCGCGCCCGTGGATGCCGGCGGTGCACGGATTCGTCGCCGGCTGGGGTTTCGGCGCTTTCGCCATCATCATCTACACGGTCTTAGCCCCCGCGGAGCATTCCGCAGCGTGGGGATGGGTTCCCGGTGCCTTCTTCGGGCTCGGGACCATGGCAATGCAAATCCTCGCTGGCGGGCTGTTCGGCATGATCGCCGCCAGGCGGGGCCTGTCAGCTGACGCAATCCGCCGTGTGGCCCTGAAAACCGCCGGCAACACGCTCACTTGGGGCGGCGTGGCATTCGTGGCCGGGGGAGCTTTCGGGCTCGCCTTCCCGGGAGCCGCCGGGTTCAGCGTCGTCACTGGGCTTCACGTGCACAACCTCGCCCATCTTGGTATCGCGGTCGTGCTGGTCATGTTCTGTGTCGTAGGTGTCGGGATGACTACCCTGATCCGCGAGACCCGCGCTGCGACCCGTCAGCTTCGAAGCTGAACCCCCGGCCGACGCTCAGTGGCCGGTACCGAGCTGGATGGCTTTGACGAGCAGGAGTATGACGGCGACGAAGAGGTAGCCTCGCAGCGACCACATCGCGGCGGTGCGCCCCCGTGACCACGCGGGTCGGCCTAGGAGAGCGAGGGGCGGCATCCGCCAGGTGTCGCGGTTGGCGGTTCCGGCAGCGGCGCTCCCGGAACGCCGGTGACCGCTGAGCGCGTAGACGAACGCTCCGGCTGTGAGCGTGGCGAGGAGCACCCCGAAGAGAGCCACTGTGAGGATGGTGACGTTGACGGCCGGGAACATGGTCGTGACGACCAGGACGAGTGACAAGATGATCAGCACGCCGATGATGAACGCGGCGATGACGTTCAGCCAAGGCCGGTTGACCCACGGTCCGAGGACCTCTTTGTCGTTGCACAGCAGGAGCAGGAACACAGCCGCCGAGGGCAGGAGCACGCCGGCCAGGGCCTGGACTGAGGTGGTGATGAGCCCGAGGGGGGCGCCCGGAATGAGCACGATCCCGGCTGCAAGAGCGACCAGGCCGGCGAAGCTGGCGTAGAAGCCTGGCGCTTCCCGGAAGTTGCGGTGCAGCGAGTGGCGGGCGCCGAACATGTCCCCGAACGCGTAGGACGTGCCGAGAGTGACCGCCGCAGCGCCGATGATCGAGGCGTTGACCAACACGACGGCGTACAGCGCCCCGGCGGTGTAGCCGAGCTGGTGGGAGAGGGCCGCGGCGACGCCGCCGGCGTCGGTGAAGTTGCCGAAGAAATGGCTGTGGGCGAAAGCGAACGCGCAGGTGACGATCATTGCCCCTGCGCCGATGACGGTCACGAAGGAGCCGAGGACGGTGTCGGCTCGTTCGTAGTTGATCCAACGGGGAGTGATGCGCTTGTCGATGATGTTCGACTGCTGGAAGAACAGCTGCCACGGTGCGACGGTGGTGCCCACGATGGCGATGATCAGCAGCACCGACGTGGAGTTGACGCCGCCGGCGATGCCGGGCACTGCGAGATCGTGCAGGACCGGCCCGGCGTGGGGGTGCGCGAGGATGGCGAGGGGTATCACCAGGAAGTTTGCGGCCACGAATACCAGCATGAACCGCTCCCAGCGGCGGAAACTCCCCGTGGCGGTCATGGCCACCAGGCCGAAAGCTGCTACCGGCACCGAGATGTACCTGCTGATGCCGAAGTAGGAGAAGGCGAGGTCGACACCTATGAACTCGGTGACGATGGTCAGGAAGTCGAGCAGGAACAGGTCGCCGACGGAGAACCAGCCCCAGAAGCGGCCGAAGCGCTCCTTGATCAGCCGAGCGTGGCCGACGCCGGTCACAGCGCCGAGTCGTACCACCATCTCTTGGTTGACGACCAGCACCGGAATGAGCAGGATCAGGGTCCAAAGCAGGCTGTTGCCGTAGTTCTGCCCGGCCTGGGAGTATGTGGCCACCCCGCCGGCGTCGTTGTCGCCGACCATGACGATGATGCCAGGCCCGACGATGGCTGCCAAGGTGAGCAGCCGGGCCCGCCATGTGCGTCGGGCTCCGTGATCGCTTTGTCGGATGGTGCCTAACGCGCCGTGAATGTCGCCCAGATGCGCTTCGTCTAGGACCGCGCTCGGGGTGGTGGATGCTTCGATGGTGTTGTCGGCCATGCCGGTTGGGACCTCCCGGGGACGTGGTGACTGTCTGAGCTTGTGGTTCAGGCGCCCACCGTGTGTCCCGGGAGGGTCGGCTCAGCCGGCCTGACGCGGGGTGGCTGGGGGCGCCGCGGTTTGGTGAGGTGACCCTCTGTCGGCGTTCAGCAATACTCCTTTGTTGTTCCGGTTGTTATCGCTCCCGGCAGCGCTGTCGAAGGCGAGCGCCCGCACCGGGGATGTAGCAGCAGGGCGCCTCGGCGAACGGGGCGCGACCGCGATGCGAAGTATACCGCCCTCGAGCATTACGCCCGGATGGCCGGCAGGTGAAATTCCGGTGACACGTACCCGATCTTGGCCGGGACCGCCGCGTCTAGCCGGCGCTGGAGGACATGCCGTACTGGCGACGCCAGCCCTCGGGCAGGAGCAGCTCGAGCACGTCGTCGACGCTGATCATGCCCAGCACCGTGCGCTGGCTGTCAACGATTGGCAGTACCGAAAGGTTGTAGTCGCTCATGGCCCGCGACACCTCATGTACGTCGGCGTCAGGTGTCAACGCGACCGGGTCTAGACGCGCCACTGTGCCAACAGCGGCCGTCGGATCGGCGCGTAGTAACTCGACGACCAGCACAGTGCCCACCAGGTGGCCGGCCTCGTCGACTACAAGGACCACTCCCGATGCCTCGGGGGCGAGCGAAGCGGTCTTCACCGCGGTTAAAGCATGCTCGACGGAGCAGATCGCGTCTACTGCGATGAAGTCCGGGTTCATCAGCCCCCCTGCCGTCTCGGAGTTGTAGCTGAGCAGGGAGCGAAGTTTGCGCTGGTGGCCTGCCGGCAGACGCTGCAGGATGGGAAGGCGCCGCTGCTGGTCGAGCTCCTCCAATAGGTCAACTGCGTCGTCGGGTGCCATGGCGGCCAGCACCCGGGCCGCCTCGTCGTCTGAGCGGGACCGCAGGAACTCCACCTGGTGGCC
>JAJZDJ010000208.1 GCA_021828685.1 Actinomycetes bacterium | reverse complement strand
ACCAGCGTCGCGAAGCCAGCATTCGCGTGTGCCCTAGCTCGTAGCCACTCGCAGCCGGTCACCCGTCGCGCTTAGACTAGGGGTACAAACTCTGCCGGCAGCCCGTCAAGGCGCTGGACAGACAAACCTGGAGGAGGGTCTGCTTTGGGCAGTCAAGGTTCTCACGAAGCCGAAGCTCAAATGTCGCGTCTCTACCCGGTGGCCGCCAGGTCGCCGGAGCCGAGGCTCGAGAGCGCCTCCAGTCCTGATCCTCACGATCCAAGTGCACCGAAGATCCGGGGGCGCAAGGGGAGCGGTCACCCTATCGTGATGGTCACCGCGTACGACGCCCCCGGGGCCCGCGTCGCCGACGAAGCAGCCGTGGACCTCATATTGGTGGGGGATTCGCTGGCAATGGTCGTGCTCGGCTACGACGACACCCTCCACGTGACAGTCGACGACATGGTCCATCACACGGCGGCGGTGGCGAGAGCCAAGCCGAGGCCGATGGTCGTCGCAGACCTGCCTTGGATGAGCTACCACACCGGAACCGCGGACGCCGTCCGCAACGCGGCCCGCTTGGTGAGGGCAGGTGCCAAGGCCGTCAAAGTCGAGGGCGGTCGCAAACGCGTGCCGGTGATCGAAGCAATCCTCGACGCCGAGATACCGGTCATGGGACATCTGGGGCTCACACCCCAATCGGTCAATGCCCTTGGCGGGTTTCGGGTGCAAGGCAAGGACCTCGAAGGTGTGCGACGCCTTCTAGACGACGCAAGGGCCCTGGAGGCGGCCGGCTGTTTCGCGATCGTGCTCGAAGCCGTTCCCGACGTCGTCGGCCAGATGCTCACCGACTCCGTAGGTATCCCGACGATCGGCATCGGAGCAGGACCACATTGCGACGGCCAGGTGCTCGTGTACCACGACCTGCTCGGGATAGACGACGCTCGACCTGCGAAGTTCGTGCGGCGGTACGCGTCGCTTCAGCGTGATGCAGTGCAGGCGTTGCGCTCGTGGGCGCAAGACGTCCGGTCAGGTTCGTTCCCCTCCGACTCGGAGAGCTACCACCTCGCTTCGACGACCGACATCCGCGAGGCGCTCGGGAGCCATTCGTTCGACACCCGACCCGTCTCGTTGTCACACCCCTGATCCATACTGGTTTCAAACCCGCAGGGGCTCATTGAGCCCTCCAGGGGTTTGTGATTGTCAGTTTCGAGTATGATCATGTGTCTTTGAAAAAAGAGACCCTGCCCCGGACCTTCCGGGGCCCCGCGCCCGAGACGGCCGGGTCCATAGGGAGAGGTGGTGAGCCGTTGACTCGGCACTACGAAATTATGATCATTCTCGAAGCTGGCCTCGACGAGGACGCCATCCGGCAGGTCATCGATCGGACTACTCAGCTTCTAGCCACGAACGGTGCAACTGTCGCCAAAGTGGACCGCTGGGGTAAGCGACGTTTTGCCTACGAGGTCCGCCACCGCAGTGAAGGCTTCTACGCACTGGTCGACACCAGAGCGGAGCCGGGTGCTGTCAAGGAGGTCGACCGGATGCTCGGACTCGCCGATGAGGTCATCCGCCACAAGGTGATCCGACTGCCCGAGAAGGCGGTGACGGTTAGCTCCGCACGCTCCTCGGGTCCTGAAGGCGATCCTCCGGCGACTAACGAGAACGGAGCCAGATAGACATGTCCAACGGAAACAACGTAAGCATCGTGGGCAACCTGACCAGGGACCCCGAACTGAGGTTCACCCCTTCCGGCCAGGCCACGGCCACCTTCGGTGTCGCGGTCAACCGCCGCTGGCAGAACCGCCAAACAAACGAGTGGGAGGAAGCGACCTCGTTCTTCGACGTCGTTTGCTGGGCTCAGCTCGCCGAGAACGCTGCCCAGTCCCTCACGAAAGGTACTCGCGTCCTGGTGAGCGGTCGCCTCGACCAGCGCAGCTGGGAGACACCTGACAAGGAGCGGCGCTCCAAGATCGAGATCACCGCCGACGAGGTTGCACCAAGCCTTCGCTACGCAACAGTCTCCGTGTCCAAGAACGAGCGACGCGCTCCCGACGGAGGCCCCGCTCCCACCTACGGTGCTACAAGGGCCGTGTCGAACGAGGCACCCGGCGGCGAAGCCTTCTACGACGAAGAACCCTTCTAGTCGATGGCACGCAATAACGACCGGGACCGCGAACGCGCTCCGAAGCGGACGCCGAGGGACACCCGACCGAACGCGAAGAGGAAAGTCTGCGTCTTCTGCAGGGACTCCGTCACATGGGTCGACTACAAAGACCTTGGTGTCCTCAAGCGCTTCGTCAATGACCGGGGCAGGATTCGCCCGAGTCGGATCTCGGGGAACTGCACCCAGCACCAGCGCGACGTTCAGATCGCGGTCAAGACTGCGCGCGAGCTTGCTCTTCTCCCGTACTCCCAACGCACCGTGAGCGAACGGGCACCAGGCAGCGCGCCGAGCGGCTCGCAGCCGGGAGGGACCGCCACGCAGGTGCGGCGGTCCTTAGAACTACCCGAGGAGCTCGTCGAAGACGAGGCGAGCTCAACCACCTACAACGACGAGGAGGAGTAGATGCGAATCGTCCTTAGATCCGACCTGGCTACCGTTGGAAAGCGCGGCGACATTGTCGACGTGGCGGACGGCTACGCCAGGAACTTCCTCCTTCCCAAAGGTCACGCCATTTTGGCGACCCCGGGAGGAACCGCCCAAGCCAACGCCATGCGCAAGGCACGTGACCTCAAGGACGCGAAGGATCGCGAAGCAGGCGAGCAGATCGCCCGCCGCCTGGTTCCGATGGTGATCAGGATTCCGGCCCGGGCCGGTTCCGGTGAACACGCGAAGCTGTTCGGCTCGATCACCTCCGCCGACGTTGCGGAGGCGGTAGCCGAGCAGGCCAAGGTGACCCTCGACCGTCGGCGCATACACCTCGACGAGCCAATCAAATCGCTTGGAACCCACGAGGTGCCGGTCAAACTCCACAGCGAAGTGGAGTTCAGGGTGACCGTCGAGGTGGTGCGGGCCTGACGGCCCCCTGACTGGTCCGCCCGGCGGTTGTATGACACTGTTGTGATTCGGTGCCGAATTCAAAAGAGGCTGTGGGCATTTAAGGTATGAGGCAGATAGTCAGGCGGGTCACGGCGAGCACCGCAGTCATGGCAATCGTCACTTTTGCAGCTGCCACGGGGCCGGCGTCCGTTGCCCAAGCGCAAAGCGGAGCAGCTTCAGGCCAAGTACCGATCGGCACTTCGAAACCAGTGCCGGTCGGTCACGCCGTCGTATTACCGAGGAAAGCTCACGACATAGGTCTACAGCTCACGTCGGCGCCGCTGCAGCTTGACGTCAGTGTCGCCCCCAGGGACCCGCAAGCCCTGCAGAGTTTCCTAGCTGACGTCAGCAACCCTTCCTCGCCGCTCTATCGCCATTTCCTGACGTCGGGTACGTTTGGTGCCGACTTCGGCGCGTCTGCGTCGACGATCGCCGCTGTCAGCGAACAGCTCCGCTCGATCGGCCTCCACCCGGGGGCCGTCAACCCCGACGACATGATCATCCCTGTGTCCACGACTGTCGGAGCGGCCGAGCGTGCCCTAGGGGTCAGCATCCACAACTTCCAGTTGGCAAGCGGCCGCGTCGCGTACTCCAATACGTCTCCGCCTTTACTGCCCTCGCCTGTAGCGTCGTCGATCACAGCCGTGGTGGGGCTTTCAGATGTGTATCGTCCTGTCCCGCAGCTCCTTCGGGCAGCTACCACAGCGCATCAGACCGCAACGCTGCTTAGCGCGTCGCTGGCGAACACGTCTCAAGGTCCGACCGCGTGTAGCGCCGCTGCCAACGCGGGCGGCTACACCGCTGGGCAACTGGCGTCGGTCTACGGATTCAACGCAGGCGCGTATTCGAAGGGTCTCCTCGGCCAAGGCGAGACGATCGCCCTGTATGAGCTCGAGCCCTACTCCAACTCCGATGTTGCGAACTTCGAGTCCTGCTATGGGATCAACACCACGGTCAACAAGATCAGCGTCGACGGCGGCGCAGGGACAGGACCCGGTAGCGGCGAGTCGATACTTGACATCGACAATGCGATCGAGCTCGCGCCGAAAGCGACCATCTCGGTATACGAGTCGCCCAACAATGGCGGAAGCGGTCCTCTGGACAGTTACGCCCAGATCGCGAACAACGACACGGCCGAGGTCGTTTCGACAAGCTGGGGGATCTGCGAACCGTACCTCGGGGCGCCGTCTGCGCTCGCCGAGGAAAGCATCTTCATGCAAATGGCAGCGCAGGGACAGAGCATGTTCGCGGCGTCGGGTGACTCGGGGTCCGAGGACTGCTACAGCGGCCCTGGAACGCCCACGGCCCTAGCGGTGGACGACCCGGGCAGCGACCCCTACGTCACGTCGGTCGGTGGTACGACGCTCCAGCTCAACGCTACGGGCGCCCGCAGCGCCGAAACAGTCTGGAACAACGGCGCGTCAAGCGGTGCGGGGGCGGGAGGCGGCGGCGTATCTACCCTTTGGGCAAAGCCGTCGTGGCAGAGCGGCCCAGGAGTGATCAGCGCGAACTCGAGCAGCGCAGCGTGCGGGGCCCCCGCCGGGACGTACTGTCGGGAAGTTCCTGACGTCTCAGCGGTCGCGAACCCAAGGGATGGCTACAGCGTTTTTGTAGCAGGCAGTTGGACGGCTGAGGGAGGGACGAGCGGAGCCGCCCCGCTTTGGGCTGCTCTCACCGCCCTCTCCGACGAAGCTTGCGGAGCGACGACGCCGGCGCATGCAGCCGGCATGATCAACCCGTCGCTTTACGCGCATCCGAGCTACCTGTTCGACGTGACCAGCGGTAACAACGACTACACGGGAACGAACAGCGGGGCTTACCCTGCAGGCACCGGCTACGACATGGCCACCGGTCTCGGCACGCCCGGCGCCGGTCTGTTCGCACCCGGCGTCCTTTGCAACACGAACAACGCTTCGGTCACCTCGACGCAGATCCCCCCGGCCGCAACGTCGGGATACAGGCTGTTCGGATCAGACGGCGGAGTGTTCGCCTTCGGAGACGCCACCTACCAAGGATCCGTCCCCGGCGACAACATCCACATCAACAACATCGTCGCAGCAGCACCAACCCCCACCGGCCACGGATACTGGCTGTTCGGATCAGACGGCGGAGTGTTCGCCTTCGGAGACGCCACCTACCAAGGATCCGTCCCCGGCGACAACATCCACATCAACAACATCGTCGCAGCAGCACCAACGCTCTGAAACCCTCTCACTGCGACGCCTGACACCTCCTGGCATGTGGGATTTTCTTTCGGTCAGACGCGCGCCATGTTGACGAACCGGGTGAAGTGATCCAGGAACGCGAGTTGAATCTT
>JAJZDJ010000207.1 GCA_021828685.1 Actinomycetes bacterium | reverse complement strand
GCCTCCTACCTTCCAGACTTGGGTATGGTCATATCGGAGCCGCCGAAGCTGCCCCCTCGGCGGCTTTACCCCTGGTGCCGACCCCTCTGTCCCCGCCCCTTCGACGGGGGGTCGCGCCAGGGACCCACCCAGGCTGCTCACGGGATCGGGACCACGACCACTTCGAAACGACGCCAAGCCTCGTCGATAAGGGCTGCGGGGATACTGGACTGGCCGACGACGATGAGGTCGTCGTAGTGAGCGCCGGACGAGCTGAACAGGGCGACTCCGACAAGGTCCTGAGCAGGATCGCGGCGAACCAGGTATCGCACACCGTCGAATCCACCCGTATGCAGAGCTGCAGCCCAAGCCTGAGTCACGACGTAGTCCGTGCTGGGGTCAGAGTTTCGAGCAGCGGGGCTGGAGTGCGAAACCATGAAGCGAGTGTCCAAACATCGACGCCGGAATCGGTGAAGATGCCGATCAGTCGGCTGAGCTCAGGCAAGACAGTTTTTGCCGTCGAGCCAGGACGCTCAACGAACTGAAAGGCGGGAAAGCGGACTTGTCTGCTGCCCTTGTGCAGTGCAAGAAGGCCACCGCGTTTCGCGCGATCGTGGACCGCTTGGCGGGTACCTACCCCAAGCAGAGCGGCCGCCTGCTCAGCGGTGAGCATTGGGCCAATGTGATGCTCCCATACTCGATCGGCGGCCACTAGAAGGGCGGCCCGATATCCAAGTTCTTCCGGTGTGGAAGCGCCGCTCTCCTCTTGAACGCCCAGGCGCTCCAAGGTGTCACCGAAGGAGTCACTCGCCCGCCGCCTCAGACAAAGGCGCCGAGGGATGTCGGCCACTATCGTGAGGGCATGGCTGTTGTCTTGGCGATCGATGCAGGCACCACAGGGGTACGCTCGCTGGCGTTCTCAGAGGCAGGCGCGATCGTCGCGGGAAGCTACAGAGAGTTCCCGCAGCATTTTCCCCGACCGGGATGGGTCGAACACGACGCTTCCGACATCTGGAACGCCGTCGTCGGAACGGTCGCCGAGACGCTGGCAGCAATCTCCGAGCCTGTCGCGACGATCGGGATCACCAATCAACGCGAGACCGTCGTAGTATGGGACAGATCCGACGGCAGGCCGCTTCACCGTGCCATCGTCTGGCAGGACCGTCGCAGTGCTGAGACCTGCGAGGCCCTCACTGAAGCCGGGCACCTTGACTCAGTGCGGACACGGACGGGACTTACTCTCGACCCGTATTTCAGCGCGACCAAGCTTGCGTGGATCTTCGGGCCGGGCGGAGTGGAAGTTTCCCCCTCCACTGCGTTCGGCACGGTCGACTCGTGGCTGCTGTGGCATCTAAGCGGCGGGAAGTGCCACGCCACGGACGTCACCAACGCCTCCCGGACATTGCTGTTCGACATCGACCGACTCGACTGGGACAGTGGCCTGTGCGATCTCTTCGACGTCCCCGCATCGGTACTGCCCGAAGTACTTCCAAGCAGCGCGAGGGCGGGACTGAGTGCGCCCGACGTCATTCCCGGCCTGCCCGCAGGGATACCGATCAGCGGGATAGGCGGTGACCAGCAGGCGGCGTTGTTCGGCCAGGCGTGCTTCGAGGCGGGCATGACGAAGAACACCTACGGCACGGGGAGTTTCGTGTTGATGAACGTCGGGGAGACGCGGCCTAAACCTGTCGACGGCCTCCTGACGACGGTTGCATGGGCTGTCGGCTCACTGGACGCGTCGTCGGTTCGCTACGCCCTCGAAGGATCGATCTTTGTGACGGGGGCAGCGATCCAATGGCTGCGCGACGGACTCGGTGTCATCTCGACTGCCAACGAAGTCGCTCCCTTAGCTGCGTCGGTTCCCGACAGTAGCGGTGTCTATTTTGTCCCGGCGTTTACTGGTCTCGGAAGCCCCTGGTGGGATCCGCACGCCCGCGGCACAATCGTCGGGCTCACTCGTGGCGTTAGCCGTGCGCATCTGGCTCGAGCGGCGGTGGAAGCTATGGCGTATCAAACGGCAGACGTCGTCAAGGCGATGGCGTCTGCTTCTGGGCGCGCCCCTCGCGAACTTCGCGTGGACGGGGGAGCCTCGGTGATGGACCTGCTACTCGACTTCCAAGCGGACCTTCTCGGTATCGACGTCCGCCGGGCAGCGATCGCCGAGACGACGGCCCTAGGCGCCGCGTTCCTCGCCGGCCTCGCGGAAGGCGTTTGGTCGTCGACCACAGAGATCTCGAAGGTTTGGTCGTGCATTCGCACGTCGTCGCCCTCGACGGAACCCGCGGCGCTCGGCGAGATCGCGAAGCGCTACGAGACTTGGGGGAGGGCGCTCGAACGTTCGCGCGCCTGGAGTGATACCTAGGAAGAAGTGCCTAGTTCGGTCCCGACAACTGCCATGACCTTCGGGGGACACGCGCTGTCAGCTCGGCCCAACGCGCGTCGGCTATTCGAGCGAGTGCGCTCAGCTGGCGGCGTTCCCTCAGACGGAAAGGCCGGCCCTGGCGTCCCACCACCAGCACAAGGCCTGCGACGTCGAGATCCGCCCAGGCGACGTCGTCTGGGCCGCCGTCGCCTGACCGCGGCGCCACTGACGCCCGGCTTCCCGCCAGGAAAGCCTTGAGCCAGGCCCCCGGAGGTACCGTCCCGACCGACGAACGAAGCTCCGCTGCGTCGGGGTCCACGACGGTGACCCAGTCGCCTTGGAAGTCCCGCCTGCTGCTGGTCGCCAGGCTCGACAGCAACGGTCCAACGGCGTTCTTGGTGACGAGAGCCGCCGCCGTTTCGAGCGCATCGAGGCGAGGGTCTGCGACTCCGTCGCCGGCGACTCTCGCGTCTTCGACGTCGACCCCTTCGAGCTTGGAGAGGCCTGCGATGAGCAGGTCGAGATCGCTCTCGTTTTGCAAGGACACGATGAGCTCGTCGATTGCGCGGCCACCGCCGCGCTCGAGTATGTCGATGCCCACCAAGTCTCCCCCGACGGAGCCGATGCTCCCCGCTACAGCGCCGAGGGCCCCCGGGCGGTCGGTGAGCCAGACGCGAAGCGCATAAATCACCAGTTCAGGCTAGCCGAGGAGTGTGTACTGCATGTTTCGACTGGCGAATCCACGCCGACCGCCGGCGAGCATCCCCCAGTCGGTCACAGGGGGGTCGTATCCTAAGGCAGGTGAAAGCCACAGCATCGACCGACCGCCTTTTGGACGGCCTGACCGACGCTCAAGCTCGAGCCGTCACTTCGACAGCGACGCCGCTCTGCGTCGTCGCGTCCGCCGGGGCGGGCAAGACGCGGGTCATCACCCGGCGCATCGCGTACCGCTGCAAGACAGGGTCCGCTCGCGCAGACCACACTCTCGCGCTCACCTTCACCAAGAAGGCCGCGTCGGAGCTGCAGCAGAGGATCAGCGACCTTCGCAACGACTCCTCCGGCGCGGCGAAGGTGACCGCTGGCACCTTCCATTCGGTTGCTTTGGCGCAGCTGCGGGGGTGGTGGCGCGACCGCCGGAGCCCTCCGCGTGTCCTGCTCGAATCCAAGCTTGGCCTGATCGCTCCGCTCCTAGCCGAACGCACGAATCTCCGGGCCGCCCCAGCCGTCGACGTAGCCCGGGCGATCGAATGGGCGAAAGCCCGCGCTGTCACCCCGGACGCTCTGGTCGAATACACCGCTGGCGCCTGCGGCGGCGCGCTGGCCGGCCTCGACGTGGAGCTGGTCGCGTCGGTGTACTCCCGCTACGAGCACGAGAAGCGCCGCCGCGGCCTGATCGACTTCGACGATCTCCTGTGGTTGTGCGTCGACGCGATGGAGCGCGACCCCGAGTTCGCCGCCGCGCAGCGTTGGCGCTGGAGCCACGTGTACGTCGACGAGTACCAGGACCTCAACCCGCTACAGTTCAAGCTGCTTCGCGCATGGCTCGGGCCGGACAGCGACGATCTATGCGTCGTCGGTGACCCTAACCAGGCAATCTACGCGTGGAACGGCTCCGACAGGACCCTCCTAGACCGTTTCTGCGATCACTGGCCCAGCGCCGAGGTGCTTCGCCTGGACGCCAACCACCGCAGCAGCCGCCAGATCGTTGCGGCTGCGACGGCCGCGTTGGGATCGGCGGGTGCGGGGATCACCTCGTCGGGCCGGGACGGCCCGTCCGTCAAGTACCTCACATACCGGTCTGGTCGGGCCGAGGCGCGCGGTGTTGCGTCGAGTCTCCTTGGCGCGAAGCGCTCCGGGCGCCCTTGGCACTCGATGGCGGTGCTCTGCCGCACGAACGCCCAGTTGGTCGAGATAGCTCAAAGCCTCGACCTGCTCGAGGTTCCCTACAGGATCGCCGGCGACGAAGGTTCGAGGTCGGCTCTCGACGGTCCGGCTGGTTTCGACGTAGCCGATGACCAGGCAAACCAGGGTTCTTCCGCCGGCACAGTCACGCTGAGCAGCTTCCATAGAGCCAAAGGCCTCGAATGGGACTTCGTCATGCTCGCCGGCCTCGAGGAAGGCCTCGTGCCTTTCGGACGGGCAGCCACCCGGGAACAGACCGACGAAGAGCGACGCCTCCTGTATGTGGCGATGACCAGGGCCGTCGAGGAGCTTCATCTGTCGTGGGCGAAGGTGCGCTATTTCAATGCGCGTCCCGTCGAGCGCCAGCCCTGCAGATGGCTCGACGAGCTCGATCGGAGCCCGGCGCCCGCCGACGTCTCGCCCCTCGGAACCCGCCCGACACCTGAACCGACCGCATCGCGCAACCGCCGCAGCGACCTCGGCGACCCAAATGCCTCCCTTAGAGAAGCGATCATCGCCTGGCGCCGTGATACCGCCCGCTTCAGCGGAGTCGTAGCCCACCTGCTCATCCACGACGCGACGATCGCCGCGATCGCCGAGACGAGGCCGTCGTCGATCGACGAGCTAGCGGCGGTGCGAGGCGTCGGTCCCGTCAAGGCGAACCGCTACGGCCCACAGATACTCCCGTTGCTTCAAGCGTACCCCGAAGCTGCCAACCAGTAACCGACAACCAGTAACCGACAACCGGCGCCTAGTCGCCCGCGGCACCTCGCCAGCGGATCGACCAGAGTCCCTCTAGGCAGCGTGGCCGCAAAGTTGTACACTAAGGCATGTGAGTTCTTGGTTCTCCATCGAGGTTTTCGACGGCGTGACCCCGGCTTCTGCGTGGGCGGACGCGTATGGGGACGTCTTGAGCGGCACTGCCCTGAGCAACGGGGCTATTGACTGGTCCTGGCACAGCCACACCTGGGGCGTGGTGTTCGAGCTCTGCTTCGAAGACGACGAGGCGTGGGAGCGCTACCAGTCACTCATGGTCGTCCAAGCGGCTTTGGAGGCCGTGCCCGACCCCCTGACGGGCATCATCGTCTACCGCGGCCGTGGCGGAA
>JAJZDJ010000206.1 GCA_021828685.1 Actinomycetes bacterium | reverse complement strand
CGCAGATTCTCCCTCACGCCAGACGAAAAGTGGGGGACCCGCGCCCCTCAACCTGCGATCAGTGCCGAACTGTACCGCCGACCAGGACAAACTCCGTCTGGATCGTCACTCCAGGAGAGCCACACCCAAATCCATTTGTGGGACGTGCGGGGAGCGGGGTCGTTGTGCCAAGTCCCCCCTCCGACCCGAACGTTGAACACCCACGCCGTTAGATAAACAGCTGGCCGTGGGAGTCGCGGCTATCAGTTCCGGGACTTGGGCGCTCGCATAGCACCCGGAAGGCGTCCTGACCGTCTCGGCGCAGCTCGGGTGGAACGAGAGTCCACGCCCGGTGTCGGGGGTCTAGCAGCTCGGCCACGTCGGACAGTCTTTTCAAGTCCTTGGGTCCGAGTCCTTCCCGGGTACTGAAGGGGTCCTCGAGGAGGCTGCACAGCAGAGCCAGGTCCCGGTAGTGGCGGGAGTTGTCCTCTCCAATGATCTTGCAGGCGGCCGCCTTCCCGACGATGGCCGCTAAGAGCGTCGGGCGGGGCACTACACCGGTTCGGTCGCCATGAATGACTGTCACTTGCTCGGTCCGGTTGAGTAACTGGGTACCGGCGGGCACCTGGACAGTCCGGCCAGGCTTCGTGGTGGTCAGGTCGGCCTTGTGGCCCACCCCTTCGGGGGCGAGAACGTCGATCTTGACGGGCAGGCCCTCGCGGCCAGGCCGAACATAGCGGTGGCCCACCCCGTCAGTGTTCACGCCCTCCAGCTCGAAGCCCGTGTCTTGGAGCAGAGCGACGATCTCCTTGATCGACTTGGGCTCGGCCCGGATGTCGGCGATGATATCTCCGTCCTGGCTGACCACGACGGGGACGGTCCCGTATTCAACGGCGTGGAGGAGCACCATCTGTCCGCCTATGAGGGTCCACGGCAGGTTGGTCTCGCCTAGGTCGAGGAGCACCTCCCAAAGCTCGTCGACTGGTTCACCGAGCGGGAAGGGGAGAACGATCGAAGAGCCGTTCACCGGAGGGTGGCGGCCCGGGCCAGCCGGTTGAGCATGTCGCCGCCGCCCTTGAGCGCCCTGGGTTCGCTGGAGTCGAGGAGATCGGCGGCGAGCACCGCAGCGCCCGCCCGGTCACGTCCCTCGAACGGCCACAGGCCCTTCGGCACCCGCACAACCGCCATCGGCCAGGCTCCCGGCGGGTTGGGGTGAAGATGGAGCTGCCGGTAGAGCCGCTCCCAGTCGCCTGCAGGAAGGTAGATCTCGGGTACCGGGTCCAAGACCACGATGTTGATGCCGGCCTCGGCCGCCTTCTGGCCGCCGGCGTCGAGATGGCCGGGGGCTTGGAGCAGTTGGGAGATAGCTGAGCGGTGCCCATCGATACCGAAGCGGTCGCCCCGCGCTCGTAGGGCGGCCCGCCATTGGTCGGGGCCGGCGCCAGCGAGGCGTTCGATCTGGTGGCGAGCCTGGCTGCGGGCGACGGAGTGTAGCCAAGGGGCGTTGCGTCCTTCGAGGATGTCGAGCAGTCCCCACGCCCGGTTGGGGGCGAGGGGCCGACCGGCCGGACGGACTCGAGATTCGAGCTGGGTTACGCTATCGGCCGACACCAGCCAGGCCCGGCCCACCTGGTGCCCGTCGAGGATGTTTGAACGCAGCATCTGGCGAATGCGCGAGTCGTCGAGTCTGAGCCGCTCTGCTGCTTCGCTCACCGACAGGTCCATAGCACCACCCTTACGTGAATACTCCTCTTACCGGGAGATTTCATGTAACAGGGTGCCAGAAGAAGCCCCTTTCGTCAATGCTAGTTGCAGAACGGTTTCCGGTCCGACGATCGGGCGCTCGTGGAGGCGTGCGGAGCTTGCTGCGCGTGCTACTAACGGCTCTTGCACCTGGCCAGTCTCGTCCCAACGTGATCTGCCATCGAGATTGCTGAGCAGCTCCCGGCGGACCCCTTCGTAGGACCGGGGCCGAGTACTTGCCGGGAGCAGGCGGGAGCGGACCAGCCGGATTAGGTCGGCGCCGGTGGTGGCGAGCCTTCCTTCGACCTCGGTCGCTCCGGCTCCACTGGCGCGCAGCTCGGCGGCCACCTGGTTGAGTAGCGTCGTCTTGCCGGCGCCCCGTCTTCCTGGCCGGGGGACCATCGGGCGTCCCTTCCCCGCCGCCTAGCAGCGACTGCCTGGCCGACGCGGTCCGCCGGCTCTATCCGAGCCCGAACGATCTCCGGGCGGCATGGCGTCGCCCGCCCGGGCGAACAGAAGTCGGCGATGCGTTGCTCACGCGAGGCATCGACCTCGCCGAAGCAGCCGAGAGGCTCGGGCTCAGCGACCTGTGTAGACAAGAGCATCACTGGTGTCTACCAACAAGTGTTTGACGCGCTAGATTGATGTCATGCATAAGACTGCGCTGCGCCTCGATGACGACCTGCTCGGGAGTGCCCGGGAGGTCCTCGGCACCAAGACGGCCACCGAGACGATCCATGCCGCCCTGGCAGAGGTCGTAGCCCGGCGTGGGCGGGAGCGGCTCTTCGAGCGGCTGCACACCCAGAAGGGCATCGACTTGGCCGATGAGGCGGTCATGGCTCGAGCGTGGGGGTGACTGTTCGCTACCTGGCGGACAAGTCGGCACTGGCCCGTGCTCACCTGCCATCGGTGGCTGCGCGCCTGCAGCCGCTCTTCGTCGGCGGTGAGGTCGCCACCTGCGGGATCGTGGACTTGGAGCTCCTCTACAGTGCTCGGACCGCCGATGACTATGTGGCAATTCTCGTTGATCGGCATTCGTTGCCTCGTGCCGAGGTGGGGGAGCGAGGCCTCGAGCGAGCGGTAGAGGTACAGACGGCCCTGGCCCGCAGGGGCCAGCATCGTGGGGTGACCATCCCGGACCTGTTGATCGCAGCAGCGGCAGAGGCAGCTGGATTGTCCGTCTTGCACTATGACAGCGACTTCGACCGGGTGGCAGAGGTGACGGGCCAGCCGGTGGAGTGGGTGGTCTCTTCGGGCAGCATTCCCTAACGTCGATCACCTGAAGGGGCAGGAACTCGTCGGAACTCCCGGACCTCATTCGGCGTGCCCCAACACCTCGAGCAGTATTGCCTTTCGGCAAAGGTTCGTTTGGTTCGGCTGGGAGTGTGACCGGTCGGCTGGCCCTTTCTGTCAGGGAAACGGTGGACGACACCCTTGAGCAGCACGCTTGTGGCGCATTTGCCAGGCGGACGGCAGGTGCGGGTAACGGTAGACGGGTTCACCGCTTCGGTCGATGCCGGTGCCGATGCCGTCGGAGCGGCCGGGTCAGTGCTGCGGGCCGGATGATCCTCCATTCGGCGGCCCACGGTTTGGTTACGACCGTCTGTGCATGTTCGTAGCCGGCACGACTGAGGGCGCTGCTCGACCAGCTCGGCGCTGCGATCCAGGTCAGCCACAATGATGTCGGCAAGGGCCAGGAACCCGGTTGCGAATGAACGCAGGAACTCTGCTTCTACCCTGGAGCTGGCGTCACGAGCCAGGAGGTAGGACACCTCAGCAATGACCAAGCCCGGAACGAGGCGAGGTGGTCGGGCCGCAGCGAGCGCGGCAACGGATGCCGTGTGGTGGGCGTCCTTACGGTTGGCGGAGGCCACCAGCGGGCCTGTGTCCACCAGGATCATCGACCGTTGGGGAACTCCGCCCTCAGAATCTCATTGGACCGTTCCGCCAGGTCGGCGGGTCCGTCGAAGCTGCCAAAGAACGTGGGGAGTGCTTCGCCCGTTCCCTGGTCGTTGTCGCCGTCGGTAACGACCGCGACGTGGACGCGCTGGCCCGGCTGAATGCCGTGGCGGCGAAACTCGCCCGCCAGCTCGGCGTCGTCCCGAGGAACGGTGAGATCCCATTCATAGGCGGCGTCAGGCGTACTCATGGCTCCCATCGTAGGCCCTGGTCCTTCTGGGTCATAGCGGTGCCGGGCAACGTGATGCCGGTCGGACCGGAAGGGAGCCTTTAGGCACGGCCAGGAAAGGCAGCCATCAGCCTGAGCGATGCACGGTCAAGCTGCCCGATGAAGTGCTGACCAGGGACTTTCCACGACGACAGGGCGTGGAGCAAAGTTGCAAGTCGGTCCTCCGACACCGAACAAGTGTTCGGCTAACCCGTGCGGGTCGGCTGTCGACCACGTGAGCTCACTTCGCGTTCGGGCGGTAGTATTTCCCTTTCCGGCACCGTCGGAGATCCCCCAGATGTACAGTACGCCACTGTTGGCCCAAGCGTCAGCTGGCTGAGTAGATGCGTTTGCGACCCCCTGGAACCGTCCCCTCTATGAGCACCTCGGATTCCGGGTCTTGGCCGACGACGAGATCGGTGCCGGTCTGCGGGCGGTGCGCGATGCCGAGGCCGCCCACGGGCTCGATCCGGCGATGCGGGTGGTCATGCGCCGACAAGTGAAGTCAGGCGCGTATGGTGGGGCCGCGACTCGTGTCCGGCGCGCCGATCAACAAGACGTTGCGACAGCCACTGACGTGTACCTTCGGTCGCGCCACGCGGCCGTTCCGGCCATCCCTCCTTTGGTCCACGACGACGATGGCGCCGGCAACGAGGAGCGAGCGCCGGGGACAGCTATCGACCAAGATTCCTCAACGGCTATTTATGGCTGGAACGGTGTGTCGCTTCTCCGACACGAGGCAAGGAAGTGCAGATCAGCAATGGAGAGCGCGTTGGGAAGGCCACGTTGGCGGGGTCATTGTTGTTTGACGCGCGCCATCGTTGCGGTTTGACTCAGGCGGAGCTTGCTGCGTGCGCTGGGGTGGTTCGTCCTTTGATCTCGCAGTATGAGACGGGTAAGAAGGATCCTTCGGTGTCGTTGCTCGCTCGGCTTTTGGATGCGTGTGGTATGGAGTTGCGGATGCAGGCCTCGGTGGTTACTGACTCTGACCGGGACCAGTATCGCCGCGACGAGGATGTCGGATTTGACCAGGCGGAGCGCAATGCGCAGAGGGCTCGCCGGGAGGTCGTTTCTGTCCGCAGGCCGACTGTCGACGAGGTCGCGGGGATGCGCCTGGCGGCTCGTGCGGGCGCGTTGGCCGGGTGATAGTGATCTAAGGGCGGTCCCGATCCTGGCTGCTCTCGGGCGCCACGATGTCTCCTTTGTGTTGGTTGGAAGCTATGGCGTGATCGTGCAAGGGGTCGATTTGGCGATGGCCGATCTCGACATCGTTCCGGCTACGGGAGCGGCCAATCGCGATCGGCTGGTAGCAGCGTTGAAGGATCTCGGCGCGCGGGGGCGACGCGGGGTGGTAGTGGAGGCCGCCTACGAGCTGATGGAGGATCCTTCCAGGCTCACTGAACTGACACTACTTTTTGGATCTTCACGACCGAGTTCGGGGACGTCGATGTCGTTTCAGGCGTCG
>JAJZDJ010000205.1 GCA_021828685.1 Actinomycetes bacterium | reverse complement strand
GCTGGGGGGGCCGTCGCGCCGCTCAGGATGGTGTTCCCGTTGGTGCCGTTGGTGCCTTGCGGCCCGACGAGACTGGTACCCGCCGTCGGCCATCCCGTCGACGTCTTCGGCCCGTAGAGCACCTCGGTCGCGGTGTCGAGGTAGAAGTCACCGGTGGTGCCGGCCGTGCTGGCTGGGGGGGCCGTCGCGCCGCTCAGGATGGTGTTCCCGTTTATACCGTTAGCGCCGTTAGCGCCGTTAGCGCCGTTAGCGCCGTTAGCGCCGTTAGCGCCGTTGGTGCCGTTGGTGCCGGCCGCACCTTGTTGGCCTTGGGGTCCGGTTGTCCCTTGGGGTCCGGGGCAGCCGCCCGACGACGTCAGTGCGGCGCCGCCCACGACGGGCATGTTGAGGTGCGTGCCGCCCATCGACCCGGCGAATTGGGCGTCACCGAAGGAGAAAATTCCTCCGTCTGCCGCGACAAGCCAGTAGCCGCCGTCGCCAGCGGTGGGGATGATACCCACGATCGGGGCGTTGAGGTGTTGTCCGGCCATCGATCCGTAGTAGCGGGCGCCACCGAAGGTGAACACCCCTCCGTCGGCGGCCACCTGGTAGTAGCCGCCGGCCGCCGACCCGCACACCGACGATGCGAGCACGGCCGATGCCGTCGAGTTGTTGAGGGTGCCGCTGGCCGATAGTGACAGCGCTCCAGAGGCGGGAAGCGCTATGCCCGCGCCTGCTAGCACGAGGGTCGTTGCGATCACAGTGCCGGCACGGCGCGGCGTCAGTCTTGTCTTCATGGTGTGTGATCTCCTCTTCGACGGGGTAGTTGGGGGCGGAACGTGCGGGCCGGCTGTGCTCTTGTGGCGGCCCTGGCGGCACGGCCCGGTGCGGTCTCGGGTTGGCCGCCATGCAATGGACTGCTCATACCGGCGCCTCGACGGCGAGCTTGGGTTGGCGGGGTTGGGGGAGGTGGTCGTAGAGGTCGGCGACCATGTCGGTGCGCCGGGTGGCACAGGTCGGGTCGGCCCAGCGGTTGTGCCACTGATACGGGTCGTCTTCGAGGTTGTAGAGCTCGCCTTCGCTGCCGTGGTAGCGGCCGCCGGCCTCGTAGGCGGTGGCCAGCCAGCCGTCGGTGTAGATGGAGCGGAAGTGCAGGTCGACGGCGTCGAACTGGCTGTCCCACTCGGTGATCACCCGCTGACGGTCCGATCCGGGGGCGGTGGGAAGAACCTCGCCTTCGATGAAGGATGCGACGGGCAGGCCGGCGATGTGACAGAAGGTGGCGGCCAGGTCGATCTGACCGACCGGCTCGGAGACTTCGGCGGGGGCGATGCCGGCTGACGGTGCGGGGCGCCAGATCATCGGCAGGTGCATCAACGCGTCGCAGTGATAAGAGCCCTTGAACAACAGCCCGAAGTCGCCTTGGAGCTCGCCGTGGTCGGTGGTGAAGAACACGTCGGTGTCGTGGTCCCAGCCCCGGCTCGTAACGAAGTTGAGCACGCGGCCGAGGGCGGCGTCGATAAGCTGGTTCTCGGCATGCACCAAGGCGTTGACCTCACGCACCTGGTCGTGGGTCATGAGCTTGGGTACGAAGGTGGCCGGGCCGCCTTCGAGGTTGGAGAACGACCCGTCGTAGTAGCCGAGCCAGTGCGACGGCTTGCCCGAAAGGACCTTCTCGCACGCTTGGACCGTGCCGGGGTGGCCCGCCGGCAGATCCAGGTCACGCCAGGAGATCTTGCGGGCCTCGGACTCGGGTGGGTCCCAGGGGTGATGCGGATCGGGGAAGCTCATCCAACAGAACCAGTCCTCGCGGTCGTCGAGGCCCGACAGCCAGGCCATTGTGCGCTCGGCGACCCAGTCGGTGTGGTACATGTCGGGCGGGATCGGGTTGTAGGCGGTCTGGAGCAGGCCGGTGTCGCCGTAGCCGGCGTCGTTGAAGCGGGGCGGGTCACCGGGGGCGATGATCTGGAAAAAGCCCTTCGTGTACTCGGGCGAGTTCGCTTCGAGCCACCGGCCGTAGTGCCACAGCTTCTCTGCTCCGTGCATCGCCAGCTCCAGATGCTCGAAACCCCGGTGCGGGCCGGTCGAGCCCTCCTTGGCCATGCGGTTCTCCGGCCAGTGGCCTTCCATGTCGAACGCCGGCTCGAAGTGGGCTTTGCCGAGCAGGGCGGTGCGGTAGCCATTGGCATGGAGGTACTCGGCGACCGACGCCGCGTCGGCCGGGAGTGGCACCCCGTTGGCGTACACGCCGTGGGTGCGGGGGTACTGGCCGGTCAGCATCGACGAGCGGGCCGGCATGCACACCACGTTCTGGTTCATCGCCCGCCGGTAATTGATACCGGTCGCAGCAAGGCGGTCCGCCACCGGGGTCGCGGCGATCTGGCCGCCGTTACAGCCGAGCGAGTCGTAGCGCTGCTGATCGGTCGTCACGAACAGGATCTTGCGGCCCATCACCGGCCCCCCGAGTTACCCTCGGACGCGATGGGGGGTTCCCCGGCCGTCTCCAGGCCGTCTTCGAGCAAGCCGACCAACTCCATCAAACCGACGAAGCGCCGACGCCCAGGGCCCGAGCAGTCGAGCACTCCCACCAGGCGCCCCTCGCCGTCACGTTCCACCTCGATCACCGCTCGCATCACATTCCTCCCCGCCACAGCCCGGACCGGGCAGCGGCATACCGACATCATGAACGTCGCCGCGTCGCCTGTCCCCAGGGAAAATCCCTAGTCTTTCGTCCACGACCCCCTGGGTCCGGGCCCTGGCCTCCCTAGGTTCAGACGTCTGGAGATCGGGGGTCGGGGGCCGCCCCCACACCCCTGCGCGGCTCACGAGCCACCGCTACATGAGATTCTCACCTCAGTGGTGGCGGGCCGGTCCCTCCGGTCGTTGGCCTCTTCTTTCGACAGGTCGAAGTCGTGGGTGGCCAAACAGCTCGTCCGTATGGGGGTCTTCACCCTGCGACACGGAATCCGGCTGCACCACATCGCTGCGGGTCGGGGGCACAAGGGACGGCGGATCATCGTCTTGGTGTGCAACCTCGATATCCGAGTCCTAAGTGAGGATGGCGAACCGCTCCGCCACCTCACCCCGGACCCGTCCAAGGACTATCAACCCATCACCGGCGGGTCCTGATTGCCTATTGCGCATAGGTTCGCCTGTCCACGATGTCTCGCGACATCACAGCGTGGGCCGTAGTCACTCGTATTCGAACTTCGATGACGAGCGGGAACGCCTGCGGTCCTTCACCAACCGTCCGCACCTGACAACGAATTAAGTCTGAGGTGCTAGCATCCCTTGCATCGGACGGCGCTAGCATGCCGACGTGGCCTCATCGAGAACGACCTTCACGCTGGACGAGGAGTTGGCTGAACGGGCTCGGCAACTCGGCGTCAACATTTCGGCTGCCGCTCGTCAAGGAGTCACCGACGCCGTACGTGCCGCCCTGGCGCGAGCTGACCGGGACGCCTACCTGAGACAGCCGGAACGTGCCGACACTTTCTGGACCGAGGCTGAAGCATGGGGTGAGCCTTGAGACGCGGCGAGGTCTGGTTGGCCGAAGTTGGTCGGAAGCGGTGGCCCGTCCTGCTGTTGACCCGATCCGAGGTGCTCGATGCGCGCAGCCTCGTGACGGTCGCCGAGGTCACCACCTCCATCCGTGGTCTCGCTGCAGAAGTCGACATCGACCACGTAGAGATCGGGCTGGACCGGCCGTCGGTCATCAATTGTGACGCTCTCCACACCGTCGAGCAGGCATCGCTCACCGGTCCCGTTGGACACGTCGGCGCCGACACCATGCAACGGGTCTGCACGGCGATCAGTTACGCGCTCGGCTGCTGAGGAGTTAGCAGTTCGAATACGAGATGTGGTCTCCTGTGCAGTGGACCACGAATGGTTCTAACCCTCCGGGGCAACCTGCTGAGGGGGCCGTGGTGCAGTCAACGGCGACAAGCAGGCCCCGTAGCAGGTACCACCCAGCGGGGTCGTCCCTGCGATATTGGAATGCGAAGACTCCTGACTCCAAGGCGAAGGCCGGCCACTTCATACTTGCAGGCTTTGTTCCGGTGATGGGCGACCCGCGCCGTCGGCGGACGCGGTCTAGTTCAAGGGCGCCCGGCGAAGCCGTCTTCAGAGATGAGCTTGCCGGTGACCGCGTCGATAAACACGACCGCTACCTCGTTGACCGGGGGGCGCCCCCGTATCGTCTGTCCTGGGGTGGTCGATGTGGGCGCAGCCCCATAGGAGAGCTGAACCTGCCCGGCGACTGGTATCGCCCAGGCTGTTGCGACCACTCCGGCGGGGGCGTTGTCATATTGGACCAGGACTGCCGCACCGAAGGTTGGGGTACCGACGAACCCGGCAAGGTCCGCCTTTGCTATCGCCAGGGCCTGGGGGCCTGAAATGGACGCCGATCCCGATGCCGGATCACCCACGACGGCCTGCTGCTCGCCATTGAAAACAGTGGTCGCCGTTTCGTAAGGCGCGGATCCTACAGGCGCCGTCTGCTGGGGATTCGATCGACGAGAGCTCGCGGCCGCCGAGGGTACCTGACCGGGAGGACCGATGTATAGTCCTCTCGCCTCGAACTCGGCGGCAGTGACCGGCCCTACTCCTATCGAGGCTACACGGCCGGTGTCTGCCGCCACTGTTCGGGCTGTGACAGAACGGTCAATGCCGATGACTATACCTA
Source organism: Actinomycetes bacterium (assembly GCA_021828685.1). GTDB lineage: Bacteria > Actinomycetota > Acidimicrobiia > Acidimicrobiales > Palsa-688 > JAJZAM01. Next base: position 783 of record JAJZDJ010000205.1, on the reverse strand, counting down.
ATGTGCAACTACTCACGAGCAGCCAAACACGGGCGTTCCTCGGACGCATAGCAAACGACATCATACGTCCCTAAGCCGTCCGATCCACGGTGAGCTGCAGCCTTTAGCATCCGATAGGGGATCAGCGTCGCCGGTAGACCGTCGCTCGCGGAGCGACCGCCTCCACTGCCAGCGTGTCGTGCTCGTGATCGATTCGGTAAATTATCCGGTACTCGCCTCGCCTGGCAGAGTGCCGCCCGGCGAGATCGAAGCGAAGTGGTTTGCCTACCCGCTCCGGCTGCTTGGCAAGATCTCCGTAGACAAGTTCGACGACCGCTGCCACAATTCGCGGGGCGACTTGCGCCAAGTGGTCCATGTCCCGCGACGCCTGGGACGTCCAAACGACTTCCAATGGGTCCGGTTAACGATCAATCCAGCGTGCCCGGGCCGCCGCCTCGCTGACCGGCACAGCCAATCCCTCATCGACCTCCTTGTCAGCCGCACGAATCGAGGTCATCAGCTCCGGTTCCGACATGATCTCGAGCGTCTCTTCCAATCCCTCGAGCTCCTCAACGCTCACCAAGACAACAGCCGGAACGCCATTACGAGTCACGACCACCCGGCCGTGCTCCCGATTCACCCGATCAACCAGCTCAGAGAACCGGTTCTTCACCGTGGCCAGCGGCAACGTATCAGTCATGGCTAGAATACTAGCCAACTATTCGGAGTAATCGCGTCTCTACGTTGGTGGCGGCGGCCGGTCTTGCACGGCCGCCGAAGGCGTTCTCTTGAGGGTCACGCCGG
>JAJZDJ010000204.1 GCA_021828685.1 Actinomycetes bacterium | reverse complement strand
GTCTGACTTGATGAAAGAGGGAATCTCGTGCGGTGGACGCTCGAGCTTCGTGGTCGTAGCGAATCGACTACCGGTACGACAACGCGAAGAGTCGGATGGAAGCTCTTGGCCTCCGAGCCCGGGCGGCCTCGTTTCGGCTTTGACCCCCGTCCTTCGTGAGCGTCATGGGATCTGGGTTGGGTGGCCGGGAGGCGACTGTGATCCCGGCCTCATCCCCGATGTGGTCAACGGGATCGGCCTAAGGTCGGTCAGCCTTAGTGACTCGGAGTGCGATGGCTTTTACACCGGCTTTTCCAACGGGACGTTGTGGCCGCTGTATCACGACGCGATCAGGACCCCGACCTTCGACCGGGACTGGTGGCATCAGTACCGAGAAGTCAACCTCCGCTTTGCTGAAATAGCAGCAGATGTCGCAGCGCCCAGTGCGACCGTCTGGGTCCACGACTACCAACTCCAGTTGGTACCCGGTTTGTTGCGCAGTGTTCGCCCGGATGTGCGTATCGGTTTTTTCCTCCATATCCCCTTCCCCCCCCGGGAGCTCTTCATGCAGCTACCTTGGAGACGAGAGATTATCGAGGGGCTGCTTGGCGCCGATCTCATCGGCTTCCAAGTGCCCGGTGCGGCGGCTAACTTCGCAAGGCTTGCGAGGCAACTAACAGGCGCCAGCGGTAGCGACTCGGTGGTCGAGATCGACTCCCGTCAGGTTGCCGTAGGTGCTTTCCCGATATCCGTAGACTCACGCGCGATCGCTGATAATGCCGCTCAGCCGGAGATAATCGCGAGGGCCGCCCAGATCCGTAGTGACCTGGGCGGCCCAGACGTCGTCTTCCTCGGAGTTGATCGACTTGACTACACGAAGGGAATCGACCGTCGCATAGTCGCGGCTGGCAAGCTCTTCTCTGAAGGGACTTTACGCGCCGGCAACCACGTCATCGTCCAGATAGCGGTCCCAAGCCGGGAACTAGACCCCCTCTACCAAGAGGAACGTCACCACCTTGAGCAGTTGGTGGGCCAGGTGAACGGACAGTTCTCTTCGGTTGGTCATCCAGCGATCCAATATCTCAATCAGAGCGTGTCAAACGACGAACTAATTGCCTTGTATCTCGCCGCCGACGTCATGCTTGTCACCCCTCTCAGGGACGGAATGAACCTCGTATCGAAGGAGTACGTTGCTGCCCGTGACGGCGCGGGAGGCAAGCTCATTCTAAGTGAGTTCGCGGGAGCTGCCTCGGAACTCAAAGGGGCAGTGTTGGTGAACCCTCATGATATTGACGACATTACGGGGGCCATGCGTGCATGTCTGAGCCGCGATCCAGCGGAGGAGATGCGTAACATGCGGCGCCTCAACCGGATAGTCCGCCGACGCGACGTACATCACTGGGCTGCAAGCTATCTCGCCGCACTGCAGGCCACTTCGACATAGGAGAGTAACAGGATGATCCATTGTGCGGCTCCGCCGCGCGGTCAAGTAGAAGGTGACCCGACCAGGTGTCGCCTCGAACGACATGCCTTGCCTGCCGCCCGCGGGCCCATCACGGAACGGCTCTTCGAAATGTTCCAACATACACCGGGTGAATCGAACTGTAGTTTCGACGATTTGCACGCCGATTTTACCTCGGACGACCTCCAGCTGGCGCTGTACTGCTGCTACGAGCTGCACTATCAAGGTTTACCAGGCGTAGACGACGGCTGGGAGTGGGAGCCTTCGGTTCTAGCGCTCAGCAGCCATTTGGCGGGGCTCTTCGAAGCTCAGATTCGAGCGCAGTTGCCTCATATTAAGACAGACGTCGACGAGGTTGCTGGCGCTCTTTGGGACATGACACGATCCGCTGGGGGTCCGTCTCTGTCCAGGTGGGTTACCGATCACGGCACGATGTTTCACGCTAGGGAGCTTGCGGTACATCGCTCCGGTTACCAACTGAAGGAAGCCGATCCCCACACTTGGGCGATACCCCGACTCCACGGGCGGGCGAAAGCCGCCATGGTCGCCATCCAGAATGACGAATACGGCAAAGGTGCCGTTGCAGAGATGCATTCCTCGCTTTTCGCCGACACCGTCGTCTCTCTCGGCCTCGACTCGTCCTACGGGTTTTATGTCGACCTGCTGCCCGCTGTCACATTGGCAACTACGAATCTGATATCCATGTTCGGTTTGCAGCGCCGGATGCGCGGAGCACTCGTAGGACACCTTGCTGGCTTCGAAATGAACTCTGTTGATCCGATGCGCCGCTACAGCTCCTGGCTCGCGTCGTTAGGCGTTGGCGAAAGGGGACGCCGGTTCTACGACGTTCACGTGGACGCGGACAGGGTTCATCAATACATCGCTGTCGATGACCTTGTCGGAGGCTTTTTGGAGTCGGAGCCTTCCCAGGCGAGTGAAGTGCTTTTCGGGGCTCGGGCTCTTAGGTTGGTAGAGGCGTCTTTCACCGAGCATGTTCTCAGCGCGTGGTCCCGTGGCAAAAGTTCCCTTAGACGTACAGGGACCGACGAACCGGCGCCTACAGCTTTATCTGCAAGGAGGAGCAAATGTCAGAGCGCAAGGTAGCCGTCATCACAGGTGCCTCCGCAGGAGTCGGTCGCGCAACCGCACGAATGTTCGCCGAGAACGGGTTCGATGTGGCCTTGCTCGCACGTGGCATCAAGGGTTTGCAGGGCGCTGCCGACGACGTCGAGTCTGCAGGCGGCAAGGCACTGGCAATCCCTACCGACGTCGCCAGCTTCGAGGATGTTGATGCTGCTGCCAGCCGTGTCGAAGCCGAACTCGGTGAAATCGATGTATGGGTCAACAACGCAATGACGACAGTCTTCGCCCCATGTTGGGATGTCAAGCCGTCGGACTTCGCAAGAGCAGTTGAGGTGACCTTTCTCGGTCAGGTGTGGGGCACGACGGCGGCCCTGTCGCGGATGCGTCCACGGGATCGAGGTGCAATCGTCAACGTCGGCTCCGCCCTTGCCTTCATCGGCATTCCACTGCAATCCGCCTACTGCTCGTCGAAGTTCGCGTGCCGTGGTTTCTTCGAATCCACGAGAGCCGAGCTGCTCCACGAGGGAAGTCACGTACAAATTTCAATGGTCCACCTACCGGCTGTCAACACGCCGCAGTTTGATTGGTGCGAAACAACGCTAACGAAGCATCCGCAGCCCGTGCCACCGATCTACCAGCCCGAAATCCCGGCCAAGTTCATCCTTGCGGCCGCGATCGACGGTAAGCCGAGCCGGGTGGTTGGCTCGTGGAACAAAGTACTTGTCCTCGCCGGACGCCTGTTCCCGGAACTAGGCAATCAGTTCGCGGCGCTCGGAGCGTGGGAGACGCAACTTACGGACGAGCAGATCACGCCGAACAGACCTGTCAACCTCTACGGCCCAGCAGATGAATCACGCGACTATGGCGCTCATGGGATCTTTGATTCGAAAGCCGGGGGGTTCCTGGACCCGAGCTTTCTCGAAACTCTACCCCGCACTGCGCGCACCTTCGCGGAGGCTGTTGGCCGCACTCTGGAGGTGAAGGTCCGGACGTACCGATCGATAGTCGCCGGACGCAACCGCTGACGATGAAGCGCGGGATCAGATCGTGAGCGATACGAGGACACTTTCCTATCCGACGATAGGGCTCATCCGAGCCGGTTGGGCTTGTGTGCTACTCGGCTCGCCGAGACGGGTACTGAAACTCTACGGAGCTCCGCAGGAGTCGTCGTCGCTAAAGGTGATACGAATCTTGGGTGTGCGCCACGCCCTTCAGGCCGGAGTCGAGATCGCTGGATGGCCTAGATGGTGGCGTGCCGGCGTTCTAGTTGACTTCGCCCACGGCCTAAGTGCGTTTGGCCTTGCCGCAACCGCACCTCGATGGCGGCGCGGTGGACTTGCGGAAGGTTCGATAGCTGCGGCGTTCGCTACTTTCGGGTACGTGGAGGGAGGTGGTGGGCGCTGAGGGACTCGAACCCCCGACCACCGCGTTGTAAGCGCGGCGCTCTACCAGCTGAGCTAAGCGCCCTGCACTCGCTCCATATTAGGCGCCGACGTCAGCTGCTCGGCAACCGGCGACTGCCTCAGGGGGCCATAAGCTCGTCGCGGATCACCCGACGGAGCAGTTTGCCTGTCTCGTTGTAAGGCAACTCTGAACGAAACGCAACGACGGCAGGGGCTTTCGTCGAGCGAAGTCTTTCCCTGACCCACGCTTGTAGCTCTTCTGGCGTTGCCGACGCTCCGGCTTCCAAGACAATGGCAGCCGCTACGGCTTCGCCCCACTCGCGATCCGGGACCCCTACTACAGCAGCTTCGGCGACCGCCGGGTGGGTCATCAAGGCACCCTCGATCTCTCCCGGCGACAAGTTCTCTCCGCCCCGCACGATGACGTCGTCGAGGCGCCCGTCGAGGAACAGGAAGCCGCCCTCGTCGAGCCATCCTGCGTCTCGGGTCGCGAACCAGCCGTCTTCGTTTAAGGCGCTCCTGCCCGTGTACTCGCCGGCAACCTGCTCCCCTCTGACCCAAACCTCCCCACGCCCGCCAGGGGCGACCTCGACACCGTCGGCACCTCGAATTGATACCTCGATTGACGGCAGTGGGCGCCCGACAGAGCCGAGGCGGGCCCGCACCGCCGGATCGCCGCTCGACAGAGAGTCGCGGTGGTCGCCGGGACCTAGAACTGCGACGGTCGACGAGGTCTCCGTCAGGCCGTAAGCGTTCACGAAGTCGACACCTGGGAGCATGCGCATAGCTCGTTCGATCGTCTCAGGCGGCATGCGGCCACCACCGTATGAAAGGTGACGGAGCGACGAAGTGTCGGCGTTCGAGCTTTCGATCTCGTCGAGGATCCGCCCGAGCATCGTCGGTACGACCATCGCCTGCGTCACTTTTTCCGACTCCACGGTCGCAACCCATGCGCCGGGGTCGAATCCGGGCAGGTACACGATTCGCCTACCGCTGTAAAGCGACGAGAGCACTGACGATACGCCCGCAATGTGATACGGCGGGACGCTCACAAGCTGCGCTTCGCCGACTTCTGCGCCCAGGAACTCGACACTCGAAAGTATGTACGACACCAAATGGCGGTGTCGTAGCACTGCAGCCTTCGGCTCCCCGGTCGTCCCACTGGTAAAAAGTAGGACTGCCACAGCCTCGGGATCCGCCCACACGGGCTCGTCGGCCGCTCCGGGACCTACGTCGTCCGCTTCGACCCCTGCGAGGTCAAGACGGCTATCGCTGCCTCGAGCTTGCGCCATGAAGGCGGCCGTGTCGACGACGGTGAGTCCTTCGATCCCCGTCACTCGGTTGGCCATGTCGGCAGCAGCTACGGCCACGCAAGGAGTAACACGACCGAGTATCGCCATCAGGGCCTCGTCACTCAGGCGGTAGTTGACCGGCACGAAGGCGAGTCCGGCGAAAGCCGCCCCGAACAGCGCTACGGGCAATGCTTCAGAGTTGTAGTCAAGCCAGACGACGCTGGACGC
>JAJZDJ010000203.1 GCA_021828685.1 Actinomycetes bacterium | reverse complement strand
ACTTCGTTCACCGACGTGCAGATCGACTTGGGGTAGCCGTGGTAGTTGAGCGTGGACGGAAACGAGCCACGGTCTATGTAGGCCTGGTGGGCGATCCGGTCAAGCTCGTCGGTCGTGACTCCCGGCGCAACGGCCGCGCCGGTCACTGCCAGGACCTCGGCGGCGATCCGGCAGGCGACGCGCATGGCCTCGATAATCTCGGGCGACTTGACCATCGGCTCGTCCCAACGGCGAGGCTTCGCTGTGAGGTAGTAGTCGGTCGGCTTAATCGAATCCGGGACGGAGAGCATCGGGCTGACGTTTCCGGGCATCACCTTGCCCTCGTTACCCTTGTGGCAGCGCTTGTACTTGCGCCCGCTCCCGCACCAGCACAGGTCGTTGGAGCGCGGGCCGGCGCCTGCGCTTAGGTTGACAATGCTCGATCTCACTCTTGCACCAATTCGATCAAAGTCCCGAAGGCGGTCTTCGGGTGCAGGAACGCCACCGTCGTCCCACGCGAGCCCGGCCTTGGCTCGTTATCGATGGCCTTTGCGCCGGCCGCTACGGCTTGGCGAAGCGCGGCGGCGCAGTCGTCGACCCTGTAGCCGACGTGGTGTATACCCTCGCCCTTCGCGTCGAGGAACTTTGCGACCGTCGAGTCGGACCTGATCGGGCTCAGAAGCTGGACGTAAGAGTCGGCAACCGACAGCAGCGCTTCTTCGACACCGTCACGCTCGATCGTCTCGCGGTGCGAAACGGTCGCCGCAAAGGTGTCCGCATACCACTGGACGGCTGCGTCGAGATCCCTCACGGCTATCGCCACGTGGTCGACTTCGGTTAGAAGCATCACCCAAGGCTACCTGGGTGACCGGAGTTTTTTCACAAACTGTCCAGAAAGGAGACCAGGGCAGAAGTGACCTCCGTCTCCTGCTCGGGGATGAGGGCGTGCCCCGCCCGCGGAACGATCACCATGCGACCCCTCTCACCGAGAGATTCCACGAGAGAGCGTGCGTTCGCCGGGGGCGATATCCGGTCCTCGGCACCCACCACCGCCAGGACCCGGATCGGCGCTGGTGGCAGCCACCAGTCCTGCGTGCTCGTTGCCGCCACCGCCGCCGCTTGCGCGTGCGCAGCCTCCGCGTACCACCCGTCGGCCCACACAGAAGGGTCGTTCCCTGGGGCGAAGAAGGCTTCCCTGACGTCGTCGAGATGGCTCTCTTCGCTCGCCGGAACCTCGAAGCATCGCGCAAGCGCTGCCCGAGCGGAGCTGTCACCGGGAATCAGACCGCCGCAACCCAACAGCACGAGGCCCCCGACAAGATCGGGCCTGTCGGCGGCGAGGCAGCGAGCGACCCGGTTTCCGAAGGCGTGACCGATGACCACCACCATCGGCGAGCCCTCGGCTGCGGATTCGATGGCGACGGCGACACCGCCGGCCAGGTCGTGAAGGTCCGACCCGTCTGCCGGCAGCGGACTCGGCGCAACGCCTGGCAGCTCGACGGAGATCGAGGACCAACCCGCTCGACGTGCCGCTGCGGCCAGCGGGTCGAGGTCGCTGACCGGACGCCCAAGCGACGCAAGGCACACAACGCAACGACCAGCGGCACTACCAGGACCGGACCCCGAACCGGCGCTCGTCCCGCCTCGATCGAAGAGGTAATGCAGTCCAGCGCCCGAGGGGACCATATTCGTGGCGGCGCGTTACTGGCGCGACATCTGGGCCCGGGCGCCAGCCGCCAGGGCCTCTCCATCAGCGGAAGCGGCAGCAGCGGTGGAGCGTTCGGGGATCTCGAATACGACGAGCTTCACCTTCCCAGCGAACGGGAACGGCGCCTTGTAGTCGTCGCACGAAGGCGAACCCGGGTCGGCGCCGATATCCATGCCGAGCGTCGAGAGCATGCGCAAGACGCCCGGGATCTCGACGACGGCGCCGGACACGCCGTCAACTGCGACGGTCGCGGCCGCCGCAGTCCCCGTCCTTTCGAAGGCGACCTCCACCGTCGAAGTACCTTGTGGGAGCAGCCCCGACGACGTCGCTTTGTAGTGCACCCCGTACAGGTTGTAGTCGAAGACAACACGCCCTCCGGCCACATACACACAGATCCCGCTCGTCACCGACCCGTACGAGACGAGCACACCGTCCTCGTCGCCGTTCGGGCGGTCGACTTCCACGGCGATGGTGAAGGAGCGGGCGCCGAGCGGCGGCGCAGCGTCCGAGTTGACGTGCGATACGGGCGGGAGGAACACGAAGCGACGGCCGATCTCGGCGAGTCGCCGTTTGCCTGCCATGCCGAACAGCTCCCCGCTTCTCTCGTCGAGCGGCAGGACCCCGTAGCGGCCGGCCTCGACCCACCAACGTTCGATCATCTCGCGCAGCTTCTCCGGGCGCTCCGCTGCGAGGTCGTGGCATTCGGAGAAGTCAGCTTCGAGATGGTAGAGCTCCCAGCGGTCCTCGTCGAAGGACGTGGAGCGCTGATGGAACGCGACAGCCTTCCATCCGTCGTGGTAGATGCCGCGATGGCCGAGCATTTCGAAGTGCTGCACCGTCTTCGCCGTCGGCGTCGACCCCGCTCCGTCGCCGAACGTGTAGGCGAGGCTCGTCCCGCTGATCGGCTGCTGTGGAACGCCCCGGAATACGCTAGGCGCAGGCACACCGGCCACCTCGAGGACTGTCGGGGCGATGTCGCTCACGTGGCAGAACTGTGTCCTCACCGACCCGCGCTCGGAGATACCGGCAGGCCAGTGCACTATGAGCGGGTCACGGACGCCCCCACCGTGGGTGTTCTGCTTGTAGCGCTTGAGGGGGGTGTTGCCGGCCTGCGCCCAGCCCCACGGATAGTTGTTGTTCGCCCGGGGGCCGCCTATCTCGCCGATGCGCTCGAGGCTCTCGTCGAGAGTTTCGATAGCACCGTTGAAGAAGTGGATAGAGTCCACCATCCCGTTCGGGCCGCCCTCCTGGCTTGCCCCGTTGTCGGAAATCAGCACGAACAGGGTGTTCTCGACGGCGCCGAGCGACGCGAGCCCGCCGACCAGCCGGCCGACTTGGTCGTCAGTGTGGTCCAGGAACCCGGCGAATGCCTCCTGCAGCCTGAGAGCGAGCCGCTTCTCGTCCCCCGACAGCTCGTCCCAAGGGCGTACCCCCTGGTTGCGGGGCGGGAGGTCGGTCCCGGCGGGGACGATGCCGAGCTCCAGTTGGCGGGCGAACCATGCGTCTCGTACCTTGTCCCAGCCCTCGTCGAAGCGACCACGGTACTTCTCCAGGTAGTGGGGGGGGGCCTGATGGGGGGAGTGGGTGGCTCCGAAGCAGAAGTAGAGGAAAAAGGGGCGTGTCGGTGCATTCGAGCGTTGATCTCTGAGCATCGCCAACGCGTTGTCGACGAGGTCCTCGGACACGTGATAGCCCTCATCGGGGCCGTAGGGCGTCGGAATCGGATGGTTGTCGCAGTACAACTCTGGATAGAACTGGCTCGTCTCGCCCTGCATGAAACCGTAGAAGCGGTCGAAGCCGCGCCGAAGCGGCCAGTCGTCGAAGGGCCCCGCCGCCGAGGTTTCCTCCATGGGCGTGAGATGCCACTTGCCGACTGCGAGCGTCGAGTAGCCCGCCGCGCTAAGCAGCTCGGCGAGGGTCGCAGCGTCAGGCGGTATGCGCCCGGTGCAGTTCGGGAAACCGCTCGTCCAGTTCGAAAGGCCCCGCATCCCGACAGCGTGATGGTTGCGCCCCGTCAGAAGGGCCGCCCTGGTCGGCGAACAGAGAGCGGTCGTGTGGAAGCTGTTGTAGCGAAGCCCGCCCGCTGCCAGCGCGTCGATGTTCGGCGTCTCGATGCTCGACCCATAACACCCGAGATGAGAGAAGCCGGTATCGTCAAGGACGACCACCACGACGTTCGGCGCGTCGGGTCCAGGCTGCGGGCGTGCCGGCCAGTCCGGGGTGGACTCCGAGACCGTCCGACCTATCACCCCCCTCCAGGGTGGAACAGAAGGCCAACTCGCATCTAGGGGCGCTGTCACTGGTTCCCTCCCTGCGTTCCTGCAAGCTCGATCGCCCTCCAGCGCAACAGCCGGTTCTCGAGCGCCCTCACCAGCGCCGAAACCGCTAGCGCGACTATCACCAGCAGTATCAGACCTCCGAAGAACCCGGTCGTGTCGAAACTTCCCATCTTGAGCGCCAGGTAACCGCCGAGGCCGTCGCTCCCGGTGAGCATCTCCCCGACGACCGCCCCGAGGAACGCGTACGTCAAGGCGAGCTGAAGACCCGCGAAGATCGACGGAGTGGCGGAAGGCAGGACGAACTTGAAGAAGCGCTCCCGCCGGCTTGCGCCGAGAACCCTTGCGAGGAGCAGGTGGTCACGGTTGACGCTCTGCAACCCCGCAAACGTGTTGAACGCGACGATAAAGAAGCTGAGGCTCACGATCAGGACGATCCGGCTCAGAGATCCGAGCCCGAACCACAAGACGAAAAGCGGTGCTAGCGCTATCCGCGGGATCGAGTTGAAGCCGGTCATGAATGGCCGGACTATCACGTCAACCGACTTGAACTCCGCAAGTAGGTAGCCGGCGCCAAGGCCGAGCAGAGCGGACAAAGCGAACCCGACGAAGGTTTCGTAGAGCGTGGTTCCGATCAGGCCGAGAAGGCCGCCGCCGTCCACGCCGTGCCAGAACGACGGGAAGTACTGCGACGGTTCGCTGACGAAAGCCGGGTTCAGAACCTTGGTCGCCGCGAGAAGCTGCCACGAGCCGAAAAGAGCGACGAGCAGCACCAGCTGGATCGCCCTCACCTTGACCGATTTCGCGGCAGGCCGCCGTCTGCGCTGTCCCGACCCGCCGCCGGCAAGCCCGCCGGCGAAGTCGTTTCGGACGGCAGCATCTGCCTCCAGGCTTGCTTCGAGCGCTGTCATTGCCTGACGACCTCCTCGCTCAGATCACTCCAAAGTTGCTGGTAAATACGGTGGTATCCCTCGTCTGATTGCAGGGTGACGACCGAACGCGGCCGGGGAAGGTCCACCTCGAGGACCCTTTTGATCCGACCGGGTCGGGCAGTCATGAGGACGACCCGGTCGGCGAGGCTGATCGCCTCCGACAGGTCGTGGGTGATCAGGACCACTGTCGCCCCCAGATCCGCCCACAGCCGGCTGAAAGTGTCCTGAAGAAGGAGCTTCGTCTGCGCGTCGAGAGCCGAGAAAGGCTCATCCAGCATGAGCAGGTCCGGCCGGGTCGCAAGAGTCCGGGCTATCGCTACCCGCTGACGCATCCCCTGCGACAACTGGGCCGGGTACGCTCCGGCGCTGTCGGAAAGCCCGACGGCGCCGAGCAGCTCCTCCGCCCGCCGGCGTCGCTCGGCCTTCGCGACTCCCACCATCTCCAACGCGAGCTCAGCGTTTCCGAGGACGGTACGCCAAGGAAGCAGGGCGTCACGGGCGAAGAGGTACCCGACGTTCGAGTCACCGAGCTTCGGCGAGCCCCCGTGGACTT
>JAJZDJ010000019.1 GCA_021828685.1 Actinomycetes bacterium | reverse complement strand
AACTCGTGACCGGGGTCGTACTGCCCTTGCTTTCTGGCCGGCGCGCGCACTACGCCCGTTTCACTCCCCAAAGCGTCGCGGACTACCCCACCGTCGGGGTCGCCGCGTGTGTCACCTGCGATGACCACGGCGTCGTCGTCGCCGCCAGGGTAGCAGTGGCCGGGGTCGCCTCGACTGCGATGGAAGTCGAAGCCGCCAGTCTTTTGGTCGGCGGCGCTTCGCAGGATGCGAACATAGAGGAGGCTGTCGGCGAGGTCGCTCGACAAGCGGCCGCTGCCAGCGAGCCGGTCGACGACCGGCTCGGGTCTGCTCGCTACAAGCGGGCGATGGTATCTGTGTGGACCCGGCGCGCGCTCAACGCCTGCCTGGCCGGCTGAGACTTACGAGTCCGCCTTGCGCCCCATGAAAAGGCAGGTGTAGAAGCCCCGCCACACCACTTCGACGTCGTCGATTCCGGCCTCGGCATAAGCGTCGAGGTGGTCTGAAACGCTCGTAAGCGGATAGTTGTGATGATGCTTGGGACCCTCCGCGCCAGACGGAACAAAGCGCGAGCGGACAGCTCGAAGGCGGCGGTCCCAGACCTCGACAGGTCCGATGTGGTCGAGGTTGACGAGCCAGCCTCCCGGGGCGAGGATCTCCTTTGCCTGCGCGTAGAAGCGTCCGAGCTCCGCCCGCTCGAGATGGTGCGCGGCCCGGGAGGTGACTATCGCGTCGATGCCCGACGGGAGACCCGCGGCCGGCAGGTCGGTCATGTCCACCTCCTTGAACTCGACGCGACCAGCGAAGGCCGCCAGTCGGACTCGGGCCTCGTCGGCCATCGCAGTAGACGTGTCGGACCATATGCCCGTCGCTGTTGGGAGCTCGTCGAGCATCGCCGTGAGGAACGCCCCGGGCCCGCTTGCGACGTCGAGTATCAGTGTCGAGTCGGGTCGGTCCGCGCTGACGATCGCCGCTGCTATACGCCGGGGCAGACCAAGCAGTCCCTCGAAGTGGTCCGCCGCCACCCATCTCTGGGCGAACTCCCTGTCCTGCCATTCTCTGGTTGCCTCGGCTCCTTGGCTGCTCACGGGACTCTCCTTGTGTCTGTAGATGATCGGGATTCGCACTTGGCGGCGTAGAAACGCCAGGTGGCCATGTCGTTGAACCCGCTTCCAAGGTCAGGAAGCTCGGCTATGTCGCCTGCGGGGATTTCCGGGGGTCGGGCACCCAATCGGACGAGCTCGACGTTGACAGCAGCGAGGGTGTTCAAGTTGATCGCTGCGACGACCGCCAGCTCGACGCTCGGCGCTGCGACCGTGATGCCGTGCCCCTTGAGGATGCACACGTCGCTGTCGCCCATGGCGGCGAGCATTTCCAGCGCTAGCTCTCTGCGCCTGATGAGCACCGAGCGGCCGTAGACGGGGACACCACGAAGCGCCACACGCATCGCGGGAATGTTGTAGGAGCCGAACACCGGGCGCATCTCGATCCCTGCCAGCCCCGCCAGGAGCACCGAAGGCGGATGGGCGTGCACCACCGCCCCCGCGTCCGGTCGGGCCCGGAGCAGCTCCCCGTGGATGGGCAACTCGGCTGGAACGCTGTAGCCGGGCGGTAGGTCGCTGCTCGCCCCGTCAAGGTCGACCAGACGCACGTCGGACGCCCCGCTATACGCCAAGCCGTGCTCCTGGGGGCCTCTGCAGCGGATCAGCATCGTCTGCGCGTCGACGCGTTTGCTTACGTGACCAAGGATTCCCTCGACCAGGCCTTCCATGGCAAGGATCCGACATGCGAGCGCTACCTGCTCCCGGTCCCGATCGACAGCGCTTTGCCCTGACGGTGCCACTGCTGACGCTTAACTCCGAGGCGTCAAAGCGTCGTTTGGTTTGCGCTTGCTACCCCGGCCGCCACACCCGCAGTAGAAGCCTGGTCTTCGAGGTACGCGACTCGGTCGTATCCGAGCAGCTTGAACACCCTGTTCTGCGCCGACAAGAGCCGCACCTTGGCGTCGGAGGTCGCAAAATGTTGTGCGACGGTGTTCTGGGGAACGTAGATCGTGTCACCTGCGCTCCACTCGTGGCGGGTGGGTTCGTTTGCGATGCGGGCGTAGTACTTCTCCGCTATCTCCGCCTGAACCTCCCAGTGCAAGCTGTAACCCGATCCTTCGAGCACATAAAGCACCTCGTCGGCCATCTGCCAGCGCCTACCAGACTGGCCGCCGGCCTGCACTTCCAACTCGAACACGTCCATCGAGAACGTCCGGGCGTCGGTGACCGATGGCGAAGTCAAAGTACGGACGCGCCCGAGCGGCGTTTCCTCCCACACCGTCTCCGACGGTTTGATCACCTTGCGGCGCTCCGCGACGCCGGGCGTCCAGATCTCTGACCAGTCGACACGCTCGGAGAACCGAGCCTCGTCCTCGACCGGGGCGCTGCGACCCTGCTGGATCAAACCGAGATACATCCACATGGACTTCGCCTTGACCACCAGAGCCAGCGCCGGCTCGTCGTAAGGGTTGTAATGGCGGTGCACGGAGTCCGTGTGAACCAGGACCAGGTCGTCTTTCGCCCAGTTGTAACGGCGGTCGTCGTGGATCTCGTAGCCGGCCCCTTCGAGGATGTAAAACGCCGCCTCGTTCTGGTGGCCGTGGCCGTGGTTCGAGCTTTTCGGGGGCAGCGATACGAAGTGCACCTGGACGGTCTGGGTGAGGAACGGGTCGTCGCCGGGACCGAGCCGCCACCAGGTTTTGGACTGGTCTGAGTCACCGGAGTGGCCGACCTGCGCGTCGTCGACCACGACAGCGTCGTTGCGCACTCGGGGCGCCCGAAGTTGCTGGCTACGGAACTCCTTCAGCCCGTAACTCTCCGAAGTGATTCCCCTGAGAAAAACTCGGCCTTCTTTCGCCATAACCCATCCTCCTCGGATCCGATGCCGCAGCTACAATATTTGGTATGATAAATCTACCATGGATGGCTAAAGGCTGCCAGTTGCATCCCGTGGCTGCCGCTTCGAGGTGTAGGTGAGCTTCGCCGAACTGGACGGTATACCGACCTGGTACGAGACTGTCGGCTCGGGGCCGCCCATTCTCATGTGCTCGCCTGGCGGCTTCAACGCCAAGCTCGACAACTGGTCGTCGATGGGTCGCTACAAGGACCTGCAGATGGTTCGCTATCTGAGCGACAACTACACGTGCATCCTCTTCGACCGTCGCGAGGCAGGCAGGTCGGGGGGTCGCCTGGAGCGACTGACCTGGGACAGCTACGCGACTCAAGGAGCGGCACTGCTCGAACATCTCGGCGTTGGCCGCGCAACGGTCATGGGCGGCTGTGCCGGCTGCTCGGTAGCCCTCACGATCGCAGCGATGCGACCGGATATGACAGCGTCTTTGGTGCTGTTCTCTCCGGCGGGCGGCGTCCGCTACCGCCTGTCGCAGCAGGCGCGATTCTCCACCCACCTGTCGTTTGCTTCCGAGGCGGGACTCGGCGCAGTTGCGGCCGTTGCCGCCACGACAGGGGGATCATTTTCGGCGGACCCGAAGGCGGGCCCGTGGGGGCCGGTCCTCGCTGCGGACGCCGATTTCGCCCGCTTGTTCACGTCGAGCGACCCTGTCGAGTACCAACGGATCGTCGCCGCAACCGCGCGGCTCATGTTCGACCGTGACACCGTGCCCGGCCCCGAGCCCGAAGACCTGATGGGCTTGGCGATCCCGGCACTTGTCATCCCCGGCCACGACGACTCGCATGCCACTTCCGCGGCGCGCTACCTCGAAGAGTGCCTCCCGCTCGCGCAGTACTGGGACGTCGCCGTTCCCGATCAGAGCCCTTCGCGTGTGACGCAGCGCCTAGCGGAGTTTCTCGGCTCCGTCGGCGTCGGTGCTTAATGTCGGTGCTTAACGTCGCCGCTTAGCGGCCTTGCGAACGCAGCAGCGCGTCAAGGCGTGGGTATACCCTGCGCGCGTTGCGTTCGTAGACGTCGGATCGGACGTCACCGCTCAACTTGACGCCGTCGACATAGCGGCGGGTGTCGTCCCATCCCGATCCCGTCTCGGGGTTGTCACCCCTGACCGCGCCGAGCATCTCCGAGCCGAAGATCAGGTTCTTGTGATCGACGACCTTCAGGAGCAGGTCCATCCCAGCTTGGTGGTAGACGCAGGTGTCGAAGTACACGTTGCTCATAAGGTGGCCCTCGATCGGCGGGCGGCCCATCCGCGCCGCGAGCCCCTTGTATCGCCCCCAGTGGTACGGGACGGCGCCGCCGCCGTGGGGGATGACAAAACGCAGCGTGGGATACCGGGCGAAGAGGTCGCCTTCGAGCAGCTGCATGAACACGGTCGTGTCTGCGTTCAAGTAATGCGCGCCAAGAGCGTGGAAGCTCGGGTTGCATGTTCCCGAAACGTGGATCATCGCGGGAACATCCAACTCGACGAGAGCCTCGAACAGCGGGAACCAGTACGGGTCCGTGATCGGCTTTGACGTCCAGTACCCTCCCGATGGATCCGGGTTGAGGTTCGCCCCCACAAAACCAAGAGTCTCGACGCAGCGGCGCAACTCCCGTATGGAATCGGCGAGACTCCCGTCGGGAGTCTGGGGGAGCTGGCAGACCGGAGCGAACCTCGACGGGTACAGTGCGCACGCTCGTGCTACGAGGTCGTTGCTCGCCTGCGCCCAAGCGACTGCGATGTCGGGGTCGGCGACGTGATGGCCCATCGCTGATGCTCGGGGCGAGAAGACCACCATGTCGATACCTCGCTCCGCCATCACGTGAAGCTGATTGCCTTCCAAACTGTCACGAATCTCGGCGTCGGTGATATCCTCGAGGGCAGCCCGCCCGAGCGCAGGGTCCGCTACCTCGTCGAGCTGGCGCGCACGATAGCGACCGAGCTGCGCGGGTTCGGTCGTGTAATGCCCGTGGCAGTCGATGATCATCGGCGCCTACGGCCTTGCGGCTTAGTCCACATAGCGCAGACCTTTCGATTCGAGGCGCTCACGCATCGACGAGACGTCGAGGCTCAACTCGCCGCTCCGGTAGCGTTCCCGGCTCAGCGCTTCGCGCTTCTCTCGCTCCACCGAAGCAGCCAGGACAGTTGCGGCGCTTTCGTGCGCGACGACTACTACACCGTCGTCGTCGGCGACGACCACATCGCCCGCTCGGACGAGCTGGCCTGCGCACACGACCGGGACGTTGACGTTGCCGAGCGTCTCTTTCACGGTGCCTTGCGCGCTGACACAACGCGACCACACCGGGAAGCGCATCTCTGTCAACGCCGACACGTCACGGCACCCGGCGTCTATCACAAGGCCCCGCGCGCCGTGCGCCCGCAAAGCGGTGGCGAGAAGCTCGCCGAAGTAGCCGTCCCTGCACGTAGACGTGGGAGCGACAACCAGAATGTCGCCGTCTCTCACCGCCTCGACTGCGACGTGGATCATCCAGTTGTCTCCGGGCGGGACGCTCACGGTTAGAGCGCTTCCGGCTACCCGCTCCCCCGGGTAGATCGGCCGAAGGTCCGGCGACAAAAGCCCGGTCCTGCCCTGCGCTTCGTGGACGGTCGCTACGCCCACGCCGCCGAGCCCGTCGATCACGTCGGGGGGAACCCTCGCGACGTTTCGGAACACCACACCCGCCGGAGAGTCCATGGCGCTCACTCTCCACCCCACGGCAGCAGCGACACGTGCACCACACCTTCCTCGCCCGAGCCGCCGACCGCTTTGATCGCCCGGTCGACTTCGTCGAGACCGTACGTGTGCGTGGTGAGAAGGTCTAGCGGGAAACGCTTCGAGGCCAGCTGAGCGAGAGCCAACTCGCACGCTTTCCAGCTGTGCCCACGCGCGCTTTTGATCGTGATTGCCTTCTCGGTGACGGTTTTGATCGGGAAGTCGGGGAATGCTGCCATCTCGCCTTGGAGGACCATCGTCCCTCCCCGCCGTTTGAGCACGTCGATTCCGAGCAGGACCGGGGCTGTGCCGGCACCCGCCGTGCAGTCGAGGATCACGTCAACCCCGGTCCCTCCGGTCAGGTCACTCACCGTCTGGCGCGGGTCATCGACGGACACGTCGATCACGTGGTCAGCGCCGAGCTTGCGCGCAAGGTCCATGCGGGCGGCGTCGCGACTCGTGCCGGTGACGATGATGAGCGACGCCCCCGCCTGCTTGCACGCCACGACCTGCGACAGCCCCTGCTGGCCAGGGCCTTGGATGAGCACGGAGGAGTCGTATCCGACCCCCGCGTCGAAGAGCGCCCACTCGATGCCGTTCGACATCGGGGTCACGATGCCGGCAAGTTCAGCTGACACGTTGTCGGGGACCCGGTGCACGACAGCGTTCCACGGGACGTACATGTACTGGGCGAAGCCACCCCACAGATGGTAGGGGTTCTCCGCCGAAGTGTAGCCGTAGCGGCGTGCGTCAGGGTTCGTGCGCCAGTCCGTAGCCTCGCAGTGGCGGTACTGGCCGATGTTGCACCACTCGCAGCGACGGCAGGGGACGTAGTGCTCGATGAACACCCGGTCGCCCTCGCCGAATCCCTGACGGACGACGAAGTCCGCGCCCGCCTTGACGATGACGCCGATGTTCTCGTGGCCCATGATGACAGGGTCGGCGAACGGCGGCTTGGAGTACATCTTGACGTCGGTCCCGCAGATGCCTGCCACTTCCACTTTCACGAGCGCTCCGTCTGCCGGCACGTCCGGCATCGCGAACTCCCGCAGCGAGGTGACGCCCGGTGCGGTCCTCACTGCGGCCAGCACCTTGTCTGTCATTTACCCTCCCGCACTAGTCCACTCATTGGTATGGCCATATTACATTCGCCCACTCGGTGCATCCACCTGGCCGACGGTGCCGGTGCTGCCGGTGCCGGGCTCGCCGGCAGCGTCACCTACGTTTGGCAGGCAAGCAGCGTGAGATAACAATGGGTGTGTGGAAACGACCAGGAACGAGCTCGACGGCCTCACGGTAGGAGTGACGGCCGACCGTAGAGCAGAAGACCAGGCGGTCATGTTCCGCAGGCTCGGGGCCACCGCACTCCTCGGCCCCACCATTTCCACCACGATGCTCGTGGAGTCGGAGACGCTTCGAGAGCGCACCCTCGAGCTTGTAGCCGACCCGCCCGACTTCTTCGTGGCTGACACCGGCATAGGCATCCGTTCTTGGCTCGAAGCCGCGGGCGAATGGGGGATCCGTGACGCGCTAGTCGAGGCCCTACGCTCGACCAGGATCGCCGCACGCGGCCCCAAAGCGGCGGGAGCCCTCTCGTCGGCCGGCCTGCGGGCGTGGTGGCGAAGCCCGTCGGAGCAGCTCGGCGAGGTCGTCGAGCATCTGAGGGCGGAAGGCCTCACCGGCAAACGCATCTTTTTCCAACTGCACGGCGACGATTCGGCTCAGGTCGTCAGCGACCTCGAAAAAGCCGGCGCGTCGGTCACAACGCTCCCGGTATACCGGTGGGGACCGCCGAAGGACCCCAAACCTGCGCAGGAGCTCGTGAGGCGATGCCTTGACGGGACGCTCGACGCGATCACTTTCACTGCCGGGCCGCAGGTCGAGGGGCTGCTCAAGATCGCCGGCGAGTATGCGCCTGGCACCGACCTCGTCAAGGAGCTGCGCGAGCGCCGGGTAGTGGTGGGCTGCATCGGGCCCGTGTGCGCTGACACCGCGCTACGCCACGGGTTCGACGACCTCGTGGTCCCCGAGGCGTGGCGGCTCGGTTCACTAGTCAAAGCAGTGGCTGCCGCCCTCGCACAGCGACGCGGCTGAACCACCGAGCGGCCGCTACGAACAAGCCCCTCAGGCCAGGTGCAGGACGCGGATCGTCTCGGTCATCGACTTGAGCTGCTCCAGCATCTCCTCGGTGCATCCCGTGGCGCTGTCGGTGATGACGTAGCCGACCTCCCCCCGTGTCCCCAAGGCCTGGCCCTCGATGTTGACCCCGTGGCGGGCGAACAGGGCGTTGAAGGCCGCCAGGACCCCCGGCGTGTTGCGGTGCACTATCGCGAGCCCGTGCGCGCCTGCCCTCACCGGCAGCTCCACGTGGGGCATGTTGACCGACAGCGACGTGGACCCGCATTTGACGAAGTCGACGAACTTCTTGGAGACGAACTGGCCGATGTCCACCTGGGCTTCCTCGGTGCTCCCGCCGATATGGGGCGTCAGGATGACGTTGGCGAGACCTTGAAGTCTCGACGTAAAAGTCCGATCGTTACCGGCCGGCTCCTCGTAGAAGACGTCAACCGCAGCACCGGCGATACGCCCCGACTCGATATGGCGGCGCAGCGCTCCATGATCGACGAGAAAGCCGCGGCTCAAGTTGAGGAAAAGCGACCCGGCTTTCATCGCAGCGAACTCGTCCTCGCCGAACATGTCCCTGTTGTCGGCGCGGCCGTCCACGTGGAGGCTGATCACGTCGGCCCACGCCAGGAGCTCCTGAAGCGACGAGAAGCGCCTCGCGTTTCCGAGCGCCAAGCGGTCTGAGACGTCGTAGAAGCCGACGGAGAGCCCGAGGTTCTCGGCTAGCACCGAAAGTTGCGAGCCGATGTTGCCGTAGCCGACGATCCCTAGGCGCCGACCCCTCACCTCGTGAGCGCCGGACGCGGATTTGCTCCAAACCCCAGCGTGCATATCGGCGTTCTTCTCCGTAAGCCGTCGGGTCAGGGCGATGATCTCGGCGATGACCAGTTCCACGACGGATCGGGTGTTGGAGAACGGGGCGTTGAACACGGTCACGCCGAGCCGGGTGGCAGCGCCCAGGTCGATCTGGTTCGTCCCTATACAAAATGCGCCGACAGCGACGAGCTGATCGGACGCGTCGAGGACGTCGGCGGTTACCTGCGTCCGGGAGCGAATCCCGAGCAGGCTGACCCCTTGGATCCGCTCGACTAGCTCGTCGCCGTCCAGCGCACCTTTTTCCGTCTCTACTGCGAAGCCGGCCTCGCTCAGCCGGTCGGCCGCCCCCGGGTGGATGTTCTCCAAGAGAAGCGCGCGACGGGGAAGCCGAGAAGTAGGTGAGCCTTGCATCCAGATCATCCTAGATGCGACTGACCGCCAAGCGAACCGGAGCGGCGGTCACACTATCGCCAGGTGCACCGTTAGGCTTGACGCGAGATCAGGAGCAAACGTTGACACATACTCACAAAGCGAATCGCCCTACAGCCAACCGCCTCGCAGCTGGATTTCTTGGAGTGGCCTCCGTCGGCTTGGCGCTCTCAGCTTGCGGCACGACCACCAAGACCGCTTCCACCATCAGCGCTACCGGCCCTGCAGGAGACCTTGCGGCGTCGGTTTCGGCTCTCGGAAGCCAATCGAGCATCAAGGCGACCTTCTCGATTCCGGTCACGGCTTCGCAGGCCGCTCGACTCGCTTCTATGGGCCCGACCAAGGCCCCGAACACAGGTTTCGCCACGGCGTTGAGCACCGGATCGGTGTTCTTCGCCGAGCAGACGGGCAAAGGAGAGTCTCTCGACTCCACGACTGCTTCAAGCGACACCGGTAACTCCTATGACTTCGGCGTCACCTTCGGCTCGAACACTCCACTCGAAATCCGATACGTCGGCCAATCGCTGTACCTTCACCTCCAGGCATCGACGCTCATGACCGACCTCGGCCAGCCTGCTTCGAAGGCGACCAGCATCGACAACGAGCTGCTCAAGCTGAACGCCGACGTCCCGGGCCTTTCGGCGCTCGCCAACGGCGGTTGGGTAGAGATCAGCCACACGACGCTTGGCCCGCTGCTCAGCGAGCTCAAGAGTTTCGCCTCCCTCGGGGCCGGCTCCACGAGCTCCAGCAGCTCCAACGTGGGCTCGACGCTTCTAGGTTTGCGAACCAACATCCTGGCGGCGATAAAAGCGAACTCGACCGTGACCAGCCTAAGCCCTGGGAGTACCGGGGGCCGCCAGGAGTACGCCGTCAACGTCAAGGCGCAGCCTGTCGCGGCATCTTTGAACACTGCGCTCAACAGTGCGGGAGCTCTGATCCCATCGATAGGTAACAAGCTTGGCGGGCTCTCGAAGAGCCTCGCTTCAGTCCCCTCGAACTTCGTAGTGACCATCGACGCGTACACATCCTCGGGCAAGCTGTCCGAAGCGGACCTCAACCTCGACCAGTTCGCCACGAAGACGAAGCCTTCCTTGCCGGTCCCTCTACGAATGACCGTGTCGACCGCGACCATCTCGGCGCCGTCCGGTGCTACTCAGCTCGACCTGTCGAAGCTTCCTTCGATGCTGGGCGGGGTCATCTCCAAGCTGGGTTAGTTTCCAAGGGGCGTCCACCCAGAGCCCCCGGGTTCACGTCGTGTAGTCGGCGTTGATGTGCACGTACTCAGCGCTCAGATCGCAGCCGTAGACGGTGGCGCTCGCCTCGCCGTTCGCCAACTCGACGGTGATGTCGACGTGGTCCGCCTTCATCACCGTTGCGAGTGCCGCCAAACCTTGCGGTCCGGGCCTGGCCGGGTAGGCCTGCAAGTCGCCGAAGTAGATCTCGACTCGGTCGGGGTCTATACCCGGCTCCTCGTAACATTTTCCTATCGCCATAGCTACGCGACCCCAGTTGGGGTCGGCACCGTGGACGGCCGTCTTGACGAGGGGCGAGTTCACGACAGCTTTCGCTACTCGGCGGGCTTGACGGTCGTCGGAGGCCCCCGATGCTGTCACGGTGATCAGCTTCGTCGCACCCTCGCCGTCCCTTGCGAGTTGTATCGTCAGGTCGCGGCACACCTCCCGGAGTGCCACGCCGAGTTTTGCTTCACTGACCGGCCCGGCGGCACCATTGGCGAGGACGACCGCAGTGTCGGACGTGCTTGTGTCGGTGTCGACGCTCAGGCAGTTGAAGGTCTCGTCTGCCGCCCGCCGCCACAGTCGGTCGAGCAGCGCCGGTTCTGCCTCGGCGTCGGTAAATACGAACGCGAGCATCGTTGCCATGTCCGGCTCGATCATCCCGACGCCCTTCGCCACGCCGACCACACGGGCGTTGCCGACAGTCTGCTCCGAGACTTTGAGCACGGTGTCGGTGGTCATCATCGCCTTGGCGACGTCGGTCGGACCCGACTCGAAGGGAGCCGAATGCAGGGTCGCCAGGCCAGACCGGATCCGCGCCATCGGGTAGGGGCGGCCGATGACGCCGGTGCTCGCGACGACGACCTCCTCGGGGTCGACCCCGATCCCGCTCCCGACAAGGACCGAAAGTTCCGCCGCGTCGCGCAAACCCTGATCGCCGTTCGCGACGTTTGCGTTTTTGGCTACGACCGCTATCGCCCTTGCCCTCCCGGAGTTCGCGCGCGCCCGGCTCAACGTGACGCTCGGACCGGCGAAGAGACTCCGAGTGAACACCCCCGCACTCGATGCGGGCGTCCGTGAGAAGACGACGGCGAAGTCGTCTCCTGACTCTCGAAGCCCGAGGGGGGCTGTGTGGGCCGCGAACCCGCGAGGAAACTCCAAGCGGTCGTCTAGCAACTGGGCACCACTACAGCTACAGCGACTAACCGCATCCGATCAAGCGGGACTTTCGCTTTCCATGGCCTCGATGCATCGCCTGATCTCCGATGCGCGAAAACGACGATGGCCACCCAATGTCCGTATGGCGGTGATCTTGCCGGCCCTAGCCCAGCGAGTCACGGTCTTCGGGTTGACGCGAAACAACGCGGCAACCTCGGCGGGCGTAAGAAGGGCGTCGGGACTCGTATCGTCTGCCATTTTCGCTCGACCTCGCTTGCGGTGTCCGATTTAGAACGCTACGGATGAGAAGCACATCTTGGGTGACATGGAGAGTATAAGCCTTTTGGGGGCTATTACGCCAGTGCGACCTACCCGTCAGTATGCCGGCCCAACTTACTCGCGAGTTACCGCCGCGTTATTCGTTGCAGCTGGCCTTGCTGTCCGTGGAGTCAGTTGATGACGACCCGACCTGCACCCGTAACAAGACGTCCGACGACGGTAGCTCGTCTCCCGGCCCGCTCCGCAACCTCTACGGTCGCCGGAGCGTCGGCTTCCGGCACGACGATGACCATGCCCAATCCGAGATTGAACACCCTTGCCATCTCGTCGTCGCTTACCGCGCCGGCCACCTGTATCTCAGAGAAGATCCTCGGAGTCTCCCACGAGGACCTGTCCAAGATCGCGTCTACGTCCGGCGCAAGAACTCGGGGAAGGTTCCCCGGAAGACCCCCGCCGGTGATGTGGGCGACGGCGTGCACGTCGACGCCCGACGCGATCAGTTCGAGGACCGTCGGCGCATAGATGACCGACGGGCGAAGCAGCTCGTCTGCGAGGCTGTGCTCACCGGCCCCCTCCCACGCCGGATCCTCCAGGCGCCGACCGGCCGCGCCGAGTAACGCCGCCCGCGCGAGAGAGTAACCGTTGGAGCGAAGGCCCGGGGAGGCGAGGCCGACGAGCACGTCCCCGTCGCGGGTTCGAGCGGGACCGTCGATTACCTCGCTTCGCTCGACGACACCGACAGCGAATCCGGCTACATCCAGTTCACCCGGCGCCAGAAGCCCAGGATGCTCCGCAAGTTCCCCCCCGACGATGGCGACGCCCGCCTGCCGGCACCCCTCGGCGACCCCGACCATCACTTGGCGAACCTGCGACGGGTCAACTCGCCCTAGGAGCTGATAGTCGAGGAAGAACAGGGGCCTCGCCCCGCAACAAACGAGATCGTCTACGCACATCGCTACCAGGTCTATGCCGATCGTGTCGAAACGCCCTGTCTCCATCGCCACCGCCATCTTCGTGCCGACACCGTCGGTGCTCGACACGAGGACCGGGGCCCGGTACCCGGCAGGCAACTCGAACAGGCCGCCGAATCCTCCTATTGTTCCTATGACACCTGGTGTGACAGCAGTCGACGCGACGAGATCACGGATGGCTTCGACGGCGTCGTCGGCGGCGTCGATGTCGACGCCGGCCGCAGCGTAGGTGAGCCCGGTGTGAATGGATCCGGACTCAGACAAGAAGCTCGTCCGCCTTCGGCGCTCCCGCGAACTTGACGGGCACCGCCGTCGGGTACACGCCGGTGAGGCAGGCGTCGCAGAATCCTGCCCCGACAGCCCCCGTCGCCTCCTCGAGGGCTTCGAGTCGAAGGTAAGCGAGGCTGTCCGCGCCGAGGTACTCCTCGATCTCGGCGACGGTGAGGTTGGCTGCGATCAGCTCGGAGCGTGTCCCGGTGTCCAACCCGTAGAAGCACGGCCAGCGGTAGGGCGGCGACGATATACGCAGGTGCACCTCGGCCGCGCCGGCTTCGCGGAGCATTTTGACCATGGCGCGGGTGGTGGTGCCCCGCACGATCGAGTCGTCGACGACGATCAGCTTTTTCCCTGCGATCGCGCTGCGGAGCGGGTTCAGTTTGCGCCGGACTCCATGAGCCCGTTGCGCCTGGTCGGGCACGATGAAAGTGCGACCGATGTAGCGGTTCTTGACCAGGCCGTGACCGTAGCGGATTCCGCTCGCACGGGCGTAGCCTTCGGCTGCGGGAAGGCCGGAGTCCGGGACACCCATCACCATGTCAGCGTCGACGGGGGCCTGGCCGGCGAGCAGCTCGCCCATGCGGAGCCGGGCGCCGTGCAGCTCCTGGCCGTAAAGACGACTGTCGGGGCGTGCCAGGTAGACGAACTCGAAGAGGCAGAGCTTAGGGTCGATGGCGGAAGCCGGCCATGGCCGGAGGGTTTGGGGTCCGTCGGCGTCGACTACGAGAAGCTCGCCCGGATCCAGTTCACGGACGAAGTGCGCACCGACGATGTCGAGGGCGGGCGTCTCGGACGCTACGACCCAGCCGCCGTCAAGCCTGCCGAGCCCGAGGGGCCGGAAACCGTGGGGGTCTCGTACGGCGTAGAGCCGCTCGGCGTCGCAGAGCACAAGGGAGAACGCTCCCTCCAACTCCGGGAGCACCTGAATCAACGCAGTCAGGAGATCCGACTTCGGGTGCGAGTCGAGGTGGCGTACCAGGAGCTCCGTTATCACATCCGAGTCGCTGGTCGCCGTGCCCGGCAGCATCCCGGCGGCCGCCGCCAGCGCCTCCGTGTTGGTCAGGTTTCCGTTGTGTCCGAGGGCGAACTCGACCGGAGCGTCGCGCTCCGGGTTGGGAGCGGTCACCCGGTAGACCGGCTGGGCGTTGTGCCATGACGACGAGCCGGTCGTCGAGTAGCGAGTGTGGCCGATCGACAGGAACCCTTGTAGCCCGGCCAGTTTGTACTCGTTGAAGACGTTGGCTACCAGTCCCATGTCCTTGACCACGACGACGCCTCCCGCGTCGCTTACGGCCATCCCGGCCGATTCCTGGCCGCGATGCTGCAGCGCATAGAGCCCGTCGAAGGTCATGTGTGCGACCTGGTTGCCGGGCGAGTACACGCCGAACACGCCGCACGCCTCCCGGGGTGATCCGACGTCGGCGTCCTCCCCCATCTCCGACGTATCAGCGCAGCCGGAGACGTCGAGCTCGGCAGGACGGTTCATAGACACGTGCCCCATCTTCTCACGCGGCGAGCCGCCAGCGCTCGGCAACGCGGGCCGCGGGGCGCGGGACGCGGGGCCCGGGGCGCTCGGCTCACGGGCAAGCCAGGAGGAACCGTCAAAAATGGTCAGGATCGCTTCTTCGCTCTGTCAGCCTGACCAAAAACGTCGAAATTCCGTCACTTTTGGTACACGATCTTGATCCGCCAAAACTTTTGTCCAAAAAGCTCCCAAAATTCCGCACCTTTTGGTACAAAACTTTTCCGCCGGCAAGATCCTGTCCAAATTTGACGCTTTCTCAGTGCCCGTCGATCCCCCCCGGCGCCAGAAGAGCCGGAAGCGTCCCCGACCACGCCGCTGTCAGGTCACCGAGATCCACGTCTAAAGCGCCTCGTATCACGACCCGGTCGCCGCCGGACCGTCCCACCACGTCGGCGCTCAAACCGCACTCGCCCGCCCGGCGAAGGACCTCCGCGACGTCGCCGTCGGCCACGCAAAGGACGACTCTGGACGGTCCCTCGCCGAAGAGGTCTAAAGCGCCCGGCCCCGCGGAGCCCGGGCCTCCAGGGAGTTTGACGTCGAAGCCACACCCCGATGCGACGGCCATCTCGGCAAGAGCGACCGCGATGCCTCCCTCCGACACGTCGTGGACACCGAGCGGGAGACCATCCCCGACTAGCGCCCCGACGAAGCCGAGCAGTTTGCGGTGCGCGTCGAAGTCCACCGCAGGGAGGCTTTCGCCCCGTCCCCGGTGGCCGTGGATCTCCACCGCCCACTTCGAACCCGCCAACGAATACGCCGCTCCCCGGGCACCCACAACCACGATGCTCGCATCTGAGCGCAGTTCGGCGACCGGCGGCCGGCGCTCCAAGCGCTCGACCAGGCCGAGGACACCGACGACGGGCGTCGGGTCGATGTCGACATTGCTGCTCTCGTTGTAGAGGCTTACGTTGCCCCCGATGACAGGGATCGACAGCTCCCGGCAGGCGGCCGCCATGCCGTCGATCGCCTCGGAGAGTTGCCACATCACTTCGGGGTGCTCGGGATTGCCGAAGTTGAGGCAGTTGACGAGGGCAACCGGCTCCGCTCCCACGCAGGCGACGTTGAGAGCGGATTCGGCCACAAGAAGTGCCGCTCCGCGCCTTGGGTCTACTGCGCACCAACGCGAGTTGCCGTCGGTTGAGACGGCGACGGCGCGATAGGGCTCACCCGGCTCCGGTCGTGGCACGCCGGGACCCGAAAGCCGCAGCAGTGCAGCGTCTGCGCCGGGCGCCACCACTGTGTTCAAGAACAGCTGATGGTCGTACTGGCGGTAGACCCACGCCGGGTCAACCATGAGGCGACCGAGATCGGCCCCGGGGTCGGCGCAAGACAGGTCGGATGAGGCGATCTCCACGGATACAGGTGCCGGCGGCGTCATCGGGCGTCGGTACAGGGGTGCGTCCTCGTGGAGGCTCGCCGCAGGCACGTCGGCGAGCACATTCCCGTCCCATCCCTCCAGGATGCGCAGGCGTCCGGTGGATGTGACCTTGCCGACGACTGATGCCGCCACCTCCCAGCGGCGGCACACTTCGAGCACCCGGTCGACGTTGTCCGGCGTCACGATCGCCAGCATCCGCTCCTGGCTCTCGCTCGTCATGACCTCCCATGCGTCCATCCCGGCCTCGCGCCGCAACACCGACGTCACGTCTACGTCCATCCCGACGCCTCCGCGCGAAGCCGTCTCGCTCGTGGCGCATGTGAGCCCGGCGCCTCCAAGATCCTGGATTCCGACGACGAGGGACTCGTCGAGCAGAGCGAGGCAGGCTTCGATCAGGCGCTTCTCCTCGTAAGGGTCACCGACCTGGACGTTCGGCCGCTTGCTCGCCTCCAACTCCGCGTCGTCGGTGAAACCGGCCGAGGCGAGGACGCTCACCCCGCCGATCCCGTCCCGCCCGGTCGCGCTGCCGAGGAGGACAGCGAGATTCCCGGGTCCTGACGCCTTGCCCAGCACCAGGCGCTCAGTCGGCAGCACCCCGAGGCAGAGCACGTTGACCAAAGGGTTACCGGCATAACAATCATCGAAGACGAGTTCCCCGCCCACGGTCGGTACCCCCACCGAGTTCCCGTAACCGGAGATGCCTGACACGACTCCGGCTGCGATCCACCGCGACCGCGCGTCACTGCGAGGACCGAAGCGCAGCGGGTCCATGATCGCGATCGGGCGTGCACCCATCGTGAAGATGTCTCGAAGGATCCCCCCGACTCCTGTCGCCGCCCCCTGATACGGCTCAATGGCGGATGGATGGTTATGGCTCTCGATGCGGATCGCGACTGCGAGGCCTCCGCCTGCGTCTATAACCCCAGCATTTTCGCCCGGACCGACAAGGACCCGCTCCCCCGACGTAGGGAAGCGACTTAGATGCACCTTGCTGGACTTGTAGGAGCAGTGCTCACTCCACATGACTGCGTACATGGCAAGCTCTAGATAGTTGGCGGGGCGGGCGAGGATCGCTTCGATCGAAGCGGCCTCTTCGTCGCTCAAACCCAGGGACCGATGGACGTGTCTTTCCATTTGGCCCCAGACTAGTTGGGGGCCGCTCAGCCCCAGGCCCCGCTCAGCCCCAGGCCCCGCTCAGCCCCAGGCCCGCTCAGCCCCAGGCCCCGCTCAGCCCCAGGCCCGGCTCAGCCCCAGCCGAGGCGGGTCGAGATGACACGGCACGACTCGACCACCGGTCCGCAGATCTCGGCGAGGAGACGTTCGCTGTCGTAAAGGCCCGCCGCGACAGCTACGTTGAGGCCCGCAACCACGTCGCCGCTGGCGTCCCGGATCGGCCCGGCGACAGAGCTCAACCCCGGTATCGCCTCCTCCTCCTGGACGATGAAGTCGTCGACGCGGACCGTCTCTAGCTGTGCGCGCAAAAGCGGAATCGACTGCACCGCTTTTGGTCCCCAGTTACCGGCGAACGATGATCGGGAGATCGTCTTCGCGAACTCGTCGTCCGATAGGAACGCCAGGAGCACCTTGCCGATAGAGCTGAACACGGCCGGAACCGTCGAGCCGACCCGGATGTTGGAGGCGAGCGCGGTCGGGTACGCCTGCACCCGCGCTACGACCAGCACCTGATCCCCCGTCAGGACGCCGAGATTGACCGTGCCGCCCGTCGCCTTCGCAAGATGGTCGAGTTCGACGGCGGACGTCTGCAGCAAGTCAAGGCCCTGCAGCGCGGCGAAGCCGAGCGCGAGAACACCGGTCCCTGGCCGTACGCTGCCGTCCGGGGTTCGTTCCAGAAATCCTTCCTGTTCGAGGGTGGTGACCAATCTGAAAGTCGTCGGCATTGGGTACCCGGCCTCACGGGCGATGTCGGTTACTCTCATAGACGGACGGGTGGTAGAGAAAAGACCTAGGACTTTTAGACCTTTGGCGAGGGCCTCGACCCTGTACTTCGGTCCTTCCGAAGACGGGTTGTGGTTCTTGACTGTCGAGACTGCGTTTCGCATACCGAAAGAATACCCGCTCGTCGATTCCGGCGATAACCGTCAGCCGGCGTGAGTCTTGTCCAGGACCGATTGCACTGACTGCAGATAGGCCTCGGTCGTATAGGTGGCGCCGGACACTCCGTGCACTTTCGTGCTTTGAGCCGCCAGAACCTCGCGCTCCAAGGTCGGTATCGCCGTGTCGGCTATCTGCGTGGAGAATGCATCGAGCTCGGTCATGCCGACCACCCGTAGGGCGGTTACCTTCCCAGAGGTCAAAGTGACTTGGATGGACATCTGTCCGTAGCTGAAAGACTCACGAGTGCCTGTTACCACCTCGGTTCCAGCGGAACCGCTTAAAGCGGAGCTCCCGCCGCCAGAAGTCCCACCGCTCGACGCGCCCCCCGACCCGATCGACGTTCCGGTGACTGCGCCGGGCGAGCCTGTGGAGGCGGACGCGGTCGGCCTCGGGGATGTCGGCACCGCTATTGATCCGCCGCTCGCCGCATTCTTGGTAGCAGCCGAGTTCAGGCCTAGCACTCCGAGCAGACCACCGACCGCGCCTGCCACTGCCAGAAATGATCGATTCATGGCCGCCGTGCCTCCTGACAGCTGCTCACAGGGCGTATATCTCCGAGTGGATTGACTTCACAGGAACACCTGCGCGCGACAGGAATTCCACTACCGCTTCGACGAAACCTTCAGGCCCGGCGACGTACGCGTCGCGCTCTTTGAGGTCGGCAACGAGGGCGCCGATCGCCTCGACGGGCACAGCCTCACGGGATCCGACGAGCTCGTGCACAGTACCGTGATGGCGTTCGACCAGCGCCGCCACTTCGTCACCGAGGGCCAGCGATCCTGCATCGCTCGCCCGCAGCACGACCACCGGTTCGCATCCTGCCGGCAGATCTTCCAGGACTCCCCGAACCGCCGTCACACCGATACCGCCCGCTACGAGAAGCACTCGCTGCCTGCGCTGCGCGTGGGCCGTAAAAGCGCCGTACGGCCCTTCGATCGCGACTCGGGTCCCGACCGGCACGGCGGCAAGCGCAGCAGTGAAATCCCCGACGTTCTTCACGGTGAGACGCAGGCTCCCGGCATTCGAGCGTGCGGTCGCCGAGACGGAAAAAGGATGCGCCTGCCACCACATGCCCCGGCGCAGGAACCGCCACTCGAAGAACTGGCCGCCCGAGACGGAGAGCCGGTCGAGGTGCCGGCCCTTCAGGTGTATAGACACCACCCCTGACGCTTCGGGGCGAACTTCTGCGACGACCAGACGGTGACGCACGGATCTGACTATCGGAATTCCGAAGCGACACACTATCACTACACCCGCAGTCGCCGCCCAGGCGACGGACCACACGAAGCGGGTTAGAGGATGCCCCACAAACGACGGACCAAGGACCACCTCGTGGGCGAAAGCGAGCGCCAACGCAAGGTACATGAACAGGTGGAGCGCCCACCAGGACTCCCGTTTCATCCGGCTGCGCACCGCGCGCACCGAGACAGCGCCGATCAACATCATGATCACAAACGCCACGGTGGCAATAGCCATGTAGGCGAAGCCGGACACGAGAGTGCCCACCTCGTGAAGGATCCCCGACCGCGCGGCTTGCGCATATCCGATAGTCAAAAGGAAGGCGTGCGCGGCGATCAGCAGTATCGGCCAGGCCGCCAACCTCCGATGCCACCTGAGAAGGCCGTCCTGGCCGAGCACGCGCTCCACCCAGGGAATCCGGCTGACGAGCAGAACCATGACAAGCGCGAGGTAGGTCCCGACAAGTCCTGTCACGTTGCCGGCGAAGATCGCGATACCGCCGTTACCGTCGAACTGTGTCCGGGTCTCGGCTGTCAGCGAGATCCCGACAGTCGCGCCCAACCCGACAGCCACAACGGCGACTGCGACATCTACGACACCCGGGCGAGGCCTAGGCGACCACGACGCGCCGAGCTTGGGGGAGGACCGCGTCAGGCTCGGTCCACGCGCAGCGTCTTCGATCACCTTGTTTCAGTCGCCCGGCTCAACGCGCACGCCACTCGGCTGGCGCTGGAGGAACTCGACCAGGTTTCCGTCGGGATCGCCGACGAACGCCACTTTCGTGAAACCGTCGGGGGCGGTTGACGGCTTCATTAGAGGAGTCGCCCCCGCCGCAACCACGGCATCGAACGTCGCTTGGATGTCGGGGACCGCCATTGCGAACTGGAACCAGCCCTGACGCCGCGTCGAGTCGATTGGATGGTGGGGGCCGGTCGGCTCTGCGCCGCGCCGGCAGAAAAGCTCGACGCGCAAACCTGTGTGGTTCTTCAACACGACGCCTCTAAGTTCGTGCTCGGCAAACTCGAACTCGTCCTCGACGATGTCGAAGCCGAGAACGCCCGAGTAGAAAGCTCTTGACCTGTCCATGTCCGCGACGGACAGACCAGCATGGTCGAAGACGGCTTGAGCGGTGGATTTGTCGGTCATGGTAGTTCCTCTCCTGGGACCCAAGTCCCGTGGAATGCGTAGCGAAGGCGGAATGGCACTTTCAGAGTTGCGAGCGGGCCGGCGCCGAGGTCGAGGGCGTCGAGGATCACGATGTCGTTGCGATTGAGTTTCCGCCGCCCTATGACAGATATCAGGTAGCCCTCCCCCTCGGCGGCGTCCGGCCCTTTCGGTATGAAGACAGGCTCCTCTGGAGCGGAGTCGGGGCCAGGGAAGAACGGCGTCCTCTGCTTGGTCTCGTCGTCTAAATGCACGAGGCAGTTGAAGGGCGGCCCCATCGGACCGAAGTCGGGCATCGGCCCGAGATCCAGGTCTAAGCAGCCGATCCACGAGTGACGGTTCTTCGACATCAAGAACCGGGGGTCCACGCGTGGCATGTCGCCGGGACAGTCGTACAGACGATGCGACTGATAGGTCGGTCCGTCGCTAACCGGAGCGCCTGCGCCTTCGGACAGGTCGAAAGTCCAGCGGTGAGCAATCGGCGGGGCTTCGTGCAAGATCCCCTCGGTCGTCTTCGGGAACTGGGAGAACCATCCGCTTCGAGCGACGAAATGGTCCGCTATCACCCGATCGCCTTCGCTCCACGCGTTCAGGCTGTGGGTCTCCATTGCGAGCTCTGCGCTGAACCAACGGATGCCTCCTACGCCTTGTCTCCTCGGGATTATCGCCACGTGGGAGCGAAGCGATGGGTCCCAGACGAAGTACTGGGGTTCCGTCTTCATCCGCTCGTAGTCGGAGATCATCGGCGAAAAAGTGAAGATCAGATGGTCCCGCGTCACGAGCCAGTCGTGCATCATCGACGAATACGGGGCGGTGAAACTCTGCCTGCGGGTCACGACGCCTGAAGGCGAGATGTCGAACAGCAGGATCTCGTTGTCCGGACGCCCGCTGGAGTTGTAGGCGAAAGCGATCAGTTCGCCGGTAAGCGGGTCGATCTTCGGATGGGCGGTGAACGTGCGGCTGCTCAGCTGACCACCGAAGTCGTATATCCCCCGCGTTTCGAGCGTGACGGGATCAAGCTCGTAGGGGAGTGCCGCCTCCTTGAGTGCCAACAGCTTGCCACCATGCCAGACGACAGCGGTGTTGGCGTTCCCGTCGTCTATCCCGGCTACCGCCGGATCGTCGGTGAAGTAGTTGCGGTAAGCGCCGAAGAGGGACCTCCTGGCGGCTCTCTCCAACTCGAAGCGACGGGTCCGCACGAAACGTGTGCGCAGGTCCGCATGACCGTCTTTGATCCGGACCATCGTTATCATGCCGTCGCCGTTTATGTAGATGTCTTCCTTGCGACTGGGCGGATACTGCGTATCTGCCGCAGCGCGGTAAAACGCGCCGTCAATGTCAGCGGGTATGGCACCCTCGACCTCGAGGTCGTAGACGTCAGCCTCTATGCGAACTGGGGCAAAGAAGCCATTGAACGCTACGGAATCCGGAAATCTCATGGCTGAAGGCGACGCCTCTTGGATGGTGTCAGTCACAGTTCCCTCTCTTCGGGCGGCTGGATACCCCCCGGTTAGCCCACCACTGCCTTGACTCTCGTATCTTGAAAGTCGTTATCATAATAGCAGGCTGCTTCCGTACTGTCGAGTGGCATCCTGCGAACCCACAGAAAAGGGAGGACCCGTAATGGAAGGTTGGAACACCGAGCAACGAGGGAACGTGGCCGTGATCACATTCGTCCATCCACCGGAGAATCTGCTCGGGTTCCGATACCTCGCCGAGCTGAACCAGGTTCTCGTCGACATCTCCGACGAGCCCTCGGTTCGGATGATCGTCATCACAGGCGGCGTAGACGGCTTCTTCGTAGGTCACGCCGACCTGGGTGACGTCGAAGCGCTCGTGGAAGGCCACAGAGGTGCCGGTGAACCCGACTGGTGGAATCTCACTCTCGAAAGGATCTCGTCTATCTCCCAGCCGGTGGTCGCTGCTGTCAATGGGCAGGCCTGGGGAGGCGGCTGCGAGCTGGCGCTGGCCTGCCAGATGCGAGTGGCAAACCACGTTGCTCACTTCCGGTTCGTCGAGGTCGGCGCCGGGGCCATACCGGGCGCCGGGGGCACGCAGCGTTTGCCGAGACTTATCGGACCCTCCGCCGCCGCTCGAATGATTCTGAGCGGCGAGACGGTCGACGCGCAGCAGGCATTGACGCTCGGTCTGGTCAACGCCGTGCTGCCCTCCGACGATTTCATTCGACGCGTTCTCGATTGGAGTGCCCCTATTGCCGATCAGCCGCGTCATTCGCTTGTGGCCGCCAAACGTGCACTACTCGACGGGATCCGAATGCCGCTCTCCGAGGGGCTGGCGTATGAACAGCGAATATTTCGTTCGACGCTGCGCTCAGCGGAGTCCCAGGCAATGCGAGAGTCCCACCACAGCTGACGGAGGCGCGAAAGGCGTGCGGGCCGGCGCTCCGGGTCAACTATCTGAGCGGGCCAAGTGCGGATCGCACGTCTAAGAGCGCGACCTGATCCACGGGCTGGGAGAAGTCTGTCGCCCGGTACCCGAAGACGCTTAAACCAACGCTCCCGTCGAGGTCGATGACAGCGGCATCGTATGCGGGCTCTCTGTCGCTGTCAGGGACACGCTCGACGACCGCGACGAGGCTGTCTTTTTTTTCTGTACGGTCCGGCGAATGCCAGACGATCCGCTCGATGCTCGAAGGGATGCGCATACGTCCCGATGCCGCCACCTCGTAGAGTCCAGCAGCCTGAAGGCACAGCTCGACAAGGCGCGGCGAGGTGTGGGACTGACCCGTGGGTTCGCCGATCGGGGCAAGCTCTTGCGCCATCGGCGCCACAACCACGGCTTCGACGACGTACGCCGAGTCCACGACCTGAAACGACGGACCGTGGAAGTAGAGCTTGTAGATCTCGGGGCTGGCAGCCCCCGATCTGCCTTCGATCGACGGCACGTCACGACGGGCGGGGGCGCCGCCACCGGCTACCCGGGGACGGAGCACTGCTGACAGATGTTCGACCTTCTCCTGGTGGACTCCTGAGACGCTGCTCAATGTGGCGGTCGCTGCATCACCCTCGCCGTGCACCTCCACGCTTGCCTGGCGCTTCTCGCCGTCGGGGACGAACAGGGGCTTGCCGACCAACACAGCCGACGCCTCGTCGATTGCGCCCCATCCGCAAACAAGCGTTACTGCTTCAGCCAACGCCTCCAGGGACATGACCGTCGACAACAACCCGGAGCTACCGACACGGTGGTCGGCGATAAAGACCTGCGCCGAGCTGTCCAAGTCGAACACCACCGTCCCCGCCGACGGTGACGTCCTACTTGTCAGGCGACCTTGAAGCGGCCGACCCGAACCCACTTTTAGGCTACGAACTGAGCCAGGCCGTGCTGCTCGCCTGGGTGATCTGGCCGTTCTTGATCTGGTCCACCAGGTACGAGTTGTCGCAGACCGAGGTTGCTCCAGCTATGGCCTTGCCGTTACAGGTGTAGGGATGCGACAGGAAGTTGGGGTGGTTGGAGCCGGTCTTGAACGCGTTCAGGATGCTTGCGGTGTCAAGGGTCCCGGTCACTTTCGAAAGAGCCTGCTGCACATCGACCGCCTCCGAGAAAGTAGCGGTCGAGATCGAGTCGATCGCCGTCCCGGCGGCCGCGTATTTGCTCATGGCTGCCTGGAAGATCTTCGCCTGCGCACTGTTGCCGGACTGAAGGACGAACGGCGAGACCACGTACATGTTCTCGGCGCCCCCAGCGGCAGCCTGGATTACAGGCGGGGCAGAGCAGGGATCGATCGCGATCACTTTGCCCGTGTATCCCAACTGCTTTATAGCTTTGAGCACCTCTCCGCAGTTGTTCGGCACGTCGACGTAGATCACGTTCGGGTTGTCCTTGACGGCTACCGCTACCTCCGGGGTCGGATCCGGTGCCGTCGGCGGTATCGCGATGGTGGAGACCTTCGAAACACCGGAGCTCTTGAGAACCTTGGCAATGATGCTGAGACCCGAGTACTCGCCTTGGGCGTTTGAGATGTAGAGGTCGGCGACGGACTGGGCCTTCAACGTCTTGGCAACGAATACTGCTCCGACGGCGTTGTCTCCAAGGCTGATCGAGTTGAATATCACTGCGTTTGGAGCATTGCCTTCAACAGGGGTAAAAGGAATCCCGCCGAGATAAGCGAGGTTCGCCCGCTCGTAGACAGGGATGGCTGCAGGGCTGCCGACGTCTGCTGCGCCGAGGATCGCCAGAGGATGCTGGCCGACGAGCTGGGTGGCGCAGCGGGCGCTTACCGCCGGAGACGCATCCGAGATGCACGACGCCAGCTTGATCGGATGACCGTTGATTCCACCCAGGTAGTTGTTGACGTAGTCCACACCAGCGATGAGCCCTTGGCGTGCTTCGGGGAAGGTGATCGGCCCCGCTTCGTCGTTTATGACGCCGAACAAATACGGGCTCTTCGTCGCCTTGTCCGGCGTGCCGAGCGGCGACGAGGCCGTAGCAGCGGGCGCCGCCGCCGATCCGGTCCCGGCTGTAGTCGCCGACGAGCTCGCAGACGTCGAGTTGCCGCAGCCGGCGGCGAGAACCGCAAGGGCGGCCCCACCGACGAGTACCGACCTCCTGAAATGCTTCACTTCTTCTCCCCTCTGTCGACTCGGGTTAGTTTCACTCCCCAAGAGTTTGTTTCTTCTGTCGATAATAATGACGACCCGCCGCAATCTTGTCAAGCTGTTCTCCGAGAACGTGGTTGCCCCTTGACAATCCGGCCGGATACAGGGACACTATTCCAGAGTGGAAACGATTATTGCTGGCCGAAAGCAGTTGCTCGAAGTTTCAGAGGTCACTGTCCGCTACGGGGGTGTCACCGCAGTCGACTCGGTGAGTTTCGACGTCGCGGTGGGATCGCTCATCGGGCTGATCGGACCCAACGGTGCCGGCAAGACCTCACTCATTGATGCCCTCACCGGCTACACCCCCATCGACGGCGGAAGCATCCGCTTCGACGGTCTGGAGCTCGGGGGCGTACCCGCCTACAAGCGGTCACGAAGTGGCCTCGCAAGGACGTTCCAGTCGGTCGAGCTCTTCGACGACCTCACCGTCGAGGAGAACCTCCTGGTAGCGAGCGAGGGTTCGGGCATCTCTAAGGCGCTTCGGGATCTGTTCCTTCCGGCACGCAAAGCGGACCGCTCGGCCGTCGACTGGGCATTGAGCGCCTGCGGACTCGAAGCACTCGCCAAAAAGCACCCCACGCAGATCTCCCACGGCCAGAGAAAGCTGGTCGGCTTGGCCCGGGCGCTCGCCCGGCGACCGAAGATGCTGCTGCTCGACGAACCCGCCGCCGGCCTCGACACCGACGAGAGCGCAGAGCTCGGGGAGCGCCTTCGAGCGTTGCCGAAAGACGAAGGCGTGACGATACTGCTCATCGACCACGACATGGGACTCGTGCTGTCTGTATCGGATCAGGTGTACGTCCTGAACTTCGGACGCCTCATCAGCAGTGGCACTCCCGAGCACGTCAGAGACGACTCAGCCGTCATAGAGGCATACCTCGGACGAAAGGAGCTGGGCGGTGTCGACTGAACAAGCCCTGCGTGGCGTTGCGTTGGAAGTAGAGAACCTCACCGCCGGCTACAAAGGAACGGCGGTCGTACGAGACCTGTGTCTGAGCGTGAACGCCGGCGAGGTCGTCGCGATGCTCGGTCCAAACGGCGCCGGCAAGACGACCACACTGGAGACAATCGCAGGGCTGCACCAGCCGATGGGCGGAAAGGTGTCGTTCCACGGCGCCGACGTCACCGGCAGAAGCGCCCACCGACTCGCCCGCGAAGGAATGGCGATGGTTCCCGAGGGCCGAGCCCTGTTCCCTACTCTCACGGTCCGGGAGCATTTGCGGCTCGTCAAGTCGAAGGGTGGGCTGGCGCTCAGCGAACTGCTCTCCATGATGCCCGAACTCGAGAAGGCCCTCGATCGGCCTGCCAAGCTTCTCTCCGGCGGCGAGCAGCAGATGCTCGCCCTCGGCCGAGCGTTGGTGAGGCGTCCCCGCATCCTCCTCGTCGACGAGCTGAGCCTGGGACTCGCCCCGGTCATTGTCGAAAGGCTCCTTCCTCTCCTACGCCAGGCCGCGACGGAGTACGGGGCGAGCGTCCTCTTCGTCGAGCAGCACGTCTCGCAGGCATTGGAGGTAGCCGACCGCGCCTACGTACTCACCCACGGTCGGATCGTGCTCAATGAACACGCCGCGGCCCTGGCGAATCGGCGTGACGTCCTAAAGGCAAGCTACCTGGGGGAAACGACTCTAAATGTCTAGCTTCATTCTGTTCGCGCTTCTCGGGTTGGGTTCGGGCGTTACCTACGCTCTGTTTGGATTGGGTCTGGTGCTCAAGTACCGCGCTGCGGGCGTAGTGGACTTCGCCCACGGCGCTATCGCCATGTTCATCGCATACGTCTTCTTGGAGCTGCGACAGAGCGGAAAACTCGAGCTGCCCTTGATCTTCCTCCCCCACGCGATCACCGTCGGACCGGCTGCAGGAGTCGACACCGCAATCGCGATGACGGTCTCGCTTGCATACGCAGCCGTCCTGGGACTGGTTCTCTACGTGGTCATCTACCGACCGCTGCGCAACGCAACCCCGCTCACCAAGGTGTCCGCGTCGATTGGCATCATGTTGAGCCTCGAAGCGATCGCCGTGATCAACTTCGGGTCACAAGCCAAGTCCGTACTTCCGGTACTCCCGGCGAGCTCGCTGTCGGTCGGTGGCGTCACATTTCCCGAAGACCGCATCATCCTGAGCGTTTTGATGGTCGCCATCGCCGTCGCTCTGGCAGTGACATTCAAGCGCACGCGCTTCGGCCTGTCGACGACAGCCGGCGCGGAGAACGAGGCCGGCGCTGCACTCTCGGGAATATCGGCGAGCAAGATCGCCGCCGCCAACTGGGTCATCGCCTCTCTCCTAGCCGGCCTTGGTGGAATACTGATCGCTCCGATCTCCAACCTGGACCCGACGTCGTACACGTTGTTCGTCGTGCCCGCCCTCGGCTGCGCATTGGTCGGGCGCTTCCGCTCATTCTGGCTGACGGCGGGAACCGGAATGCTCATCGGAATAGGCCAGTCGGAGCTGACCAAGCTTCTGAGCATCTTC
The DNA here is from genome assembly GCA_021828685.1 of Actinomycetes bacterium. GTDB lineage: Bacteria > Actinomycetota > Acidimicrobiia > Acidimicrobiales > Palsa-688 > JAJZAM01. Next base: position 4,935 of record JAJZDJ010000019.1, on the reverse strand, counting down.
TCGTGGCTTCCCCAGCAAGGCCTGCCCCAAGCGCTCCCCTTCGTGGTGATAACTGGCGCTATCTCGTTAAGTGCGAAGAGCGTCCTGGCACGAAGCGAAGCGACCGAAGCTCGCAACCCGTCAGTCGGACTCCCGCGCTCGCCTTACTTGACCGGGGCGGCGTGCCTGGTGATCGGAACGATCACGATCCTCGTACTGCACGGTTCGCTTCGCAACGCGTTCATAGCGTCCCTGACTGTCGCCTGCATCGGTTTCTCGCTTGTGGTTTTGACTGGCTACGCCGGACAGGTGTCCCTCGCACAGATGTCATTCGCGGGTATTGGCGGCTTCATGCTGGGACATATCTCGTCCGGCTGGGGTATCGGCTTCCCGTTCTCCTTGATCCTCGCAGGGCTCTGCGCGATACCCGTCGGCTTGATAATCGGCTTACCGGCGCTCCGGCTTCGGGGCATCAGTCTTGCGGTCGTGACTCTCGGGGCGGCCGTTGCCGCAGACTCGCTTCTCTTCAACGTCGCGTCGTTTAGCGGCGGGGTGGCCGGCCTGCCGATACCCCCGCCCTCGTTTCTCGGAATCAACCTCGGGATCGCTCTGGGCAAAAGCTACCCGCGCGCCATATTCGGGATCCTCGTACTCGTGATCGTCATTGCGATAGGACTCCTCGTAGCGCGTCTACGCAGGAGCGGGACCGGGCGGATGCTCCTCGCAGTGCGATCCAACGAACGCGCCGCCGCCGCGATGGGCATCAACGTCGCGCAAGCCAAGCTCATCGCTTTCGCTCTCGCCGCGTTCATAGCGGGAATCGGTGGGGCCCTTACCGGCTACCAGCAGGGAACGCTCACGCCCGCCGGGTTCTCGTCGTTCACATCGCTCGGCCTGCTGGCGATCGTCTTCGTCGCAGGCATCGGCCGCATCTCCGGAGCCGTGTTCGCCGGCATCATGATGGCAGCCTCGGGACTGACGGTCACCGTGCTGTCCAGCCTGATCAACATCGGCGAGTACCAAACCCTCATAGCAGGGATCTTGTTGGCCATCACCGCGCTCACCAGCCCGGACGGCGTGATGAGCACCGAGTCCGGCAAAGGCCCGGCAGTCGCGTTCGAACGCCTCCTCGCAATCGGACACCGCACTTTGATTCGTGGCGCCCCGAGTGCGCCACGTCTCGCTTCGCCCATCATCGCCGACGCCGCCACGACCGAAGAGATGGCCGAAAGCCCCAGCGCCTGAGCGCTCCTGGACGCCTTCCGGCAGCCCATCGACTGCGCCCTAACCGGGTGTATGGCAGATAACTCTCCGGGGCTGGGCTGGTCCGGGGGACATCCACCCTTTCTGCTGGCCGAGGTCGTAGATTTGTCCTCATGGGTGAGATAGGACGCAACACTCAGTGCCCATGTGGCAGCGGAGCGAAGTACAAGCGCTGTTGCCTGCGCCGCGAGGACGAAGCGCGCCTGGACGGGGCCAGGACCGAGGCGGTCTGGGGGAGGATGCAGGACTGGGCGCTCGGGCAGTTCCACGACGAGCTGCTCGACGCTCTCGGCGAGCATTTCGACGACCGCCGGATCGGTACCTCCGAATCTCCTGTCATGGACGACGATCTGTCGGCAGCGCTCTGCTGGATATTGATCGACCGTCCGCTCGCCGACGGTGGAGGACCGCCGGCTCCGCGCTACGCCCGGTCGCCCGAGATCTTCGAGAGCGACCGGGTGCTAGCGGGTCGGATCGCCGCCTGCCGGCTGGGGGTGAACCGGGTCAGGGACGTGTTGCCGGGCGCATGGATCGACCTCGAGAACGTGCTAACCGGCGCGACGGTGCGGGTTTCGAGCCCCAACGTGTCTCGCAAGGTCGTGCGCTGGCACGTCCTGCTTTGCCGGGTCATGGCGAGTGGCCCTAGCCCCACGCTCTGGGGCGGATCGGCCTCCTACGCGCCCACGGAAGAGCCCGAGCTGTTGGCCGAGGTCGAGCGCATCGCCACCGTCCGGGGCCTGGGAACCGACCACGCCGGGCTGGAGGAGGCACTGCGCGTCGGAGCGAGAGAGCTGGTCTGCTTCGTGCCCGAAAGCCGCCGTGTCGAGCCAACGCCCTACACGCTAGAGGGGGATCCGGCGCTGGTGGCCGAGTCGACCTGGGCGGTGAGCGACCCCGACTCTGTGCTCGACGAGCTGTCCGGCGCGCCGGACCTGGTCGCCGCCGGTGAATCCGAGGATGGAGACGGGCTTGTTTTTCACTGGACCGCATCACGTCACACGCTGAATGCCCGCCGAAGCGAACTACCCCGTGGCGCGGTCTGCCTCGAGAGCGGCCCGATCCGAGTGGCTGAGGATGGCGATCTCGAGTTGACAGACCTCACTTCGCTGGGTACTTTCACACTGCGGGGCGGGCGTCTCGAGTTCTCGACGATCTCCGAGGCCCGCCTTGGCGCGGCCATGGCATTCGTCGAGCGTCGCCTCGGCATGCTCGTGGGCCGTCCAACCCGCCGCGTCTGCTCGTTCGAGGAGTACGGCTCGAGCGAACCTTCGCGCCAACCGTCGCGCGGCATGAGCCGCGAGGAAGCTCCTGTTCCGGATGAGGCCTTTCGCCGGCTCTTGTTTCGGCGCTGGCTGGACGAGCCCGTTTCCCGCCTAGGCGGCATCAGCCCGCGGCGTGCCGCGGCCAGCGGGCGATACCGGGAACAATTGGAGTTCCTGCTGCGCGACATCGAGCATCGCAACGCATGCGATCGAGCCGACGGTCTTCCAGGGCCGGAGGTGGCCTGGCTGCGCGCCGAGTTGGGCCACGAGACCAAGACGGTGGCGGTGTAGGCGGCAGGTCACCGGAAGGCCATCTCTCACCCGCCCCCCCCGGGTTTCGGGGGGTTGGCGTTGAGGTCCGAACTGTGGCTCCCGGGGTCAGAGCTGGATGAGCCCGGCGTTGGTCCCCTGGAACCCGCAGGCATCGAAGTAGAAACCCCGCAGGTCGTCCTCGAAATCGACGTGGAGCCACTCGCAGCCTGCCGCCCCGGCTCCCCGCGCTACTCGGGCTACCAGCTCTGCGCCGATGCCAGCACGGCGAGCCGATCTGGCCACGACAGTGTCGAGGACGAAGGCGTGCACGCCGCCGTCCCAGGCCACGTTCACGAACCCGACCAGCTCGCCGTAGCGACGGGCGCTCACCCACCCCAAACTGTGGTCGTCGAGCTGGGTGCGCCAGTCGATGTCGAGCAGCCGATGCTCGAAGCCCTCGGCGTGGAGGCGGTTGACCTCGGCGTTGTCAAACTCGTTGCGCCATTCGTAGACGACATCGCTGTGCAGGAGGCATGGTCTCCATCCTCCCGCCGTCGACCAGGCGGGCGTGAAGCTTGAGCTCTCGTCACTGTCGAGAGCCGATCGCCAAACGCGACCGCCGACGAGTCCTCGGACGCAGTGCCCGGTGGACCGGCGTCGGCCGTGCCCGACGTCAGCTGGGGCGGTCAGTGGCCCCCACGTCAACTTCTTGGCCCAACCCCGGGTTGAGCACGCGGCGTTCCATCACCATCCCGAGCTTGCGAGCGACAGACTGCGAGCGGGTGTTGGCCGGGTGGATGATGGAGATCAGCCGGGCGAGGCCGAGACGGCCGAAAGCGTCATCGCGGGCCCCCACCGCCGGTCTCGTGGCTCACCGAGGCGGCGGCTGGTGGCGGCTTGGGCTTTGCGCCAGGGGGAGCGGTGCGGACTATAATCATAGTCCATGACGACGCTGCCGCTATCCGAGGTCAAGGCCCGCCTCTCGGAGATTGCCGAGGAAGTGGCTACTACGCACGAGCGAGTCCAGGTGACCAAGAATGGCCGCGAGTACGTCGTCCTCATCGCCGCCGACGATCTGGAGTCGATGGAGGCCACCTTGGAGCTGCTGGCCGATCCCGAGGCCCAAGTCAACGTGGCCGAGGGGATGGCCGCGGTGTCGAGGGGTGATGTGCTCGATGAGGCCGAGGTCCGGTCCTTGCTGGCTCAGCGCAAAGCTCGTGCCGGACGGTGAGCTACCGGGTCCAGGTGGCCCGGCCCGCGTCCCGCCAGCTCGCCGTCGCGCTGCCCGAGGCAGTGGCGACGGCGTGCGTCGAGTTCATCTTCGGCGCGCTCGCGGAGAACCCCTATCGGGTCGGGAGCCGGCTCGGTCCCCCGCTTCTCGGCCAGTGGCGCGCCCGGCGTGGTGAGTACCGAGTGCGCTACCTGATCGACGAGGACCGAGGGGTCGTGTCTGTCATCGCCATCGAGCACCGCCGGGACGCCTACCGCTCGCCTTGAACCGGAGAGATACGGACACCTCGGACAGCACGGTTCGTTCTCGATTGGGATCCTGTTACGGCGACGCGTGCCCGGCCGCGTCGTTCGACTTGGCCCCGGGCTGGGACGGAAGTCCTGTCGGATCAGGGACCGACGAGTTCCCCGAGCCCCACCTGTCCGATACGCTTCTCCACCTCCTCGAAGCGCGAGCGCAACTCGACGAGCAAACGGTCACGCGCAGCCAGCGCTGCTTCCAGCTCCGTTCACCAAGGTCCTCACGGCCACAGCTGTCCGCATTGGCGTGCAGAGTGGTGGACCCCTTCACCTCTCAGTTACAGGCTGAACAGTTACGAATGGCCAACATGAACCGAAGCGTGCTCGTGGTGCTCATAGCCGTGCTGGCGGTGTGCGCAGGAGTAGCTGCGCTTGGTTGGTGGACCCTCACGCCTCGGGATACGACAAAGCCAAGCTGTACAGTGCGTCCCGCTGTAAATGGACGTCCACCATATCGGTGCACGAAAAATGGTTCGACTTCAACTGGCGCGTAGCGCCGGATGGTACTGGTAGTCCAGCGATTTGGTGTGTAATCTCGCTTCATCGTGGACACGGGGTCTCAGCACTTCGTGGACGGCGGGTCTCATCTGATCGTGTACAGCTACCGTTCTGGGTGGCGGCGCTGTTCTCGGTGCTGGTGGCGTCCCGG
>JAJZDJ010000202.1 GCA_021828685.1 Actinomycetes bacterium | reverse complement strand
TGGCGGTCAACGGGTGCTGCCTCACGGCGGTCGAGGTAGAGGGCGGCCCGGCAGCCGAGCTTGGAACCGGGCTTGGGACCGGGCTTGGGACCGAGCTTGGAAGCGGGCTTGCAACCGGTCGCTGGTTGGCGGACGCAGTCGAAGAAACCCTGTCGCGCACGAACCTGGGCGACCTCGAAGTCGGCGACGCGGTGAACCTCGAGCTCCCCCTCGGTATCGGCGACGTGCTCGGAGGCCATCTCGTGCAGGGCCACGTCGACGGCGTCGGCCGGGTACTTGACCCCGCCCCGGACCTTCGAGTGTCGCTTCCGCCGTCCTTGGCGCGCTACGTCGTGGAAAAAGGGTCGGTTACCGTCGACGGTGTCAGCCTGACGGTGGTCACCGTCGACGACGACTCCTTCGCCGTCGCAGTGATACCCCATACCATGGGGGCCACGACGCTTGGGCGTCGAGTAGCCGGCGAACTTGTGAACCTGGAGGTTGACGTTATCGCCAAGTATGTTGAGCGGCTTCTGTCCGCAGGGGCTATCACCCCGTACCTGCCGAGCACCCCTGACCCGCCGGCCGCTGCCGGCGCAGGCGTGACCGGACGTTCGCAGCGATGACCTTCGCCACTGTCGACGAGGCGGTCAAAGCGATCGCAGCGGGGCGGATGGTCGTCGTCGTAGACGACGAGGACCGCGAGAACGAGGGTGACCTGATCGTCGCCGCGGAGCACGCTACGCCTGAGGTGATGGGTTTCTTCGTGCGCTATACGTCCGGACTGATCTGTGCGGCGGTGACCAACCACCGGGCGGACGAGTTGGACCTGCCGCTGATGGTCGAACGGAACACCGAAAGCCAGAGGACTGCGTTCACCGTCACCGTCGACCTGCGGATCGGCACGACGACTGGTATCTCTGCTCAGGATCGCTCGGCGACCGCAAAGGCGCTCGTCAAGCCGGGGACCATGCCCGACGACCTGCTGCGCCCCGGTCATCTTCACGTGCTTCGCGCCCGCGATGGAGGCGTGCTCAAGCGTGCCGGTCACACTGAGGCCGCTGTCGACCTTGCAAGGCTCGCTGGGCTTTCGCCCGCAGGGGTGCTGTGCGAGATAGTCACTGAGGACGGTATGGGGATGGCCCGGCGGGCGGAGCTGGAACAGTTCGCGGATAGACACGACCTTCCGATGCTCACCATCGCCGACCTGATCCGCTACCGCCGGCGCACCGAGCGCCTGGTCGTGCGTACAGCGGATGCACGCCTGCCGACTTCATACGGCGAGTTTCGCTGTCTCGCCTACACGAGCGTCCTCGACGGCGAGACCCACCTGGCGTTCGTCATGGGGGAGCCTCAAGAAGGAGAAAACGTCCTCGTCAGGGTGCACAGCGAGTGCCTCACCGGCGACGTGTTCGGATCGATGCGCTGCGACTGCGGGGCGCAGTTGCACGGTGCGATGAAGCGCATCGCAGCGGAAGGCCTCGGCGTCGTAGTCTACCTGCGAGGCCACGAAGGCAGGGGTATCGGTATCTCGCACAAGCTCCGCGCGTACGAGCTCCAAGACGGAGGGCTCGACACGGTCGACGCGAACGTGGAGCTTGGCCTTCCGGTGGACAGTCGCGAATACGGGATCGGGGCGCAGATACTCGTCGACCTCGGGGTAACCACGATGCGCCTGATGACGAACAACCCCGCCAAGCGCGGTGGCCTTGAAGGGTACGGGCTTCAGATCGTTGAGAGAATCCCGATCCACACGGAACCGAACCACGAGAACATCGGGTACCTGCGCACCAAACGCGATCGCCTCGGCCACATCTTCGACGAGGAAGCCGGGCTGTGAACGCTTCGCAGGGAGGCGAGTAGCTGGTGCTGCGACTTGTCCTTCCGAAAGGGTCGCTGGAACGGGCGACGCTCGAACTTTTTTCCGACGCGGATCTTGGCGTAAACCGACGCTCCGACGTGGACTACAAGGCGGTGATCGACGATCCCCGCATCGACGACGTCCGCATCCTGCGCCCCCAGGAGATCCCGCTTTATGTGGCGGAAGGTCTTTTCGATCTCGGCATAACCGGCCGGGACTGGATCGAGGAGACATCGAGCGACGTCGTGTCGCTCGGCCAGCTGCGCTACAGCAAAGCGACGACGCAGCCGATCCGGGTCGTTCTCGCCGTAGCGGACAGTTCCCCGGTCAAGGAGGTGTCCGACCTTCCGTCGGGTACGAGGGTGTCCACCGAGTACCCGGAGCTCACTCGGCGATACCTCAAGGCTCACGGCGTCGACGCCGAAGTCCGCCTCTCGCACGGGGCGACAGAAGCGAAGATCCCCGACGTGGCGGACGCAGTAGTGGAGATTACCGAGACCGGCCGGGCCCTGCGATCAGCCGGTTTGCGGGTGGTCGCGACGATTCTCGAGTCCTACACCGAGCTCGTAGCGAACCCGGCCTCGTTCGCCGACGACGACAAACGCCACGCTATGGAGCAGATCCGCAGTCTCCTCGAAGGGACGCTCATAGCGAGGACCCGGGTCCTGGTAAAGCTCAACGTCGAGCCGGCGGCGCTGGACGGTGTGATCGGCCTGCTCCCGGCGATGAAGTCCCCGACCGTGTCGAAGTTGTTCGGCGAGGACGGTTTCGCTGTCGAGGCGGTCGTTCCCAAGCACACGATCAACACGTTGATTCCCAACCTCAAGGACTTAGGCGCTACCGACATCATCGAGCTGCCGATCGCCAAGATCGTCCCGTGACCGGCGTCGGCGGCGTCGGAGCTGTTAGTCACCCATGACCCCGAGCGTACAGACGGGGACCGTAGTGTCCTTCGACGAGCGTGTCGGGTTGGGCACGGTCGAGGCTGCGGGGCAGGACCCGTACCTTTTTCACTGCACCCAGATCGCGGACGGGTCACGCACGATAGACGAGGGGACCACGGTGACTTTCGTCTTGGTGGCCCGCCACGGCGGTGTCTGGGAGGCAGCCGAACTGCAGCGCGTCTAGCCGGCGGGGCTGTCGTCGGCTTCGCCGGCTTGCGCAGCCGGGGCTCCGTGGCGTGCGGCGAGCTGTACGTAAGCCATGCGCAGCTCGCTCAGGATTTCGCCCAGCTGGGCGGCGGGCGGTCCCAAGCGAGGGCCGAGGCCCTCTACTAGGCAGCCGAGCGCGTCGATGCACAGCCGTGCCTCCGATAGGCGGGGCGGGTTCGAGGAGAGGTGCATGCCGGCGAGCTCGCACATCATGAAAGCGTTGTTGGCGATCATTACCTCGGGCGGGGTGGAGGCAAGACGGTCCCTCAACTCTCGGATCTCCGCCTCGTCGGGTTCGACGTCAGCGAAGTCGGTCTTGGGCGCAGGCGTTCTCGGCTCGGCCTGAGGCTGCTCGGCGCGTGCTGTCGGCCTCGGAATGGGCCGCTCCCCGCTCGGTGTCCAAAGAGTGCTCATTTCCGGTAGCCTAATATCGATAGAATTGAGTGCAGAAAGAGGAACCCTCCGGTTTGCATCGGACGAGCGTATTTCCAGGCTTCCTGGGGCTATTCTTGCGACGTGGTAGCCAAAAGTGAGACAAGTGCCGCTTTCTGATCTATGCTACGGCGTCGCTGCGGCGTTGCCAAGGCTTCCTTAGACCAGGAGAGATGTCGCATAGCCCCTTCGACTGACCTTAACGAGCACCGGACCAACGATCGAATAAGGGCGCGCGAAGTCCGCCTAATCGGTCCAGACGGCGCCCAGCTGGGGGTAAAACCGCTTCCCGAAGCGCTGAGCATCGCACGGAAGCTGGACCTCGACCTCGTTGAAGTGGCTTCCGAGGCGAACCCGCCCGTGTGCCGGATCATGGACTTCAACCGCTTCAAGTACGAGACGGCGCAGCGCGCCAAGGAGTCGAAGCGCAAGTCCACGAGCGCCGGGATCAAGGAGATGAAGTACCGGCCCAAGATCGGCGTCGGCGACTTCGACACGAAGACCCGGCAAGTGGCGAGGTTCCTCGGCGACGGCCACAAGGTGAAGATCACGATTATGTTCCGTGGCCGCGAGATGAGCCACCCGGAGCTCGGCAAGAAGATCCTCGACCAGGTGGCCGAGCAAGTCGGGTCCGTCGCGAAGGTGGAAGCCGCTCCGAAGCTCGACGGGCGCAACATGATCATGGTCCTTGCTCCTGACCGTCGACCCCAGGCCCGCAAGCCGGCGACTGCCGCCGACGCAACGGCGGCGGCGGGTGAAGCACCCCCCGCCCCGGAGGTTTCTGGCGCACCCGAGGTTTCCGGCACACCCGAGGTTTCTGGCACGCCTGAGGTTTCCGGCGCACCCGGCGCACCCGAAGAGCTCGAGACGGCAGCGCCTTCGGATCCGGTGCACGCAGCGTCCGGCGCCACCGCGGATCTCGCCGACGTGCTCCACCCCGTCCAGAGCAGGTAGAGTCTTCAGCCGACCTAGGGAGTTGTTGCTCAGATGCCGAAAATGAAAACCGACCGTGGCGCCGCGAAGCGCTTCAAGGTCACCGGAACCGGGAAGATAAGACGCCGTCGCGCCTTTCGCTCCCACATCCTCGAAAAGAAGTCCTCCACCCGTACCAGGCGCCTGGGCCGTGAAGCCGACGTGTCGAGCAGCGACGTCCGCGCCGTCAAGCGTCTCCTGGGGCTTTGACCATGGATTCTGAAAGGAGCTGCTGATGGCCCGGGTAAAGCGCGCTGTTCACAGCAAGAAGCACCGCCGCGCCGTCCTCGAGGCCGCGCAGGGTTACTACGGCAACAAGAGCCGCAGCTACAAGGCAGCCCACGAGCAGGTAATGCACTCGTTGCAGTACGCCTTCCGGGACCGCAGGGCCCGCAAAGGTGACTTCCGCCAGCTGTGGATCCAGCGGATCAATGCGGCGGCCCGCCGTTACGACATGAGCTACAGCCGCCTGATCGCCGGGTTGCGGGCCGCGGAAATCGACGTCGACCGCAAGATCCTCGCCGACCTCGCCGTCCACGACGAAGCCACCTTCGCCAACCTGGTGAAGGCCGCACGGGAAGCGCTCGCATCAGCCTCTGACTGATCTCGGCGGGCGGCCGCTCGCGAGGGGAGGGCCGCTCTCGCGGGCTAACCCGTCCGTCCGCCTCATCGGCCAGCTCAACTCCAGTGCCCAAGCGCGCTGGAAGCACCGCAAGTTCGTCCTCGAAGGACCGAAGCTCCTCCACGAGGCGCTCGCTGCCGGCTGGCCGGTGGACAACGTGTATGTCGACTCCCCCGAGTCGCTCGAGACCCACGGTTCTCTTTGCGAACGGGCCTCGTCGCGTGGCGCGAAAATCGACGTCCTCGGCGACGGGGTCCTCAAGCGTGTCGCCGACGCCGTCAACCCTCAGGGCGTCCTGGCGGTCGCCCAGATCGCCAATCCGTCCCTCGCAACGCTGGCCGGAGCGGGTTTCGTGCTGGTCTGCGTTGACACCGCCGACCCCGGAAACGTCGGCACCATCGTGCGCGCCGCAGCGGCCGCAGGCGCTCAGGCTGTAATCGTCTGCGAGGGCAGCGTCGACGTCTACAACCCAAAGACGGTGCGGGCCTCAGCGGGCGCAGTCTTCCACCTGCCGGTCGTGTCGCGGGTGGCGGCCGTCGAAGCGTTGAAGTTCCTCGGGACGCTCGGATTCCGGCGCGTCGGTGCGGTCGCGCGCGGTGGCGAACCCTAC
>JAJZDJ010000201.1 GCA_021828685.1 Actinomycetes bacterium | reverse complement strand
AGTCGGCCACAGCTAACCGCCGCCTCGGTCGAAGCGGATCTTCTTGGCCCGCAAGGCCAAAAGCCTCGGTATCCGAGCGGCATCGCGGTACTCGGCAGCACGTGCGAGGAATCCGGGCGGCGGCGCAGGCTCTGCCATCGCAGTCACATAAAGCCCGGCGGCGGCCATAGCGTTGACATACCGCGAGAGAGGCCTGTGAACGAAAGGTATCCACACGTCCTTCTCGACCTCCTCTAGAGAGTGATCTTCGTCGAGGTAGGGGCCGATACGCCAGTACTGTTCTTCGAGGATCGTGTCGTCGATCCATCCGGAGCCGGGAGTCTGCAACAGCGGGTGATTGAGCAGAAAAAGGAAGCGGCCTCCCGGTAACAGCACCCGGCCCACCTCGGCGAGGGCTTCGTCGACGGCGGTGATGTGCTCGAAGACGAGGCACGCGACGACCGCGTCGAAGGTCCCATCGCGATACGGCAAGCCCGCCGCCTCAGCCCGGCCGACCAGCACTCCCCCACCGCGCTGAGAGGCCGCGTTCACCTGGGCTTTCGCCGGGTCGACCCCTGCAACGAGTTCCACGCCCGCCACCCGGGCCGCCAGGCGCCCCACTTGGCCCTCACCGCAGCCCACGTCGAGAACCCTTGTGGCCCCGGCGAGCTCGTCTCGAATGTAGGGCAGGATCTGCTCTTCGTACTCGGGGTCAGCCCCTTCAGTGAAGCCCTGCTGCCACCAAGCGGCGTGCTCCTCCCATAAGCCCTTCCAATCCGGAGACGCCTTCTCCGCGCTCACCGCCAGATCAACGCCTCGTGAGCCTGCGTGACCATCAGGCCCGACGGCAGTTGGCCGCGATGCGCTCGGCAAGCTCGCTGTGAAGTGCGCTCGGAAGGTCGTGCGCCATGCCGGGTACGAGCCACAGCTCGGCGCCCGGCACCGCTTCGGCTGTCGCGACCCCTCCGGAGTTGTCGACGAGCGGGTCCGAGTCCCCGTGGATGACCAGGGTGGGAACCGAGACGTGATGAAGCGCCTCGGTGCGGTCGGGCTGCGCGAGGATAGCGAGGAGCTGGCGCACGACGCCGGCAGGGTGGTACGCGCGGTCATACGAGGCGGCCGTTCGTTCGCGCACGTCTTCTTCGCTCGGCGGGTAGCCGGGACTCGAGATCAGCTTCGATCCAGCGACGCCAGCTTCGATTACCTCCTCGCGGGTGGCCGGCGGCGTCGCGAAAAAGAGCGCTTCAGCGACGCCGGGATGGGCTTGACCGACTCCCCTGTTGCCTGTCGTCGAGAAAATCGACGTGAGCGTCAGGCACTTGTCGGGATGCTCGATCGCAAAGGTCTGGGCGATCATCCCGCCCATGGAGGCTCCGACGATGTGCGCCTCGGAAATGCCGAGCGCGTCGAGAAGTCCCGCTCCGTCGGATGCCATGTCGGAAAGGGTGTATACGGGAGGCGGGATCGTCCCTGCGGCGAAGGCGGCAGCCATGTCCGGTGTACCCGCTTCGTCGAACCAGCTGGACAGGCCGATGTCACGGTTGTCGAAGCGGATCACGTGGAAGCCCCGTGATGCGAGCTCGGCTACGAAGGAGTCGTCCCAGGATGTCATCTGAGCGCTCAAACCCATGATCAGAAGAATCGTCGGATCCGAGGGACTGCCGTGGATGTCGTAGAAGATCTCTATACCGTTGGCTGCAATTTTGGGCATGAAGAAAACCCTAGCTGTGCAGTCGGTCGAAGAGGGCGTCCGCAACCGGCTCCGGAAGCCACGACAGGTTGGTAAAGGCTTCGCGCGGGAGCGCCTTGAGCGCTTTGGGGCCGCCGAGCTCGGCTAGCAGGCGCTTTCTGCGGGCGGGCCCCAAGCCTGGAATGGAGTCCAGAACTGAGACGGTCATCCTTTTTCCCCTTGTACTGCGGTGATACGTGATGGCGAAGCGGTGCGCCTCGTCGCGGATGCGCTGCAGCAGGTAGAGAGCCTCGGATGTCCTCGGGATCCTGATCGGTTCCGGCATCGCGGGCCGGTACACCTCCTCGAAGCGCTTCGCGAGCGACGCGACCGGGATCTCCTCTGTGAGCCCGAGCCGCTCCAGCACCTGGACCGCCACACCCAGCTGACCCTTCCCGCCGTCGACGAGAAGCAGCTGCGGCGGGTAGGCGAACCTTCTGCGCCGTTCCTCGACCGGCTTGGACCTCTCGGCCAGATAGGCGGTGAGGCGCCGGGTGAGCACCTCTGTCATCGCCGCGAAGTCGTCGTTGCCTTCGACGGTCTTCACCTTGAATCGCCTGTACTCCGCCGGCCTCGGGAGTCCGTCTTCCATCACAACCATTGAGCCGACGTAATCGGTCCCTTGGAGGTGGCTCATGTCGTAGCACTCGATTCGAAGCGGCGACCCGGGCAGGTCGAGGTGGTCCTGGAGGGCGGTCAGGGCCCGGGCGCGGGCGTTGTGGTCGGCCGCCCGGGTCAGGCGGTGCCGGCGGAACTCCTCGGCGGCGTTCTTGTCGACCGTCTCCATGAGCAAGCGTTTGTCACCTCTCCGAGGAACCCGCACTTCGACCGCGGATCCTTTCCGAGCGGCCGGATTGACGCTTCGCTCGACTCGGTAATGGGAGTCTGCGGCCCACCATTCGACGTCGGTGGCCGTCGCGGCGTCGGCCCGCGACCGTGCGGGGGCTGCGGAGCCGTCCGCTGTCGCGGAGCCCTCCGAGCGTTGCATTTCGAGCCACTCACCGATCGTCTCTGGATCCTCGGGGAGATGGGGAACGAGGATGAGCGGGGGGACACCAAGAGGGGCGTCGTCGTAGTGCTGTTCGAGGATCGAAGCGACGAGCCCCGCGCTTCCGAGGTCCTCGACCTTGTCCACGATCAACCCTTTTCTGCCTACCACTCTTCCGCGGCGCACGTAGAAGACTTGGATAGCGGCCTCCAGTTCGTCCTCGGCGATGGCGAAACAGTCGAGATCCTCGCCTGCTTCGGCGACCATCTGCTGCTTCTCGACCGCTTTTCGCACGGCGACCAGGCGGTCGCGCAGCCGCCCGGCCCTCTCGAACTCGAGCTTCTCGGCGGCGGCCACCATCTCGGCCTCGATGCGGGCGATCACCGACTGTGTCTCGCCTTCGAGGAATCCGAGGAGATCGCTCACCATTTGGCCGTACTGCGCAGCTGTCACCGCAGCTATGCACGGACCTGAGCACTTCTCGATGTGGTAGAGCAGGCAAGGACGTCCCAGCCGTTGATGGTTCACGAACTTGCTGTCGCTGCAGGTGCGGACCGCAAAGATGCGCGTCAGCGAGTCGAGCGTTTCGCGTATCGCGTACGCATGGGCGTACGGCCCGAAATAACGGGTCGACTTGTCCCTAGTACCGCGACGGACCGCCGCCCTCGGCCACTCATCCGCGACGGTGACAGCGAGAAAGGGGTAGCTCTTGTCGTCCCGGAGCCGCACGTTGAAACGCGGTTTGTGCTGTTTGATCAGGCTGTACTCCAGCATGAGCGCTTCGACGTCACTGCGCACCTGGATCCATTCGACGCTCTCGGCCGAGGCAACCATCTGAGCTGTACGCGGGGCGAGAAGGGCGGGATTCTGGAAGTAGTTCGAAAGCCGGCTTCGAAGCGACTTCGCTTTGCCCACGTAGATGACGCGCCCGTCGCGATCCTTGAACTGGTACGAGCCGGGCGTATCTGGAATGGTTCCGGCGACCGGACGCTCGAGCACCATCCGAGTCTGCCGCAACTTCGACCTTGCCCGGCGCCATCATTTCGGACCCCGAACCCCCGTGTCACGGCGCCTCCGACATTGAAGGTGCGCTTCGCCCCCGCGCTCACATATGATGGAGATGCCGGCCCGGAATCCGGCTACATATTCACTTCGAGGTCGACATCCCCGCGGATGGGCGCCCGGGCTGTCCCCGCCGACCGCAGATCGAAGTGCTCCTTGTGGAGGTGTCTGCCCGTGCTCCGACTACAATCCCCTCTCCCCGAGAGTTATACGACATCTACTGGACCTGACCTCGCCGAGCGTATCGCTGCCGCCAAAAAAGCCCTGGGCGACCGGCTGATGATCCTCGGCCACCACTACCAGCGTGACGAGGTGATGCGCTGGGCGGATGCACGGGGCGACTCCTTCGGTTTGTCCCGTCAAGCTGCGACGTCAGAAGCCGAGTACATCGTGTTCTGCGGAGTGCATTTCATGGCCGAATCTGCCGACATACTGACCGGGCCGAGCCAGAAGGTGATCCTCCCGGACCTCAACGCCGGGTGTTCCATGGCTGACATGGCAGATGTCGATTCGGTGGACGAAGCTTGGCACGAGCTGGCCGCCGTCACCGACGTCGACGACATCGTTCCCATCACATACATGAACTCGGCTGCCGCCCTCAAGGCGTTCGTCGGACGCATGGGGGGTGCTGTGTGCACCTCGTCCAACGCGAGAGCGGTCCTGACATGGGCTCTCCGCCAGAAGGGGCCCGACTCGAAGGTGCTCTTCTTCCCCGACCAGCATCTCGGGCGCAACACCGCATACGACCTCGGCTTCTCGGAGGACGACATGGCCGTGTGGGATCCCCGCCGCGACCTCGGCGGCCTCGACGAAGCGATTGTCAAAGGTTCCCGGTTCCTCCTGTGGAAGGGCCACTGCTCGGTTCATCAACGCTTCCGCCCGGCACATGTCGAGGCCTTCAGGTCCTCCCACCCGGAGGGGAAGGTGATCGTGCACCCCGAGTGCGCCCACGACGTCGTCGAGCTCGCCGACGAGGTCGGAAGCACCGACTTCATAATCGCTGCTGTCGAGCGGGCACAACCTGGAACCGTGATCGCCGTCGCTACGGAGATCCACCTGGTCCAGCGCCTCGCCGACGAGCACCCGCACCTGAAGATCGTTTCCCTGGATCCGCTGGTCTGCCCGTGCTCGACGATGTTCCGCATCGACGCAGCGCACCTTGCGTGGGTTCTCGAGGAGCTCGTGGCGGGCAGGGTCGTCAACCAGATCACGGTCGACCCGGTTACCGCAGGAGATGCACGTGTAGCGCTTCAGCGGATGCTGGACATCGCCTAAGACATCGCCTAGGACGTCGTCTACGCGAGGAGCGGCGCCAGGAAACGTCCTGTGTAGCTCGCTTCGCTCTTGGCGACGACCTCGGGGGATCCTTCTACCACTACTTCGCCGCCACCGTCGCCACCCTCGGGGCCGAGGTCCACGATCCAATCGGATGTCTTGATGACGTCGAGATTGTGCTCGATGACGAGCACGGTGTTTCCTTGGTCCACGAGCCTCGAAAGAACGCCCAGCAGCTTGCGGATGTCCTCGAAGTGAAGGCCGGTGGTCGGCTCGTCGAGGACGTAGATCGTGTGCCCGGTTGAGCGTTTCGCTAGTTCGCTCGACAGCTTGATCCGCTGAGCCTCGCCGCCCGAGAGGGTGGGGGCAGGCTGGCCGAGACGTACATAGCCTAGCCCGACGTCGACGAGGGTCTGCATGTGGCGCGCGATCGGAGGCTGGTTGGCAAAGAAGGCGAGAGCCTCCTCGCAAGGCATGTCGAGCACCTCGGAGATATTTTTCCCCTTGAATATGACATCCAGCGTGTCACGATTGTATCGAGCGCCCTTGCAGACCTCGCATGGGACGTAGACGTCCGGGAGAAAGTGCATCTCGATCTTGATCGTCCCG
>JAJZDJ010000200.1 GCA_021828685.1 Actinomycetes bacterium | reverse complement strand
CTTGGAGCAGGCCGACACCAAGCCCTTTGCCTTCATGGCCCACATCGACACCGAGCCGGGCGAGCAAGGCAACCGGTTGGGGGTAGCGGCCAGCACCTTTGCGGAGCCGTTCGGGGGCTGCCTCGGATTGGACCTGGGCCATGCACCAGGCGTAGTAGGCAACCACCCGGTCATCGCCGTGCTCGGTGACGACGAAGACCCGCGTGGTGCCGGTGTTGGCCGACTGGCGGGCGTGATGTCGTAACCAGTTGGTCTGCTCTCTCGACCGGCACGAGAAGCCGGTGAGGTCATGCGCCTCGCTGAGCGGCTCGGGTGGGCGGTAGGTGCCGCTCAATCAGTAAACGGGGAGGGGCGTTGCATCAACTGTCGGAGGCCGGGGACCTCGCGGGCACGCCGGGCGTTGATCGCCTCCCACTCTGCGAGAGCGGTGGCGTCGAGGTCGAAGTGGTCACGGTCGGCCAACACACGGCGGGCGGCGTCGTAGGCGTGGGTGATGACGAAGTCGGTCAGGTCGGTGCCGGTGACGCTGACAGCGCGGTCGATCAGTTCTCGCTCCTCTGGAGTGGTCCGCAGGTCCATGCGCCGGCTGCGTCGCCGTGATTGGGTCTCCATGTGTCAACCTCCGGTGGAAACTGTTGTGTACGTCCACTATACGGCCATGTTGAGGTCGGTGGTTCGATTCCACCTAGCCCCACCGTAAAGGCCCTGGTAGTGGGCTGCTTTAACGTTTTAACAACCGGATGAACCTGAGTGAACGCAGCACGCAAGCTGTTCCGGACCTTACTTACGGTTCGTCAAGCTCCGGCGTGCGCTGGCGGCTGTGCAGGTCAGCGGGCCGAACGTCGCCCTGGTCCGCCACTCACGGCCCGGGGCGGTCCTCTTGTCTGTCGTACCGGGACAGGCTTTCCCGTGGGTCACGCTTGGGCCACAACAGAGCCGGCGGTCAGCCGACGCATATCGCCGGTTCTCAGCAATTGCCTGGTCGACGCTGTGCCACGCCGGCGTGCCCGAGCCGATGTGGAAGAGAGCGCAGCGGGCCGATCAGAACGTAGTTTCGGGTACGCGAGGGGTGAAAGCGAGTTTGCGCGGCCGCGTACGGTGGTGCTCGATGGAGCCTCTTCGGATTTACCTCGAGATTGGTAAGCGGTGGGTATTCGCCAGCGCCGTGGACTGGCCCGGCTGGTCGCGGAGGGGCAAAGGCGAGGAAGCCGCCATCAACACCCTGCTTGAGTACGCCGAGCGCTACGCGAAGGCTGCGGCGTTAGCCGTGCCAATCGTGTCGGTCGAGGTGGTTGGGCGGGTGGCGACGCGCAGCGGCATGGCTGACTTCGGAGCGCCGGGCGCAGTCGGGCCGTGGGACGACGAACCCCTCACTCCCAAGGAACTCGGACATCACTTGGGGCTGCTTGAGGCGTCGTGGGCGTACCTCGACGCCGTTGCCGCCGCCTCGGCCGCCGAGCTTCGTAAGGGGCCGCGTGGTGGTGGCCGCGATCGAGACGCCATGCTACGCCACGTGCGCGAGGCGGAGCGGGCTTACGCGCCGAAGGTGGGTTGCCGAGTACCACCTCGGACGCCGTGGGAGCAGCAACGGGCGATGATCGTAGCGGGGCTACAGACGGTGCCGCCCGACAGCGCCTGGCCGGTGCGATATGCCTTCCGACGGCTGGCCTGGCACATCTTGGACCACGCCTGGGAAATGGAGGACCGATCCTGCTGACTTTCCCCCGTCTCGCCTGTCATCATCTGGCGGGCCGGTGGTCACCGGACCGGGGCGACCTATCGTCCAGGTGCCGCCGGGTTCAAGTTGGTTCAAGTCCGGCTTGACCGGCCGATCACCGGAGACGACCACGCGGTCGAATGAGGCGCCGTCGGTCTCCACCACGACAACTGGGCGGCTCCCGTATACCGCAGCCTCAACGGCCGCGGTCGTGGTTTCGTTGCTACCTCTCGGGTAGCAGTGACTCGGATCAATTGGTGGCGGTAGCGGGCGGATGGTCGGAAGCCGGGGTGACTAGCCGCTGCGCTTTGCGCTGCGAGCCGGGCTGGCGTGACTGGCGGTGATGCCTTGTAGGTAGCCGTCGAGCAGTCGGCGGCAGGTTGCATCCCATGGCTGGTCGGGATGGCGGGGCTGGGCGAGCATCGAGCCGAAGGTGATGATGTCGCCTGGCGTCACGTTGCCGCCGATCATGCCCGATGCGACGCCGCGGTCGAGGATGCGCTTGATGGCTCGGTGTACTTCGGCGCGGACGGCGATGGTGGACGGCGAGGTGATCGGCGGCCCGCCGTGTAGCGGTAGAACTAAATCGTTGCGTTGGCTGATCGCGGCGTCGATGAAGAGGCGCAAGCATTCGATCGGGTCCGTTCCGGCCTGTTCGGCAGCGTGAACGTTGGCGAGCACCCGCTCGAAGGAGCGGTGGGTGAGTTCGGCGAGCAGCGCCTCACGGTTCGGGAAGTGCCGGTAGAGCGTGCCCGGCCCGACGCCGGCGTCGGCGGCGATTCGGCCCATCGGTACCTGCAGGCCGTCGCGGTGCACTGCCACGGTGGCCGCTTTGAGCAGGCCTTCCTGGTTGCGTAAAGCGTCGCGTCGCTGCTCGCGTGAGCGGTCGCCGGGCGATGTGGTGGGCATAGGACCATTGAACCGTGTCGACGCGCCCGGTACACTCGATACACTCGATACGGACATAATCGTCCGTTTACTAGATCAAGAGGTACTATGGCGATTCCCCCCGACGACCTGTCCCGCGAACTTACCGTCGCTCGTCCAGACTCGGAGGAGGGTCTGCCGCACATCGGCCTGGTGGGCGACACGTACACGATCCTCGTCTCCGGGCAGGACACTGCCGGCAAGTACACGCTCATCGACATGCACGTGCCAGCAGGCGGAGGACCACCCCCGCACCGCCACGACTTCGAGGAGATGTTCAGTGTTCTCGAGGGCACTGTGGAGGTGACCTTCCGGGACGAGACGATCACGGCAAGCGCAGGCGAGACGATCAACGTCCCCGCCAACGCACGGCACGGCTTCACCAACGCGAGCACCGAAGCTTCGCGCCTGCTGTGCCTGTGTGCACCTGCCGGGCAAGACGAATTCTTCACCCTCGTCGGCCAACCCGTCGCGCATCGCACCGACGCGCCGCCTCCGCTCGACGACGAGGCACAGCAGGCCTTCCTGGCCAAAGTGCAGGACCTCGCGCCCCGGTATGCGACCGAGTTGCTGCCCCCGCCAGGCGCCCTGGCGACATGACTTTCGAGCTCGACGCCGAGGTCGCCGCCACCCTGCAGGCCATTGCTGCTGCGAGCGGACCGGCGTCTCCATCACCCGCCGTCGGCGACGTCGCCGGACGGCGGCTCAGCCTGAACGCGATGCTGGAGCAGTTCAACAACGTCGCGCAGTCGATCGCCGCCGATGTCGAGATCACCGAGCAGACGGTGCCCGCATCTGACGGCCAGGCGTTGCGAGCACGGTGGTATCGCCCGGCGACGAGCGATAGCAGCGCTGCGGTGCTGTACCTGCACGGTGGGGGCATGATTCTCGGGTCCGTCCCGATTTTCGACGGGCCGGTCTCCCGCTACGTCGCTGCGACCGGCGTTCCGATGCTTTCGCTCGAGTACCGGCTCGCTCCCGAGCACCCGCACCCGACCCCCGTCGAGGATGTATATTCCGGCCTCGTCTGGCTGGCCAAGCACGCTGCGCAGCTCGGCATTGACACCGAGCGCATCGCGGTCATGGGTGACAGCGCCGGCGGCGGACTGGCCGCCGCGGTCGCCATCGTCGCTCGGGATCGCGGCGGCCCGGTGATTGCCCACCAGATACTGATCTACCCGATGCTCGACGACCGCAACACCGTCCCAGACCAGCATCTAGTGCCGTTCGCCGCGTGGAGCTACGACGACAATCTGACGGGATGGACGGCGCTGCTCGGCGACAGGATCGGCAGGTCGCAGGTCGACCCGTCGGCGGCGCCCGCCCGGGTGGCCGACGCGACCGGTCTGCCCCCGCGTACATCGAGGTCGGCCAACTGGACATCTTTCGCGACGAGGACGTTACTTACGCCCTAACGCTCAGCCGTGGCGGCGTCCCCGTCGAGTTGCACCTACGCCCCGGCGTGCCCCACGGATTCGACGCCATCGCCTTCAGGGCCGACGTCTCGACCCGGGCCCTCGCCGATCGCCACCGCGTACTCCGCAGCCTTTGACCGCCTTTGACCATCCGCAACCGGTTCGTCCAATCACCGATACATGCACGAGGTTGGGGTAGAGGAGGCGCGTGACGGGCTCAATGCAGCTCGGATGCACCACGAGCGTTGGCCAGGAAGGGTGCTTCGCAGTTCGCGCACGTTCACCGATTTGAGCCGGCTGGTCGCGGTCTCCGACAGCGGCGAGGCGAGCAGCCTCCTGTGCCTCTGGGGGTGGACAGCGCAGCTCAGTTCTAGTATAAATAGAATTGTGCTGGTTCGAGTGGACACCCAAAGCAGCGTTCCGCTGTTCGAGCAGATCACCGCCGGCCTTCGCCGGGCGATTGCGGATGGCTCGGTTCCTGCCGGTGACCGCCTGCCTCCGGCCCGCGAGCTTGCGGCTGGCTTGGGGGTGAACATGCATACCGTGCTCCGGGCCTACCAGAGTTTGCGCGACGAAAGACTGGTGAGCATGCACCGCGGTCGGGGGGCGATCGTGGTGGCGAGCCGATCAGAAGATCGTGCGGCCCTGGCCGAACTGGTGGAGGCGCTGGCCCACCGGGCCCGGGCGCTCGGCTTCGAACCAGACGAAGCCGCCGAGCTGGTGAAGGGGGCGATGGCGTGACCGCCCGGGGTTGGCGAGCTTGGGCCCTGTGTGTCGCCTTTGAAGTGGTCGTCGGGTTCATGGTGGTCCGCGACGCTCCCGGCAACCGCACAGCGTGGGCGCTCGTAGTGATTATTTCGGGCGTCGCTGCCCTCGGCGTCGGATTGTTCCGGGGTCTGCGCAACCGGGACCCCGGCCAGTCGGCCACCACCCGGTCTCGGGCCGGCACGGTCGGGCTGGCTGCCACCGAGCGCGCGGTGTACTCCCGCTGGGTCACCAACCCGGTGCTCGCCCTCGTCGGCGTCGGGGTCGCCGCCGCGATGTTCGCGTCGGGCAGGACCTTGCCGATGATCGGCGCAGGCGCCTGGCTGTACCTGGTAGCTGGGGTCGCCTGCATCAGGGTGCACATCGACGATCGGGGCGTGAAGGTAACGGCGTGGCCGTTCGGTCGACCCCAGCAATCCGTGCCACTCGATCGCGTGGAAGGAGCGCGCGTCGTCGAGATGGGTCGGCATTGGTGGTGGGGGCTGCGCTGGCTGGCCACCCGCCGCACCTGGGCATTCCGGGTCTCCGGTCGACAGGGCCTCGAAGTAGCGATCAACAGTGGCGAGTCCTTGCTCGTCGCCGTTCCCGACGCCGCTGTCGCCGCAGGCCTGCTGAACGACCTCGTTGATCGGATGGGCCCGCTGGCCTGAACTCGGGGCGGGAGGTCGATGGCTGCTCCTTTGATGGCAGCACATGCCGACGTCGGCTTCCAGGTCGTCCCTCATCACCTGACACTGCCGCGCTGTGCACCTTTGGAGGCCACGGCGTATGCGGCGGTGTATACTAGCTCCGTGCGTCGGACGAACATCTACCTCTCCGAGGTCCAGCAGTCC
>JAJZDJ010000018.1 GCA_021828685.1 Actinomycetes bacterium | reverse complement strand
ACTCCCCGTTCAGTTTTCCGAGCGGTGCCGCGTCGATGAGGGAGTCAATCTGGCACCGATAGTGGCTCCGACTAGGAACGACGTTGGAGCGGGCGACGGGAATCGAACCCGCGTTCTCAGCTTGCGGGCGGGGCGAGGAGGCCAAAACCCTTGTGGCGTAAGGCCTTTGGGGCTCCGCGCGGAACGGGCGACAGCGCCGCGACAGTGGAAAACGGCGATTAATCGGGCGATTGCGCGAACGGTGGCGGGCAACACCGATCCGCCCATGGACACTACCCACGACCCCAACACCTGCCCCGGTTGCGACCGGGTCCTGCACCTCGACGAGCTCGCCGACTGGCTCGGCGAGAGCCCGCACACGCTCTACAAGTGGGCGGCCGTCGGGCACCCCTGCTTCCCCAGGCGCCTGCGCCTGCGCAACCGGCGCATCGCCGTCACGTGTCAGTCGGTGAAGGCCTGGCTGGTGGAGGTGACGCGATGAGGCTCACGAGCTCCTGGATCGGCAACAACGGCAAGCCCGTCGCGACGGCCAAGGGCCCGCGCTACCAAGTGCGCTGGATGCTCAGCCCCGGCGCGGGGCGCCTGCCCGTGTACCGCAAGCGCAGCGACTTCCTCACCAAGGCCGCGGCCAAGGCCTTCATCGAGCGTCTCGAGAAGGCCGAGTACGAGGTGGACGGCTGGCGCCTCGACGCCGACGGTCACCCGAGCGACGAGCCCGTCGCCAACACCACTGTCTTCCTCGCCCTGGAGTCCTACGTGGCGACGCGCTGGTACTCGGTCTGGAAGACCGCGAGCCGCACGAGGAACCGCATGCGCTTAGTCGAGCTCGTTGCCCTCACCCTCGAGCCGCGCGCCGATCGCGAGGCGCTGCTCGTCGCGCTCGAGGCTCAGCGCCCCGACCGGCGCCGGCCCGAGCCGGTCATCGGCGCCGAGTGGGCGGCGCGCTACCTGCGCGACCACGGCCTGCGCCCCGAGCAGGGGACTCTCAGCGAGGAGTTGGCGGCCGGCCGGCGCTGGGTCGAGGCGCGCTCGATCCCCCTGGCGAGCCTCAGCGTGGACCGCGTGGGCGCGCTGCGCAACCACTTCACGCGCGCGAGCCTCTCGCAGCTCACCGCGCGCACCTACTGGGGCAGCACGGTGATGCCGTTCCTGACCTGGCTGGTGGACACCGAGCAAATCGGGCGGGGTCCGGTGAAGGGCCAGCCCAAGGTGCGTCGCGACGTCGAGGCCGAGCGCCCCGATCCTCGCCGCATCCCCGAGCCGGCCCAGGCGGACTTGGTGGCTGCCTACTTCGCCGAGCGCCACGGCGCGAAGTGGGGCACGTTCGTGCGCATCGCGACCTGGTGCGCGCTGCGGATCTCCGAGGCCCTGGATCTGCGCGGCACGAGCTTCATCGAGCGTCGCGGCCGGCTCTACGTCGTGGTCGCCACCCAGCAGCGTCGCGTGACCGGGCTGGACTCCGACGACGGCGCGACGCGGGAGCGCAGCGCCACGAAGTCGACCCGGGACCGCCGGGCGAAGACGCGCGAGGTCCCCGTGCCGAAGTGGCTAGAGGACGAGGTCCGCGAGCTGCTCGGAGACCGCCTGGGAAGGGACGGGTCGCTCATCTTCACCGGGCCGCGCGGGGCGGCCGCCCCGGCCGAGGCGGTGCGGCGCTGGTGGCGCGAGGCGGTCGACGGGGTCCTGGTGCCCGATGCGCCCAACCTCGAGGGGATCACGCCCCACGCCATGCGCCACGCCGGCATGACCTACTGGTTCGCCCAGGGCGTCGACCACAAGCGCATCCAGCTCTGGGGTGGCTGGGCGAGCCTCAAGGTGATGCTCGACACCTACCGCGGAGTGCTCGACAGCCTCGAGGAGGTGGACCTCGCGGGGATCGACGCGTTTGAGTGGGGAAGTGATCGCTCGGGCGACACCGCCGACGATGACGCGAGCTCTCGAATCGTCGTCATGGACCAGTGGCGCGTACGGCGCCTCCAGGGCGCCTGAACCCGCCGCCAGGAGCGGCGACGATGTAGACAAGGGGCACGGGCCCTGACGAGACGAGGTGGGTCGGTGAGTGGCGACTACTGGGTGTACGAGAACTGGACGCATCGACGGATCAGGGTTCACCGCGCGGAGTGTTCGTTCTGCAACGACGGGCACGGACTGGGCGTCGGGACTAACGGGAGGAACGACGAGTGGAGTGGGCCCTACGCGTCGCTGAATCTGGCCCGGGACAAGGTTCGGCAGTTGCCGAGTCGGAACGGGGGCGGAGCGTGGGATATCGCGGACTGTGCTGTGTGTGCGCCTACTGACTAACTGAGATCCCGATAGCAGTGTCTCGCGCTGGTGACGGCTATGGCCGCAGCAGTGTAACAACCCGTGCTGTGACGAGCTCGCGTAGAACATCGGTCTCTCTACGTGGCTTGAGCAGAACAACCGTGCTTTCGCCAGAAACTAGGACACCAGGGAAATTGAGATGTGCCCGCCAGGGCACCGGAAAGCGTCCTGTTCCTTGGCGCGCGCCACCCAGTCCGAGCACTCGGCGCACCACACTGCCCGCACAAAGGTGAGCACCTCTCGCCCGAAGCGCAGGGTCTCTGTCAGCGACAAGGCGTCGGCCCATTCGTTGTAGTGAGCACCTGCAAGATTTCTGAGCGCGTACGTCGATTCGATCGATGAGCAGACTTCGCGCAAGGAAGTGCGCCGGAAGACCTTGTAGATTGAGGTCCACAAGTCGCCGAGCGTGTACTTGTCGCCCCGCCGCCGCGTCACCGAAGCGTTCACTCGCCATGACAGCTGATCACAGGCCTGCTCAAGGAGCCGGCCCGCCGCACTGCAGATCGAAGAGGGCTCGCCAATCTCTAACTCGCGTACAAGATTTGTCGTGAGAACTGCTGGCGCATTCAGGAGATTCGGACCGTCGGCGAAATCCCATCCACGAAGTTCCCGTTCCACGAAGAACATCCCTGCGCGCTGGAGCGTCGATCGAAGTTGCTCGAACCACAGTCGATCATGGACAGTGAAGATGAGCTGCCAATCCTTGAACTCCTGCACCAGATACTCAACCGCGGCAACCCTGATGGTCGAGTCCACACTCTGGAAGACATCATCGAGCATCAGGACCCTGGCCTGGCCGAGCTCTGCCGCTTCCTTTGCTACTGCCATGAAGAACAGCGCGGCAAGGAGATCTCTGTAACCCTCCGAGAAGATCTGCTGGGGGAAGCAGTGGCGCTCACCCGACAGTTCCACAACGACGTCAAGAGCCACCGGACCAGAGCGGCCGAAGAAGACTTCGATGCGCTCCACGTGCTGCGCCTTGGTGATTGCGCGGAACGCAACGGTGATCCATGCCCCGATTCCTTCCAAGGCGTTGGCGAGGAGAGAGGCCTGCTGTTTGTACTTCACCGGATTGAGCGGCTCAGGACCTCGCTCTCTCTGCCGCTTGATGGTACTGAGCCTTGACATCGTGTACGAGAGTGACTCGATCGCGCCTCGGATCTCCGGGTCGAGGTCGTCCCACTTGCCGCTCTCTCTCGCCTCACGGTTCGACATTCCTGCAAGAAAGGAGCGGCGAACGTAGCCAGCCAGACCGTCCTGCGAATCAATCTGGCTCTCTTCGCAGCCAAACAGCTTGGCAGCAACCGATACCTGGTCACGCTTGCGGATCCTCAACGCAAATGCCTCATCGTCGAGCTGCTCTAGAAGTTGCTCCGGTCGAAGCGCCATCTCCTCACTTGACGCAGGGAAGTAGTCGAAGAAGATGTGCCCCCGTGAGAGGGCCCCGGTGTCGAGGAATCGGAGGATGTCCTGACGCTTGAGCGTGATCGGCGCGAGTCTGAAGCCGGGCCGGATGGGGTCGCCTGACTCGATGACCTTCCCGTCATCTCGGCGCACAAGCGTCCGGTTGACCTCGGAGTCGTCGTCGAGCCGTACTGTGACGCTTGGAGTCTCGGTCGTGGCGAGCGACGCTCCTGAAGGGCTGAGCGCACCGTCGAACACGACGGAACGGCCGATGCGCGCCTGAAGCGCGAACTCAATCGCGTCCACCACGCTGGACTTCCCCGACCCATTGTCGCCCAGGATCAGCGCGGAGACGCATCTGACGCCTCGGCGGAAGTCCACCTGCAACTCCTTGGGCACGCCACGAAAGTGCCGAAGACTCACCGATTCGATTCGCCGATCTCGATCACTCTGGTCGTAGTCGGGTGGCACGACTTCCGTATTCTTCGCGTTTGCACCCTGGAGAAGCGACTCCGCGACCGGTGATGGGTCGACTTCGGGGGCAGCGGGGAGAGACTCCTCTGCTCTCGATACCGCCTGCTGGACCAATCGCAACGCCGCGACGAAATCTTCCCAACTCGTGCCAATGACTACGTCGAGCGCATCACCAGTGGGCGGTAAAGAGAGACGCTCCGCCTTCGCCTGGAACTTCGCCCGCCGAGGATGCCGTACCTTCTTGCAACACTCAAGGGCGGCGGCGAGAGCTGCCGATTTGGACTGCTCGGACCGATCGGTTCCTAGAGCGATATAGAAGAGCCCGTCCGCCAATGCCCTGACAGACTCTTTGAGTGGCTCAATTGTCTCTGAGTCGAGCGCTTCTTGGGCGAGAAGGAGTGCAAGGCGCATGCTTGCGCGACGGCGCTCCCCCAGCGAGTGTTCTCCTCGGCCAGCAACGATCTCATCGATTGAGTCACCAGTGTGCCCTTGCCATCTGCTCAGTTCTCCGCGAAAGGGCGGCTCCAGGAGTTCGCGGCGCTGAGCCACGTCAAAGAGCCCCTCGACGGCCTCGGCCAGGGGTGACGGGCCCGACGGAAGGTCTTCTTCAGCCATCTATGCACACACGAGTGTTTCCCGCGAAGGCCGTCGCGAGCCGGTCAATGCTCCACGTCACGAGTCGAGTTGCATCCGAGATGCAGCTCAGGTTGCATCCGAGACGCATTGTTCGAGGCTCCCGCCATGGCATGCCTGGCTCTTCGCCCCTTCCTGAGTTGTATCCAAGACGCATTATCGGCTCGGCGGGCTCACGTTCAAACCTGCTCCAGCTTGGACGCCAGATCCCGAAGGCTGACCAAGCCGTCGGGACTCACGACTGCCCAGTAGTCCCAGCCTGAGACCGTCTCGTCGCCCACAGCTCGTGCGGCCCGGTCCGGGGTATCGAATGCCTTGTCGTCAAGGAGGATTTCGCCATCTTCCGTGATCTCGGCAACAATGTCCTCATCCGCCTGAACTGGGGTGATCAGATCTGAGGCGCGAACGAGCCCGGCCGCTAGAAGATCCAATAGCGTCACTTCGAGCATTTCCTCGTCGGCAGGAGGCTTAGGCAGGACGATGTCTGGTTGGTATGTCGGATCCGCCAGCCGCAGGTAGCCGTCGCGGACCACTAGCGCCATTCGCTTCCGGCGCTCGATCAAGAAGTCCTCGTAGGACATAGAAGTCCAGTTGTCGGGAAGCGCGTGGAACATTTGCTGCCGCGCCAGCACGTCTCCAGTCATCTTCCGGTCCGCAACGAGTTTGGGCCAGTAGGTAGCTGGCGGGTCATCGCTGATGAGGATGTTGGTGGCCCAGTCCGTAGGTGCGAAGTTGGCGACCTGATTGATCTTCTTTATATCCGTATAGCCCAGGACATCTCGCAGGTATGCCCTGGGAAATAGATGATGGCCTTCAACGTTCTTGATCGACGTATCCGCCGGATCGGTCCAATCCCGCACCTTGCCGTGGAGCATGAACAGATCAGCATCAAGGATGTTCAGGGCAGCCAGATAGGCCTGGTAGGCGGGCGAAGCCGAAGTTGAAGATGAATTGAAGTCTTCGGGAAGTCGAATGGACCAGAAGTCCGGAGTCAGGACGGTCGAGATCACGTTCTCGAGTACGCGCACGAATCCGTCAGCGTTCCCGACACCATCGAGACGATCCAAGTCCTGCTGAATCCTGGTCTCAGGACTACCCGTATAGCGCCCTGTCGTCTGAGACATGAAGAACCACCGTGCCATCAGGTCACGGAGCTTTGTGATGTCAACTTGGTACTTTGTCCGGCCGAGAAGCCACAACGCGTACGTGTAGAGGATTGTCGTTTCCGACGTGATCATCTTCCGAGATCGGAAGCCCGCCCTTGTGAGGACTCGGAGGTACTCGTCCCAGTTCAACCGATTGAGGATTAGTGGCACTGCGCGTTGGATCTTCGCAAGCTCTTCAGCTTGACGCTCTGGTACAGCCATCCCAGTCTTGCGATCACGCCCACGCAGGGCGTTGTAGGCGTCCTGGAGGCGACCACGGTTCTGGCCAACAGCCACTGCCACCCGGACGAGTTGGCCCGGCCGGGGAGCTACAAAGTGGTTCTTGGGAGACCATTGTGTTTGCGTCCCGGTGAGTTCGCTGATGTGATCCGCGGTGAGGCGTGCGTTTCTCGCGAACTGCTCGAGTTCATCGCGGCCTTCCGGCCAGAAGACACTGAGCCAGGTGAGGATGAAGTCAGCGCTGGTGAGATTGACACCCTCGGAGTTGATGCGGACGAAGACGTCAGCCACCACAGCTTTGTCAACCGTGGGCTGCAACTCGACGACCTTGAAGATCACGCTCTTCAGAGCTTCAAGTCGACTCAGGGCTCTATGAATCTGTGCGCGTTCGTCCTGGGAGAGGGGTTCAGTCCGAGCCGCGGCGAGTCGTTCGACGAAGGCCTCGTAGGCAACAAGCGCCGAGGAGAAGACCTTCGAAATATCACTGACCCACTCAGCAGAACGGTTCAGCGCGGGCTGAGCAACCTCAAAGCGCTCAGAAAAGGGGTTGAATGCAATGCGGATCGACTTCTTCCGATAGTCATCGTCAATCACTGTTTGACCAGTCACCATGACAAACAGGCTGGTGATGCGTTGCTGTCCATCCACGATTTGCTGCCTTGAGGACTGCCCCTTCGTGTCGATACCGATGCTGCTGGTGTTGTCATCACCAGGTTGGTTCCAGAACATGAGCTCGCCCACGGGATACCCCCGATAGAGGGAGTCCATGAGATCACGAACCTTGGTCGCTGGCCACACAAAGGGCCGCTGGAGGTCGGGAAGTGTGAGGGTCCCAGCCTTCACCGCATCCACAAGTTGTTGAATCGTCCAGTCGACTGGCTTGTAAATGTCACTCACTGTCTAGTCTCCGGGTAATCGTCGTTTTGGATGCGATCCTGATTCAATGCTCAGGTGTTGCGCAGTTTGAACAATGCCACATCGACCATCCGAAGAGTTCGACTTGGCCCTCGGAACTGAGTGTTTGCGCCGCAACCTGAAGTTGATCGAAGCATTCGGGAGTCTCTATAGGTGTGGATTTGCATGAAATGTGGCCGGGAACTCGCAATTCGTGACACGATACGTCCTGACCGCTCTGCGCGCCCAGTCGAGAGCCGCGCGCGACACTTCAAGAGCTGACCTGGGCGCTTAGGGCTGTATGACTATATGGGCAGCGGACACTTTCGCCCGAAGGCCATGCAAGGGTCTCACGGCGCCGTTTGCGACCCCACACTCCAAGATGCCATCCTGATCTTTTGGGCCGAGCGCCCCTCGCCAACTGCCGAGATCCCACAGGTGCTCTTCGGAGAGGTCCGCCACAGTCCGCTACTCGACGAAGTCAGAGTCGAAGCGTAGGCGCTGCGCCGCCACGCGGGCCGAGCTGCGCAAGTTGGGCAAGAACTTTGTGCCCGGCTCTCCCTCTGGGCCGCGTCTGATGCGATAGAGGGGTGGGTGAGCGCGTGTGTCACTGGTCAGCTATGACCACAAGATGAAGTCGCGCTCCGTCGCCGGTGCCCGCCCGCCGGCGGGGCCTCGATGACAGCTTTTCCGGTTGCTCTCGCAACGCTTTTCCAGATTCGTCACCGAGTAGCGCCCGCGGCGAAGCAGGCGATAGACCCCGAACGCCTGCAGATGATGATTGATGGCTCGGCTGGGGCGCATCGCCTCGTCGAGGCGGGGCGCCGGGACACAGCGAATGTTGGACCTCCGTCCGAAGTTGTCCGGGATCTCGATGCAGTCCCGGGACGGGAAGGCCGGGTTCAGCGTCATGCGTGATGCCATCAGGTGGTCTCCCTGCGGAGGCTGCTGCCGTGGTCAATGTCACCTTGTGAGAGATCCCGTATCACTTTGTGCAACACGTGGTGTCACTTGGCGCAAGTTCGGGCCGCCACTCAGTGCAAGATCACAACGAGGGCACCCTCTGCACCATCCTGCATCAGATGAGTGATTGCCCGCTTCTATAAACCCATGCTTGATTGACATCGATGGTGGTTTCTGCCAAAGATCTGGGTGCCATTCCGACTTTGTGATTCGTGAGATCACGTCATTGAGGCGATCCTCCATCAGGCGTGTAGGTGGTCACCCTTACGATTTCCCTTGTACGGTTGTGTAGCTCAGGAGGAACCATGGCGGGGAAAGTCGGCAAAGCTGCTGGTCCGCCTGAGCGGGGTCAGCTAGTACTAGTACGGGATCGTCACTGGATCGCTGCGGAAGTCTCGGCGGGGTCTCTTCCTGCAGACGAACTCTCTGGGTCCGACGCCGGAGTCCAGCACCTCGTATCACTGATCTCTGTCGAAGACGACGGCGCAACCGACGACCTGGAGGTGATCTGGGAGGTCGAGCCGGGTGCCGCCGTCCTTGAAACAGCCACACTTCCGGTACCCAGGAACGGAGGATTCGACGAACCCGACGAGCTCGCTGCGTTCCTCGATGCGGTGCGCTGGGGTGCAGTGGCTTCCGCCGACCCTCGAGCGCTCCAGGCGCCGTTCCGCTCCGGCATTCAGATCGAGGACTACCAACTTGATCCGGTGGTCCGCGCCCTGAGGATGCCCAGGGTGAACTTGCTGGTCGCCGACGACGTCGGGCTAGGCAAGACTGTCGAAGCCGGTCTGGTCATCCAAGAGCTCCTACTGCGCCACCGGGCCCGGACCGTGATGATCGCCTGCCCAGCATCGCTTTGCCTCAAGTGGCGGAGCGAGATGGCAGAGAAGTTCGGTCTGGATTTTCAAGTAGTGAACTCGGAAATGCTGCGCGAGCTTCGACGGACCAGGGGTCTCGGAGCCAATCCGTTCAGGGTCTTCCCGCGCCTCATCGTCTCCTTCGATTGGCTGAAACTGCCGCGCGCCATGGGACTAATGCGAGAGGTCCTCCCCCCGGATCCCCACACCTATCCACGCCGCTTCGATCTACTCGTGATCGACGAAGTCCACCAGTGCGCACCGTCGGGACGGGGTAGGTACGCCATCGATTCGCAGCGCACCAAGGCAATCCGGGAGATCTCGCCCCACTTCGAACATCGTCTGTTCCTTTCGGCAACACCTCACAACGGATACACCGAGTCGTTCACGGCACTGCTGGAACTCTTGGATCCCCAGCGCTTCCAACGCTGCGTGGAGCCAAAGCCGGAGACGTTGGCTTCTGCTCTGGTGCGTCGTCTCAAGGGCGACATCGTGAACCCTGACGGGACTCGACGCTTCGCCGTCCGCAAAGTGGTGCCTTTGGAGGTGGCCTATCCAGAAGACGAGGTACGCGTGCACGCTGACCTCAACCGCTACGCGCAACTACGTCGAGCGGCAGCCCAGGCGGAAGGCGCCAGGGGCACGGCGGACCTGGTGACCCTGCTGTTGAAGAAGCGACTCTTCTCTTCACCGGCGGCTTTCGCCTCAACGTTGGAGTTGCACAGACGCACGTTGGCGGCCGCCGGCCCGGCGCGCTCCGTGAACGTCGCCGGACTGTTCGATCGCCTCGACGAGGAGTTCGATAGCGAAGATGCCGCCTCTGAGGCTGAAGAGGCTGCTCTGGCGGCGGCGGCCATGGTCACGGGAGGTACAGATGGCGAGCAAAAAGAGCTGCTCGATCGCATGACCTCGTGGGCATCAGCGAACCGCGGCCGTCCCGACGCCAAGACTGAGCGCCTTCTCAAGTGGATTGAAGACACTTGCTGTCCGACCAAGAGAGATGGCAAACGCATCTGGAACGATGAGCGGGTCATCGTGTTCACTGAATACCGCGCGACCCAGATCTACCTCCAGCAGTTGCTCGAGGCTCGTGGCCTGGGCGGTGACCGCCTGGGCCTCATGTACGGAGGAATGGACACCGAGGCCAGGGAAAGGATCAAGGCCGAGTTCCAGCACGAGCCATCGCTCCGTCCGATCCGGATCCTGCTCGCCACCGATGCGGCTAGCGAAGGCATCGACCTCCAGCGGCACTGTCATCGGCTCGTGCATGTTGAAATTCCGTTCTCACCCACCAAGCTCGAACAACGCAACGGCCGAATCGACCGGCACGGCCAGCCCGCGCCGGAGGTACTCATCCACCACTTCGTGGGCACCGGCTGGCAGGACGCAACTCCCGAGCGGTGGCTGGGCGTTGCCGCAGGAACACTCGAGGCCGACCTGGCCTTCCTCTCACTGATTGCCCGCAAGGTCGAGACGATCCGAGACGACCTCGGCACCGCTGGTCCTGTCCTCGCTGCCGAAGTCGAGTCGGCCATGCTCGGTCGCAGTGCCAGGCCCGATCGCGAAGTTGCCACGGACCGCAACAATGCCGCCCGAGTCCTGAACCGACTTGAGCGGGACCTGCGCGAACGCATCGCCGAACTGCACAACCAGTTCGAACAGAGCATGGTCGAGCTCCACCTCAGTCCCACCAACGTTGAGCGTGTCACGTCAAAGGCGCTGTCCCTCGCCAATCAGGCTCCGCTGCGTCCGACGACTCTCGCCCGCCCCGATGGCGACGTCAGCGTCTTTGAGGTCCCACCCCTGACTCGGTCATGGCGGAGAACCGCGACTGATCTCTATGACCCCATCGCCGAGGTGACACGGCCCATCACCTTCGACCACGAAGTGGCAGCCGACCGTGACGACATTGTCCTGGCGCACCTCAATCATCGCCTGGTCGCTCAGGCCATGCGCACTCTGCGAGCCGAGATCTGGTCTTCGGGCTCGGAAGTGCGGATGGGTCGTGTCTCGGCGCGGATCGGGGGTGGTGAACTCACTGATCTGGGCGTCGTCGCCTACGCACGACTTGTGCTCGTCGGTGGAGATGGACGTCGCCTGCACGAAGAGGTCATCACCGCGGGGGGCCGGGTGCGCTCAGGCAGCTACGCACGCTGGAACATCGGCCAGACCGACGAGGCTCTCGCGGCAGCGACTTACAGGTCGGCGGGTGCAGCTGCCGAAGCCCATGTCGTCGCCGTGTGGTCGCGGATCGCGGCCAGTGTCTATACCGCTCTTGAGGCCAGAGCGCAGGACCGCGTCGACTCGCTCATGCGCCGCCTCGGTGAGCGCGAGGCAGCTGACGTCGAGGCGATCACCTCGGTGCTCACGGACCTCCAAGGCAGCATCCAAGGCGAACTCCGTCATATTCGTGGTGAAGAGATGGGTCAGCTCACCTTGGACTTCAGTCTCGATGAGCGAAGCCAGTTGGAGCGCAACGTGGAGGCACTCCAACGACGACTCGACGAGATCCCCGAAGAGATCGTGCGAGAGTCCGAAGCGATTCGAGCGCGATACGCAGCTCCGACCCCGCGGCTGTTCCCGGCCGCGGTGGAGTTCCTGGTGCCGCCAGGGGGTCTCTCGTGAGTCGCTCCGTCACTTTCCGCCACGCCGACTGGCTGTCTCTGGTCGAGCCATCAGGAAGCTTCGTCACCCTGCCCGTCCTCACCCGAGTCTTTCCCAACGGACTGGACCGCACGGACCCGGTGGCACGCGAACAGGTACGCGAGCGCCGCCCAGATGACCAGGGGAATGTAGCCGCCAGGACGGGATGGATCGAGTGGGTGCTTGGAGACCTGCTCTCCTGGGGTGCGCGCCTACGGAGTGGGCCCAAGGTGCCAACGACGCTGGCTGTTGTTGTCGGCGAGCACAATGCCGTGCTCCGACCCGACTACGTCCTCGTCGAACCCCATGGCGACCACGAGGAGGTACGTGCACTCGTGTGCCTGTGGCCCCCAGGGACTGCTCTCGACGCGAAGGCGCCCGGTGAGCAGTGGTCGGCCACACCGACCGAGAGAGCCTCTTTCCTCTGCCGTGCCACGGGGGTCCCCCTTGCTCTTGTCACTGATGGGGAGCAGTGGCGTCTCGTCTGGGCCCCCGTCGATGGAGTGCCGGGGGGCGCCACCTTCATCGCCAGCCTGTTCAGTGAGGAGCCGGCGGTCCTCGATGCCTTCGTTTCCTTGTTGTCGGCGCGGAGGTTTTTCTCTGCCCAGGCCGGCGACACAATCGAGGCATTGCTGACTGAATCAGCGGCTGCACAAGTGGAGGTCGCCGACCAACTCGGCCGTCAGGTCAGAGTGGCGGCCGAGCTACTGGTAGCGGCCCTCAGCCGGGCCAACCGTGAGCGCGGCGGAGAGCTCCTCGAAGGCCTATCGGGAACCGAGATCTACGAGTGCACTGTCACCGTGCTCATGCGCCTCGTGTTCCTCCTCTTTGCCGAGGAGCGTGGCCTCCTTCCTCTTGATGACGAGCTCTACGCGCGGTCATACGCGCTCTGGACGCTGCGCGACCAACTCCAGAGCGAGCGCGACTTGCACGGTGAAGACCCGCTCGAGCGCCGAAGCACTGCTTGGTACCGGGTGCTCGCCCTGTTCCGTGCTGTGCACGGCGGCCTCACCCATGACTCGCTTCGCATTCCACCCTATGGTGGGCGCCTCTTTGATCCGGATCGCTTCCCCTTCCTCGAGGGGCGTCAATTCGGCGATCCGTGGCGTTCGAGCTCATCGGTTCCCATTCCCATCGACGATCTGACCATGCTTGCCATCCTCAAGAGCCTCCAGGTACTTCAGCTCTCGAGCGGGGGAATCAAGGAGTCCCGTCAGCTCTCATATCGCACGCTTGAGGTCGAGCAGATCGGCCACGTTTACGAAGGACTGCTCGACCACTCGGTCTTCAAGGTCGAGACTACGGCGCTCGGCCTGATCGGCAAGCCCGGTGACGAGCCAGAAGTCCCGCTGGCAGGTCTGGAGAATGCCGCGGCTGGCGGACGCGATGCCCTCGTCAACTGGTTGAAGGACATCACGTCCAAGACTGACAAGCAGCTCACCAAGCTCTTGGACCAGCCACCCGGCGACAACGACCGACAGCTGCTGGCTGCCGCAGTCGACAACGACGCCGCGCTCACAGACCGCCTGCTGCCCTACATCCATCTGCTGCGCCGCGATCTGAGAGACCTGCCAATCGTGATGCTTGGTGGCGCTGTCTACGTCTCTCAGACCACGACACGGCGGGAAGGTGGGATCGAGTACACCACGAAGGACCTTGCCGACGAAGTCTCTCGCTACGCACTCGAGCCACTCGTCTACTCGCCCGGACCTCAAGATGGAGCAGCCCCCGAGGACTGGCAGCTCCGGACGTCGTCTGAGATCCTCGACCTCAAGATCTGTGACCCGGCTGTGGGCAGCGGGGCGATCCTCGTTGCGGCGGGCCGTTATCTGGCTGATCGGCTAGTTGAGGCGTGGACGATCGAAGGTGCCGACCAAGCCACCGCCGCACCCGAAGAGATACAGATCTTGGCGCGCCGTGCGGTCGCCGATCGATGCTTATACGGGGTTGATCGAGATCCGCTGGCCGCCGAGATGGCCAAGCTCTCGCTCTGGCTAACCACACTGGCCAAGGACCGCCCCTTCACCTTCTTGGACCACGCCATCCGGGTGGGCGACTCGCTGCTTGGCATCACCGGTCTCGAGCAGGTGCGCTGGCTTCATCTGGACCCGACTGCGGGTCGCAAACTCCACAACACCCTCTTCGACTACACCGCGGCTATTGAGCCCCTGGTCGCCGCCGCGCTCGTCGCCGCCCAGCGCGTGTCTGAGATCAACGTGGTGACGCTCCGCGACGCCGAGGACAAAGCGCATTACAGCGCGGAGGCCGACGCCCTTCTTGCGACCGTGCGAGTCATGGCTGATGCCGTCGTAGGTGCAACCTTCTCGACCGCAAGTGCGTCGACGAGGGCCCAGAACGACCGCCTCGCGGCTCTGGCGCCGAGGGTGGCAGCATTGCTCGACGTGACGAGCTCCGGGGACGAACACGAAGCTCGCTCGGACAAGCTCGCTGCGCTGGCTGCCGAGTGGCTGAATGCTGGACGACCTGCCAACGCACCTGTGCGGCGATGCGTGCACTGGCCGCTTGAGTTCCCGGAGGTCTTCCTGGGCCAGCGACAGCCGGGCTTTGACGCGCTGGTGGGCAACCCGCCCTTCATTGGTGGCCAAAAGATCACGAGCGCCATTGGCTCTGACGCACGAGATCACATCGTGCAGTGGGTTGCCGGCGGCAAGAAGGGATCGGCAGATCTCGTCGCCTACTTCTTCCTCCGCGCCACCGAGATCGCACGTGGATTCGGCCTCCTTGCCACGAACACGATCGCGCAGGGCAATACCAGCGAGGTCGGCCTCACTCAGGTGATCGACCGTGGTTGGTCAGTTCATCGCGCGGTCTCTTCCACCAAGTGGCCGGGCCAAGCCTCAATAGAGATCGCCAAGGTTTGGGCCATTAGCGACTCCTGGACAGGTCGCGTAGAACTGGATGGTCGCGAAGTGGATGGCATCGACGAGATGCTCTACCCTAGATCTCGTTCGGGGTGGCGTAAGCAGCATCTCCTGGCAAATGCTTACCAGTCGTTTCAGGGCTCCACGATCCTGGGGCTGGGATTCACCATGTCTCCTGAAGAGGCGCAGGCGCTGATCAACAAGGACAAGCGAAATGCCGAGGTCCTCTTCCCCTATCTGGGAGGTGAGGACTTGAATCAGTCGCCTAACCAGACAGCCACACGCTGGGTCATCAACTTCTTCGACTGGTCAGAGGAGAGAGCCAGGGAGTATCCAGACTGCTTCGACATCGTAGAGGCAAGAGTGAAGCCCGAGCGCTTGAAGGTCAAGTACAGCGACCATGCTCGTGACGAGTGGTGGCAGTACGAGCGCACACGGTCAGAACTTTACGAGACCATCGCTCACCTGGACCGGGTTCTCGCGATATCGAGAGTCAGCAACACGGTGCTGCCTCTATTCGTTCCGACCCGGCAGGTCTTGTCGGAGGCAACTGTGGTATTCGCCTATGACGATGACTTCAACCTCGGCGTACTCTCGAGCGGATTTCACTCTCGATGGGTGCTGAGGCATGCTTCTACACTGGGACTCGGAGTCAGATACACCCCGTCGGACGTCTTCGAGACGTTCGCTCAGCCCCCCGCCAATGCTGCTGTTGCTGCTGTTGGCAAGGCGCTCAACGACCACCGCTCGAAGCTGATGATCGCCAATAGCGAGGGTCTCACGGCGACCTATACCCGGCTACATGACCCTGCAGACACGACACCAAGAATTGTCAAACTGCGGGAACTTCACGTTGCACTCGACGTTGCGGTCCGTGATGCCTATGGATGGTCAGATCTGGACCTCGGACACGGTTTCCATCCCGTACGCAACCAAGGCATCCGCCACACCTTTTCCCCGGCCACCGCCGATGAGATACTCGAGCGACTCCTCGAACTCAACAAGGAGCGCTACGAAGCTGAGGTCGCCCAAGGCCTGCACGCGGAAGCGAAGAAGCTGACCTCGGCCCGAAAGAATGCGGCCCAGGCCGCCGAGCCCGTTCCGGACCTGTTCAGCTCTGTTTCGAACGAGGAGGATGGGGGAAAGTGAGCAGTATGCCGATCGACCAGGGCCACGACGTGCCGCCCGAGCACCAGTACGAGCCGGCGCCCGCCCCGGCCGAGATGCGCGCCGAGCTCGAGGAACTGATTGTTGGCGAGCTCCATGGTCCAGCTGGCGGAGAGCGCGAGCAGCTTCCCGGACGCGGGAGGGTGAGCGAGCGTTACATCACCGGTCTACTCGCTCCCAGAGCGTCTCTGGCGATCGATCCTGAGCGACTCGAGCGATCCGAAGGAGTAGGGGTGAGCACTGCTGCCTCGGACGACTCGGGCAGCGACGACACCGAAGCTGCGGCCAAGCCACTTCTGTTCCCCTCGAGCGTCGGGATGAGTTTCACGGTTGTCGACGGAACCGCTGAGCTCGCGGTCACGGCGTCGTGGGGTCGCTACCTCAAGGAGGTCGCTGGGGAGGGGGAGGGTGCACGGACGATTTGGCAGCGCCATCCCGTGTCCGGAATCGTCCGGGTCCCTGTCGTCGAGGGTGAGGTGACATCCCTGGTGCCCGTGGACGAGCAGCCCAATGTCGTGGTGCGCGGCAAGGTCACGCGCCTCCTCCAGGGCTGGTTGCTCTCACTCTTCTTGGTCAACGAGCAGGAGGCGCCGGACAAGAACAAAGACGAAGCGTGGCTCTTTCAGGTATCGCTCACCGCGGAGGCCCCCGATGGAGCGGCGGTGTTCTGCGGCCGAGCCGACGTCCTAGGCAACGAGACGCCAGCCGAGGTTGACGAGCTAGCGCTCCTGGATCTGCAGTATCGCAACCGAGTCGAGTTCGCGGTGGGCCACGGCTCGGCCACCCACGCTGAGGTCGATCCAGTGGACCCTACCCGTGCGGTGCGCGTCCAGACCACGGCGGTTCCGCGCCACGACGTCCCGGTGACGGAGGCACCCGGTCCCCAGGATCCGTCTCGTTCTGAACAGGTCCGCCAGGCTCTCCTTGGCGTCGTGCTCGACATGGCCGAACTGAGCTCCTTGGACGGCGAGGGCCTCGTGGCGGCCGTCTCGCCGCTCGTCGACGCCTATGTCATCTGGCTCGATGAGCAGCAGGCGCGCCTGGACGCCGGAGCTGATCGTCTCGCTGACCACCGATCGGCGGCTTCAGCGGCTCTCGCCAGCGCGCGGCAGTCCGCCGAGCGCCTCCAGGCCGGTGTGGCACTTCTCAAGCCGGCAGGCGGCGCGGAGACCGAAGCAGCAGAGGCCTTCCGCTTCGCGAACCACACCATGTGGCAGCAACGCATCCACACCTTGGTTGCCGACATCCGTCGCGAGGACCCCGCTGTCGACCTCGCCGCAGCGCTCACCCAGGTCGACGAGGCAAAGAACCGCTCCTGGCGGCCTTTCCAGCTGGCCTTCCTGCTGCTCAACCTGCCCTCGCTCACCGACCCCACCCATCCCGAGCGCAGCAGGGATGCCGGGCTGGTCGATCTACTGTTCTTTCCGACCGGTGGCGGGAAGACCGAGGCCTATCTCGGCCTGACCGCCTTCACACTCGCAATCCGCCGGCTCCAGGGCACCGTCGGGGGCCGCGATGGCCGTTCGGGTGGCGTCGCGGTCCTGATGCGCTACACGCTTCGTCTGCTGACCGCTCAGCAGTTCGAGCGGGCCGCCGCCCTGATCTGTGCCTGTGAGATTCGACGACGCGAGCTCGTGGGCGGTGATGAGCGCTGGGGGACCGAGTCGTTCAGGCTAGGTATGTGGGTCGGAGCCAACGTGGCGCCCAACCGCACCAAGGATGCGGCCTACGCCATCGAAGAGGCCCGGGACGCCGGGCGCAGAAGGACGTCATCGGCGTCCCCCGTCCAGCTGGTTGCCTGCCCCTGGTGCGGCACGCGCTTGGACG
This sequence comes from Actinomycetes bacterium, assembly GCA_021828685.1. GTDB lineage: Bacteria > Actinomycetota > Acidimicrobiia > Acidimicrobiales > Palsa-688 > JAJZAM01. The sequence continues at coordinate 15,978 of JAJZDJ010000018.1, read as the reverse complement.
CCGGGCGGAACGCGCGAACGGACCCGAACCGCTGGCGGACACTGCTCTTCTGCGGTGACGAGTTCGGCGCATGTCCGTTCACCGATGTCCAATCGCCCGGTGAGGGCCTGCCCGTCGTGACGGTTGATGAAGAGCTCTACCGGCTTCTGCCGGATTTCGTCATATCCACGGCGGACAAGTTCGCCCAACTGCCCTGGCGTGGACCACTTCACCTGCTCTTCGGCAACGTCGCGCAGCGCTGCGAGCGCCACGGCTACCGCTCACCTGATCTCGATACCATCGACTCGGACCGCGTCGAGCGGGACTCCCACAACAAGACGGGTCCCAAAGCAGGCAACCTCCCTGCAGCCAAGACCGTCACCGTCGAGCCGCTGCGACCACCCGACCTCATCATCCAAGACGAGCTACACCTGATCTCCGGGCCGCTCGGCACACTGGTCGGTCTCTACGAGACGGCGATTGACGAGCTGGCCACGTGGTCCCTTGGTGGTGTCGACGTGCGTCCCAAGGTCATCGCCTCGACGGCGACGGTCCGCCGTGCCGACGAGCAGGCCCACGCGCTCTTCGCCCGGGGCCTCGCTGTCTTCCCGACACCGGTCCTCGACGTCTCCGACTCCTTCTTTGCTAAGGGGCGCAGCCTCGAAGAGCGGGCAGGACGCCGCTATGTCGGGCTCTGCGCCCAAGGGCTCCGCCTCAAGTCCGCTGAGGTCCGCGTCTTCACCGCGATCCTCGCCTCTGCCCAGCGCCTATACGACCGCTACGGGCTGGCTGCAGACCCGTGGATGACTCTGGTCGGGTACTTCTCAGCCTTGCGTGAGCTGGCCGGCGCCCGGCGCTTGGTCGATGACGAGGTCAAGAACGCAGCCTTCCGGGCGGGCCGCCGGGGACTCGGCCAGCGAAGCCTCCGCTCGAGCGGCATCGAGGAGCTCACGAGCCGCGTCAGCGCGAGCGACATCCGCGACGTTCTCGACCGCCTCAAGCAGCGATTCGACCTGGCTGGTGAGGGGGGCAGACCACCGATCGATGTCTTGCTGGCGACCAACATGATCTCTGTCGGTGTGGACGTGGGCCGCCTGGGCGTGATGTGTGCGATCGGCCAGCCCAAGACCACGTCGGAGTACATCCAGGCGACGTCGCGCGTTGGCCGCTCCCAGGACGGGCCGGGCCTGGTGTTGACCCTTTACAACTGGTCACGTCCACGGGATCTGTCGCACTACGAGACCTTCGAGTACTACCACTCCACCTTCTACCGGCAGGTAGAAGCCCTCTCGGTGACTCCCTTCTCGCCGCGGGCCCTGGACCGAGGTCTATCCGCAGTACTAGTAGCCCTCGCGCGACAAGACCCTCACCACCCAAGCTGGAACCCGAACGAAGGTGCCCAAAGCGTCGCGTTGACGGGCCCGGATATGGACGACATCGTCGAGCGCATTATCGCCCGAGCCGAACTCGTCACCAGTGACGTCACGACCGGTGACTTTGTCCGTGACCTCCTCCAAGCCCGACTTGACCGGTGGCGCTCCGAGCAGGCCCGGACGGGGAGCACTCTTGGCTACGCCGCTGACCCGAAGAAGGCAATCGCACCGCTCCTGGACGTGCCGGGAATCGCGTCGTGGGGGCTGTTCACCTGCCCGTGGTCTCTCCGGGAGACCGAACCGAACGTCAACCTGATCATCCAGCCCGAGGACCACAGCCTGGACACAGCCCCGCAGTTCCAACTCGGCACTGGCGCGGCCACGCGCCCAGCACGCGACACGGTCGCCGACGAAGAATCGACGGGCGAGGAGGCGATGTCAGATGGCTGAGAAGCCCCGTGCCAAGCGCGTCGGAGGAATCCGGCCGTCGCAGATGATGTACAGCTACGGCGTTGGTTCGACCGTGGACCTGCCCAACTTCTCGGTGATCGTCGCGGGCCTCGACGACTGGGACGAGTTGCAGCAAACGACGATCGGAGAGGACCGCCTGCTAGCAGCCGTGCGGCTGGATGCTCATGTAGGGCCCCAGGTCACCCAGCTGCGGGGCGCGCCGTGGGAACCCGAAACGCGCAATCCATGGGATCCCTGGGCATTCATCGGCGTGCCCGTGCTCACCTTCCCCCGTTGGCTGCGCTGCTCCAACACCTCCTGCGGGCTGCTCGCCCCCGTCGACTCCAGGCTGTTCGAACTGGATGTGCCGGTCACCCGCCCGCACCTCGCCCGCTATGTCCATAAGTGCAACGCCAGGGGCAAGCCCCCGACCGCGATTCCGGCAAGGTTCGTCGTCGCCTGCCCCGAGGGACACATGGATGAGTTCCCATGGGTGGAGTTTTGCCACAAGGACAAGTCCTGCAGCGGCAATCCGATCTTGAAGGCGTACGACGTCGGGGAGGGCACCCGTTCGACCAGCATGGGTGTCGAGTGCCAGACGTGCGGTCAGAAGCAGTTGGTGAGCCAGGCATTCGGCCAGAACGCTTCCCGTGTTCTCCCTCGGTGTCGGGGCCGGATGCCCCATCTGCGCACTTTCGAGCCCAGTGGGTGCAAGAACCAGGCCTCTGCCCTGCTGCTCGGCGCCTCCAACGCCTGGTTTCCCATCACTCGTTCGGTGCTCTCGATCCCTGCGGCAGCTGACCACCTTGGCCAGGTTGTGGTCCAGTACTTGGAGAAGCTCTCTGAGATCGATTCAGAGACCGCGCTGGCCACCGTCATGAAGTTCGCCTCACAGGAGTTCGGCTTCCTCGCCGGCTATGAGCCTGCCGACGTGTGGGCCCGTCTCCAAGAGATCCGAAACGGGGAAAACGGCGACGGGGTGGCCCATGACATCCTTGGCCCCGAGTGGGCGCAGTTCATCAATCCCCATGTGGCACCGGCGGGGCCGGACTTCCGGCTCCGGGCTGTGCAGAGTCCAGCGGGCTTCGAGTCACTCGTGGCCCCCACGGTTCTCGCAGAACGCCTACGTGAGGTCGTCGCCCTGACCGGATTCACCCGCATCGACGGCCCTGACTCCGGAGTGGCCTCAGACCTACCGTCCGCTCACGCCGTAAGACTCTCTCGCCGGAGGTCATCGTGGCTTCCAGCCGCAGAGACCCGCGGCGAGGGAGTGTTCATCCGCCTTCCCGAAGACGTTGTCGGTACCTGGGAGGCCAGAGTTGCCGGTACTCCCCGGATGGACGCGCTTCAGCACTCCCAGCGGCGCTGGCGCCAGCGTCGCGGCCTTGACCCTGCTGGTGGCTGGCTGGGTGAGCGCTATGTGCTCTTGCATTCACTGTCTCATCTGCTGATCAACGCTTTCGCGCTCGAGTGCGGCTACGCCGCCGCATCAATTCGAGAGCGCATCTACAGCCGATTGCCTGGCGGACCCGGAGAGCCGATGGCCGGCATCCTGCTCTACACCTCTGCTCCCGACACCGAAGGGACGCTCGGCGGCCTGGTCGCCCTAGGTGACGACCAGGTCCTCGGGCGGCTGCTCGCCGGTGCCCTGGAACGGGCGAAGCTTTGCAGCACAGATCCGATGTGTGCCGAGCACCTCCCCGCCGAGGACGACGAGTCCTTGCACGGAGCCTCCTGCCATGCCTGCCTCTTCGTACCTGAGACGAGTTGTGAGCTTGGGAATCGCTATCTCGACCGAGCGGTGCTGGTCCCCACCTTGGCGGAGGCCGGCATCGAGTACTTCACGCAACTCCCATGACACCTCCGGGCGGACTCGAATCGCAGATCCAACAGATCGCCTCGACCTTGCCGCCTGCCCAGATCGACCAGTTGGCCAAAGCTATCGAGCGGTTGGACGGCCCCGGTGAGCAGGGCCGGTCTCGGGCGGCATCGCTGACCGCGAGCCAGAGCTTCAAGACGGCGGTGGCCAACCTGTGGCAGGCGTGGAGCCGCGAGCCAGAGACGACGGGGTTCGGCATTGCGTTGGCGCTGCGCTCGGCAGCCCTCACCGCCGAGCGCATGCGCTCGGCGTCATCTCTCGAGGTTGTGTGGACCGGTCCAACCAGCAACGAAGTCCCGGTCCGCAAGTCCGCCCAAGTACTCGAGCGGCTGATCGACGACGCTCGCAGACGGCTCATCATCGTGAGCTTCGCTGCATACAAGGTCAACAGCATCGAGGAACGGCTGCGCGCCGCTGCTGATCGCGGCGTCGGAATTGATCTGGTCCTTGAGACCGAGGCTGACTCGAAGGGCGGGTTGCGAGTGGATGCGGCAGAGGCATTCGAGGCCCTGAAAGGCATTGCCAAGTTCTGGGTCTGGCCCGCCAGCTCTCGCCCAGACGGAGGTGCGGTACTCCATGCCAAGGCGGCAATCCGTGACACATCTGCAGCGCTTGTCACTTCGGCGAACTTCACAGGCCGGGCGCTAGAGCGAAATATGGAGCTCGGGTTACTTGTTACGGGCGGCCCCGTCCCACGGCGACTTGCTGATCACTTCGATGCACTCATGGCGCGTAGCGAACTGATTCAGCTCGAATCTGACTGACCGGGGCCTACTCTCGCGAAGTTGGCAGTCACTCGAGTGACTGACGTGACCAGTTGCGCGATCATCGGCGTCGACGGCGACGGGAACGTCGGGGTGTTCTGCGAAGGTGGGCGGCGTCAGGCACTCTCGGCCATTGCACTCGCGCCAAGTTCCATGCAGCGGCGAAGATAACGGAATCAGCTAGTCCACGGTGACCAGATACATGGGCGACCGCACTACCCCACACGTCACCCTTCAGAGTTTGGCAAAGCCTCGGGTCGACCGCGTGAGAATGACAGCCAAAGCGATGTCACCCCGTCAGTGTCCTCATCCCGCACGGCTGAAATCTCTGCTTGAAACGCCCGCGCCAGGTCGGCGCAGCTCCAAATGTCAGTCACACGATGGACGGTGACGAACACGCCGCTGCTGTCAATCAGGTGTCTCGAGAATCTCCAACCACCTTCGTGCGTGTAAGAGGAGCGGGGGGACAGTCAAGACTCGCCCCCCGAAGGTCGGGGACGGCAAGAACCTGGAGGTCCCCGTGGCCACGTCTGGCTGCCCCGCTGAAGAGATCCTCCAGTGCGAGGGCGTTCTCATCCAGAACGTCCTGCACGCTCGTCAACTGCGTGACGCACTCAGCGTCCTCGCCGCATGGGAGGTGCACTGATGGCAACCAAACGTGGCACCCGAGCGAAGGCCGAGAAGGTTCTCTCTCTTCGTCTCGAACGCGAGACCGCGACGATCGACCCGGTCACCACGCTCGTGGTCGTACGAGAGTCCGACGCCTCCGACCTCGTCCTCTTCGAGAACATGGCCCACAAGACCATCTCGGGCCTCCTGCCCAGGATGCCCGAGCTCGCACCGCTCCTCGAGGATCCGCTTGGACCGATCCTCACTCCGGCCAAGTATGGGGCGGTCATCGAAAGGAGTCGGCCGTCCAAGTCGATCAAGTTCCTCTTCGCCGACGTTCTCTTCCTCTACCACCTCGGCTCGGCCGCCCACATCGACGACGACCAGGATCTCAACTTCTTCACGCAGCAACTCCTCGGAGTGCTCGAGGAACCATCGATCCATGAGCTCTGCGCCTTCGCGGTCAACCGGGTGGTGCGAGACGAGCCCAACGGCAACGACCTGGGCAAGGTCTTCTCGTTGCGCAGCATCAAGGTCATCGTCGAGGGCCAGGAGTTCGACTTCGCCAAGCCCTACGCGGGGATGTTGTGGAGTCTGGCCGTGATCCTCGCGGCCCAAGAGAGGAACGGCATCGTCGAGCGCAACCGACTCGGCAAGGTCGCGGCAGCCCGTCGCACGTACTGGCCCCACGGTCCGAAGGCCATCCCTCTCGGCTATCGACTCAAGGGCAAGTCCCTCGTCCCGGTCGAAGAGGAGCGGGACCGAGTGCGAAGGGTCCTCGACCTCCTCGCAGCCCCGGATCTCTCCACCCGGCAGTTCGTGGAGGAACTGGGGATGATGCACGTGACTCGGCCCGGGGTGAAGGAGCGCTACGGCGAGCACGCGACGCTGGCCGCGGTGCGTCATCCCAAGGACATCCAACAGAGCTTCCTCAACATGATGTCCCTCTACGAGACGGGGGTCTACGAGATGCCCCTGCCGAATCCGACGAAGGGGGCCAAGGTCTTCGGTGGTCTGGCCGTCCACCGCCGTGACGACTCCGATCCGATGGACTACGGCTTCGTCATCCTTCGCTACGACTTCGGTCTGCCCGAGGGCGGATGGGCCCCACCAGAGGTCTTCGAGGCCATCAGGGCCAAGCAGCAGGCGAATCGGGCCTTCGTCAACGGGAACCGCCAGCGTCGGGCCTTCGGGGGGCGTCCGCCCTACGAGGTCGACGGAGTCGTCTACCAGTTCGAGAGCAGCGGCATGGATCGATATCGACTCTGTCGCCTGGAGGGATCGGACCTCCTGGCACACGACGAGTCTCGAAGCGATGCCCGAAAGGACCCGCGGATCACGGGAAAGGAGAGCATCGCCACGCTGGACGCCGAGGAGTTCCACCGAGTGCTCATCTCGACGATCGTCGAGACGCTCTCGACGACCGGGTCCGAGGGCGAGTTGCGAGCGAGCACGCTGAGGGCCGTGGTCGACCCGACGACGTCCCTGCGTCTCACCATCGAGTTCCATCAGCGTCGAGCCGATCGCGCACGAGAGGAGGCGCTGCGAACGGACGACGCCGCCACGGCGGCAGCGTTTCGACGCGAGACCGAGACCGAGGAGAGGGCGATCGCGAACCTCCGAGCACACGTCGCCGACGTACCCGTCGCCTCTCAGGTCGTGGATCACGTCAGGGTCGACGTCGGCCAGTTCGTCACTCTCCTCGCCAAGGTCATGAAGTCCGACTTGAAGGTGCCAGGTGCGGTGGCGACCGCCATCCAGCGACTCATTCCCGAGCTGAAGGTCCACCCGACGAGTGAACGCGGTGTGCTGGGCTGGGTGGTGACGGTCCATCTGCCCACGGAGGGCGGAGGCGTCCTCGCCCTCGGGCCGATCCGCGGGTGGGTCGAGTGCAATGCGGTCCATCGCGCCACTCGTCGTGATGGGTCGGTGGATCCCACCGCCCTGGCCGCCTTCGCTCGCGGGGAGACGATCGAGGCAATCGCCGCCGAACTCGAGGTCTCGCGGACCACGGCGTGGCAGAGGGTGCGATCCGGTCTCAGCGAGGGGGGCCTTCCAGAGGCGGCGTTGTCACGGCTCGTCCGTGCACCAGTGAGAGAGCTGCGGATGCTCTTCGGCGCCCTGGCCCTCAAGCACCTCGGCGGCGACGTGGAGGCCGTGCGCGGGGATTCGGGGATGCTCACCGAGTTGCTGGTGTCGGCGGACGTCGTGCCGGCGGGCGCCGATCCGGCGTGGGCCGCTGCGACCGTCGCGCTGTACTTCAGCGAACTCTCGGTCCGCGGCTCGTGGGAGGCACGGGATCCCATCGGTCAGACCGCAGTCGACTTCGTCGTGAGCCGAGGGGGGAGCTGCACTGTAGAGGAGTTGCTCGGCCACATCGGACCCTTGGCCCTCAACGCGTCGGCGGCCATCTCACGCGTACTCGGCCGGCTGGGGAAGTACCCCTCGGCGGTGCTCGAGAGCGCGCTGCCCCTCGACAAGGACCACGATGGTCGGCTGAACCGCGAGGAGACGATCCAACTGGTGACGTGCCCTCACTGCGGCGAGCCCCTGACGCTGGTCGTGAGGGCGACGGAAGTGCCGTCGCACATGCTCTGCGCCCAGTGTCGAAGGAGTCCATCAGCCGAGTATCCCTTCCCACCCGGCTACTTCGAACGCGACGCCTCGGACTCACCAGACGTTGCCACAGAGGACTGCGCTGTGGTGCCGAAGAGCAAGGCCAGTGGGACTCCGATCGCGCTCGGAGCGCAGCAGGCACAGGCGATCATCGAGGACTATCGCAGTGGGCGGACCATCGGTGGGCGAGACGGGATCCTCGCCCGACACGGGATCACGAGTGGTCGTCTCTACACGACGCTGCGCGCGAATCACGTGGCCCTACGCCAGCCGTTTCGACCACGGACGAGGTGATGGTCGCCCAGAAGGTTGGCGCCGTCAAAGTCTGCACCCGCCCTTGCCCGAAGGACCTCACTGCCTGGTTGTCGTGCGTGAGTCCGGACTCTTGCCGATCGGCCAAGGAACGTGACGCGGGCCGCAGTGGGCCACGTGCAGCTGCTGGCGCAGTCGTTCGTGTCCGAGACGAGGTCGAGTTCGGTCGATCTGGTGATCCTCGATCGACGTGCTGGCATCGCTCTTCGCCACCCTGAGTGAACGATGAATCGAGCGATCAGGATGGCGCACGCTGCGGAGGAGGATGTTTCGCAGACGGGGTGCGCCGAAGGGGCACCGCCAACAGGACCGACCCGGCGCATCGCGCCGGGTCGGTTCAGGGTGTCTCGTGATGGATCGTGAGCGACTACTGGTGGAGGACGCCCTCCCACGGCATGTAGACGATCTCCTTGACCAGAGCGATGGTGGTCAAGGGTGAGGTCAACAGCTCTGTGACGAGGCGCGGGGCGTAGATGATCTCCGCGGAGTCATCGCTGAAGGCGCCCACCAGTAGCTCTCCACTGGGCATGGTGGTGAGGACCCAACTGCCGTGCGGGTCGCCGAAGCTCAGCGTGGGTGCCTGCTCGATTCGCAACAGTGGCGCCGCGATCCGAGACACGCCGTCCTGCAGGTACGGCGGCAGACTCGACAGGACCTCGCCTATCGGGGCGTCGTCCTCCGCGGCCAGGATGTCATTGGCGATCTGTGTCGCGAACGGTACTTCGTCGGTGCTCATGGTGTTTCCCTTTCTTTGTGCACCGCGGGCGCGGCGCGAAGGGAACGGTGGGTCGCTGATTCCTCGCGTCAGTCGAGGGAAGATAGATTGTCCCGCCCGGGAGCGCGCAATCGAGGTTCGGGCAAGATGCTCGTCAACTCAGGCGCTCCTGTGACTGGCGTGCCTGTGGTCTCCGCGCCTATCTCCGAGCTGCTGGGCGCCACGACGAACCTCTCGGGCGCTCACCAGAACTCTGGAGACGGGGCGCCGGTGGTTGGCGCCGACTGGAACTCGGGACCGCCGCGCCTCGTCTTCGATTTCGCTGAGGTGATCGATCGGGCTCGATCCGTCCTTGCTAGATCTTCCGACTTTGAGGGCTACTCACATGTTTGGTGACATGTGTCCCGGTGATGAGGACGTCAAGTCGCTCAGCGCCGCGAGCGCCGTCAACTCGTCGATCAGCTCGTCCGGAGTCCGAGTGGCTTGCACGGCCAGCATCCGCCGCGTGTCCTCGTCTCGGGGCGCCAGCGAGATCTCCATGTCCAGGCCGCAGACGGCGAGCACGGGCATCAGGCGCTCCAAGGACGGTGCGGCGCGTCCCGATTCCCACCGGGCCACCTGTGGCTGTGCCACCCCGAGTCGCTCGGCGAGTTAGCGTTGGGACAGCCCCGCTCGCTTGCGCGCCTCGCGCAGGAGTAGGGCGCTGGTCATCGCCTCCAATGATAACTGTTCAGTTATCAAGGTGGGCCCCCGCCCTGGCGCCGGGCTTGGGGCGAACGCCAACGGCGCGAGCGATCAAACGGAGACATCGGGCGAAGACGGTACGAGTGGCGGGGGAGATCGCCCAGGGACTCAGACTCTGAGTCTCTGGGCGCACCAGAGTGAGGGGCTCTACCTCTACGACCAATCACGAGGGGCACATGTAGGGACTTCACCGCAGAGCCCGATGTGTCGAATCCGTGTCGGCGATAGACGGGGAGTGCGCTGACAGCGCTGAGGACACCTTGAACCGCCGCTCGCGGTCTGCTGACGAACGTCCGAAGTGTGGCACCGTGCTTCAACGGCCGCTCGCTCAGATATGGCCAAGCGATTGCGCTACCCCCGCCAGCCGGCGACCACTGCGTCGACCTCTCTCTGTTCCTGATGACACGCCATGGGGGTGCCCAAGACACCGAGGTCAACGTCGGGTTCTACACGCGGACGCGCTCCAGGACTTGCGTCGTCTGCAACGCCTCATTCATCGATCAAGGAGAGGATCTGGTCACCGTACCGGTCTGCCTTGGCCGGGCCGATGCCACTGACGTTGAGTAGTTCTCTCATCGTGCGCGGACGGACCCGGCACAACTCGTCGAGTGTCCGATCATTGAAGATGACAAAGGCCGGAACGCCATCGGCCCTCGCCTGCTCCAAACGCCAAGCCTTGAGGGCAGTGTAGAGAACGGGATCGACGTCGTCTGACGGCCCCTCAGTCCTTCGCGGCTTGGCAGTCGGGGCGACCAGCGTTCGCGTCTCCCCGTTGACCTTGAATGTCCAGCCAAACGGCAGGGTGGTCGTGCGGGAGTCACCAGTGGACACCATCACTCCGTCGCTCTTGACCGCGCGAACCGTGAAGTCGTAACCGCCCCACTTGAACTTCAGGCCGACCACGGCAACGACCGGATTCTGGCCGCTCGCGCTCCGACTCGTTCGTGGCTCGGAGGACGTCCGCTCGATCGTGGGGGCAGCGGGGGCCGCGCTGACCAGCTCGTCCAGGAACAACGATGGTGAAGCACGGTCCGCCGTGATCAGAAGTGACCTCGTGCAACGGGTGATGGCGACATGGAAGACGCGCCGCTCCTCCTCGAAGTCTTCGCTGAGCCGATGAGGGAAGACCGAATCGCTGACGTCGTACACGACGACGTGCGGCCATTCGAGGCCCTTGACTCGGTGCACGGTCGCTAGCGTGACGCCGCGCCCATCTGACGGCTCGCTCAACGTCCTCCGCAGCCAGGCGTCGAATGTCTTCGGGTCGACGTGCTGACGCCCGAGAGCGATCAGGCTGCGCAGGCCGTCGGAGTTCGACGGGCTGTTGCGACCCTTGTGCGACGCGTCGAGGGTCTCAAGAGCCCGATCGAGACCGATGTCGCTGCGGATGAACTCGATCAGGGATGAGGACGTGGTCCGTGCGGCGAATGCGGTGGCGCGTTCGAGGTCGTGGACGAACTCTGCGACCTTCTTGGACGTGGCGTCGTCCAACCGCCTGGAGAGACGTCGGAGGCCGTCCAGTGTGTCTTGCTCGCCCATCCAACCGCGCGCCTTGGGTGAGATGCCTCGACCGGGACGGCGCACCGCGAGCTCGATGTCGTTGCCTGACAGGCGCTCAGGTCGAACGGCCAAGCGCATCCAGGCGAGAGCCGAGTCCACACCGGAGCTCCGCAGGAATTGACCGTCGTCACGGACGTTGACGGGCACCCCCGACTCGATGAGGGCGACCTGCACGGGGACGAGATTGGCGTTGACCCGCGAGAGGACCGCGATGTCCGCATGTTCTGCTCCGCCACTGAGGAGCGCCTGCACATGGTCGGTCACGCACCGCACCTGATCGTCGACCCGATCCACCGCCATCGACTTCGGTGCTCGCACATTGTCGGGACCAGGCCGGATCACCTTGGGCACCCTCACCGCGTTGCGTGAGAGCAGGTTTGACGCCGCGGAGATCACCGGGGCGGGACAGCGGTAGTTCACTTCCAGGGCGTGATGCACCGCGTCGGGGACGTGGTCCTCGAATGCCACCAACCATGCGGGCGTCGCACCCGCGTAGCCGTAGATGGTCTGGTCGTCGTCCCCCACTGCGAAGATCGACAAGTTCGGACCCGCAAGCAGGCGTAGCAACAGCATGTGGGCCGGCGTCAGGTCCTGGAACTCGTCGACGAGCAGGACCTCAGCGCGCTTTTCGGATGCGAGGCGGATCTCAGGTTCACGCAGCAGCACCTCGAGGGCGAGGTAGATCTGCTCGTCGAAGTCGACCTGGTGGTGATCGGCGAGGTGTTGGCGGTACTGGGGGAAGAAGTCGGCGAAGCCCTCGACGTCGCCCCTGAAGCCACGCTCGACTTCCACCGGTGAGCGCAGGCCCAGACGCACCTCGGTGAGCGCGTCGACCCAGGCGGCTGCAGGATCGGTGTTCGTCTTGCGCGGGAACTTCACATACTCGGAGATGATGGTGCGCACCTCGCGCTCGTCGATGGTCCTCACCCGGGTTCCCCGACCCTGGAAGCCGTTCGTGCCGTTCAATATGGACAGTGCCAGAGCGTTGAGCGTCTGGATTCGCAGGTCGCGAAGGTCGGTCGTGCGATGGAGCATCTCCTCCTGAGCTCGCTTGTTGAACGCCACGAGCATGAGCGAGTCGGCCGGCACGCCGGCCTCGAGCATGTGGCGAGCCCGCTCGACCAAGACTCTCGTCTTGCCCGAACCAGCGGGCGCGATGATGCGCACCCGCGTCGATGGGTCTGCCACCGCCCGGAGTTGGTCCGGAGCCAACGTCGACTTTGGTGCGCGTGCAGCCACCGGGGTGAGCTGGCCGCGCGCGATGGCAACACGAGGCACTACAACCACTCCGTTGAAGCTCGGGTCCGCCTCGTCCCAGAGGTGCAGCGGCCCCCCGTCGAACCAGGCGGATCGGCCGTCGGGCAGCACGACGTCCGCCCTCAACGAGACGTCGGGCAACGCACCGGCGGCGATCGCCATCGCGGCGGGGCGCCACACCGGGTTCGTCGGGTCCCGGGCGTCGACAGCGTTGGCGCGCGCGAGGCGCCAGGTGGCCTCGGCCAAGAAGTCGGCGTCGGGTGGAACGCTCCAGACCTCGCGAACGTCCGCACCCCTAGCGGGAACTCTCGTTGACGACTCCATGTCGTAGACGACAGGGGTGCGGGTGAAGAGGGCGTGGCGAACGGCGGCCAGCGTCTCGGGGGCTGCGAGTGTTGTTTCGCTCAGACGAATCCGGGCCGAGTCCTTCCATGGTGGTGGCACACGATCGCCCTCGGTGAGCAGAAGCGATCGTCCCAATGCGGCCGGCCCCGCGAGAGCTGCCCAGCGAACATCGGACACTTCGTCTTTCTCACTGGGCACCCCGACATCTTGACCGAGAAGTGTGACGAAGGCATCTGAGCCCGGCGAGGTCGCCGGCTTGCGACGACCCGGAGGCAGTCCCGAAGACTCCGGAACAGAACTCGAATGGTCTTCCGCCTGGTTTTGCGGACTACTCTTCTCTCTTAGCCTCAGGGAGTCTGCGAAGCCGGTGGCCCCAACGGAACCTCCAGGAGATTGCCCCTTGGAGCTCTTCGATCCACTGAGTCGCGTCGGCGCTGGGTCCCCACTCTCCGAGCACCATGGAAGCAGCTGAAGACGCCGGCGCCGTTCGCCATGCGTCACTGACAGCAGGTCCAACCAGAATCCTGACTTGAGCCGAAACCATGGCGTACACAGCTGCGACTCGGCGGTTCTCGGACTCAATCCATGCCCGGTCTCGAGCAAGTTGCTCCTGCAGGTCGTGTCCAAGGTTCGCGAGAGCGGAGAGGGTCATTGGCAAGTCGTCGACCCGACGGCGTACGCGGTAAGGGAATTCTACCCACGCCACCAGGGTCTCGACTGCACGTGCGTAGTGTTCCCTCTTCCGGTCGGAGGCTGCCTGCAGCCTCGTCACGAACTGATTGCACGCAGTGGTGACTAGTGCGGTGAGACCGACGATGACAAGGTTGATCGTCACCGAAGAAACGGATGCCGTCATGACGTCAAGTCCCTCAGGTTCTCCGAGAAGATCGGATGCGGCTGACCGTCAGCTCGCTCGCCATGAGGCGTTTCCTCACCGGGCCAACGCAGATTGCGCCGGAAGAACTCCTCGCACCACAAGTGTCGTTGGACTACTCGTACGTAGTCGTCCAGGCCCTTGCTCCAATCCCACCGCAGGGCTGGCGGATCCTTTGGGTACCAGAGGCAAAGCGCGCCAACGAGCGACTCGAAAGGAATGAAGCCTTGGGGAATCCGTCCAGGTCCTGGGCCTGCAAGACACGGGTACTTGTGCCGCCAGGTCTTCCGAGCTCCACCTGGTATGGCGAGTGGATCACCGGAAGTCATGACAACGACCCTCGCCGTCTCAATCGGATACCCAGCCAATGATCGAACCGGCGGTGGCTTGAACACAACCGTGAACACAACGCAACGAACGGAAGTCGAAAGCACGGATACGTGTCCGCCATAGACGACTCCGCTGTTGAGCCACGCGGCGGCGCCGTGAGGATCTCGGAGGATGCGCTCACGGCGCCAGACGACGCTCACGGCGCCCACGGACGGGTCGGAGTCGTCTGAGGCTTCTTTGGCCGGATACCCGTCGAGACCGGCGCACCAAGACTCAGGTTCGTGAGGTACTCCTCGCCCGTGAGCTGTCGCCGAGGAAAGGGCTCGTCGAAGATCTCATACCAGAGGGCCAATGCCTCCTCGGTACGACCGTTGGAGTCAAGGAGTAGCGCCTGATTGGCCTTCGCGTCAGCCTCGGCGAAAGCCTGGCGCGCCGCCTCGCGCGAGACCTGGTCCAACTTGCCCGAGAGGCGATCGACTCCGGTTGGGTCGGTGTATCCGACCCCACCTAGCAACTGCGCGCCGACTCGGAAGATTCGCGCAACCGCGATGGCGTGGGGCATCTCACCTTCGATCGCAAGGAAGGCGATCGACTCGACGTGCAGTCCGGGCAGTGACTCATCGAGAGTTCGCTGTGCCCAGTGCTTCATGAAGCGCACCTGGTGGACGAATGAGCCGTTGCACTTGTCATTTCGCTCAGCAACTACGTCAATCAATGTCCGCGTGTTGGAGCGCTTCCAGGGGTACTTCTCCGGAGCAAGGTCCATGATCATGACGTCGTCGCTCTCGTCGCGCCCTTCGAAGGCCGGAACGACGTCGAAACCGAAGGTGTTCTCGCCGAGGTCCAGCTGAATCGCATGGCGGGCTCGCTCGATAGCTGCGTCGGGATACTCGTAGGTCAATACGCCTTCGACGAGTTGGGCGGCTTTGACGGCCCCATCGGGGGCGATCTGAAGGTCTTCATGCTGCGGGTGCAGGATCACTACCTTGTCGATGTCTCGCAGAGGCTTCAGCATCGTCTTGCGGGCGAAGCTGCCCTGAAGGAAGGCGTCGACGATCACGCCGGCTTCCTTCAAGCGACTCGTGAGTTCGCGGTGGAACTCCTGAGCACGAGCTCGCTCGTCAGGATCGAGACCGAGCTCACGGTCGAAGACGCCGAACGCATGTTCGACAGTGGGTGAGGGAGTTGGGCTCGTGCCCAAGTTGTTGGAGATCGCCATGGCGGTCCTTTCTTCTAGGCCCGCCGGTGCGCTACTCTCAGGTCGCTACAACGAGAGGAGCACCGCCCCGGCGGGCATCCTTGTGAACGAGGGGTTGGTCGCCACCAACCTCTCGTTCTTTTTCTGAAGCCGGACTGCACGGACTGACTTCCTTGGCACTCCGCGTGAACGACTGCTAAGGCATTACACCACTGTAATTACACGGTGTCAACTCCCTTCTTCACATCTCTTTCGCGCTTTTCGCGGCCCATTCATGGTCAAGATGCCAGGGGACTGCGCGGTCCCCGGGGACCTTCGCAGCACCTCGGAAAGGGGCCTGTCCACGTCTTGCCCACGGGAATTGAGCAGAAAGGGTCGCAACTGGCAGGAACAGAGATGCGACGGACCTTCTCGCATCGAACGACTTGGAGAGCCCCAGTGACCTCAAGGCCTTTGGGTGCCTGGAGTCCTGGTGGGTCGCCCGGGTCTCGATCCCTGGAGCTTGGGTTTCCATCTGAGACGGTGCTCGGCTGACCGGCGCCCGAGCTTCTCGGTTGACTCGCGGGTCGATGGGCGTGCCTCCCATTCACCCGACATCGGTGACGAATCCTCAGGCGGATGGGATCATTGTCAGATAGAGGGCGTGAGTCGGGCGTCGACCAGTGACACTCGCTCGCGTCACTGGTGGCAGATACTCTCCAACCAGCGGCACTTCTGCGACAGTGAACCGTGCAGAAGAGGGGCGAATGGAGGCGAAAGGTGGCGAACATCTCCGCGAGATCGTCGCTCGAAATACCTCTTTTCATCAGGGAAGAGGCTATTGGAGCGGGTGACGAGAGTCGAACTCGCGTTCTCAGCTTGGGAAGCTGATGTTCTGCCGCTGAACTACACCCGCACGACTCACCATGGTACCAAGCCCGATGGGGACGTGAACCGGCCTACTCGCCGGCGGGGTCGTCGGCCTCGGAGGCCG
>JAJZDJ010000199.1 GCA_021828685.1 Actinomycetes bacterium | reverse complement strand
GAGGCTACATCGATAGCAACCACATGGGGCGGCCGTCCTGCGTTTCAGGCCGTAGCGAGGGTCATAACAGAACGCAAGGAGGCCGAGCGCAAGCTCAGATCCCAGGCTGCTTTGGTAGATGCTATTTCCGAAGCAGTGATCGTCGCTGATGGAACGCGCTTTAGAAATCTGACGATCACGTCCTGGTCTCGAGGTGCGCAACGGATATTCGGCACCTCCCCCGATGAAGTTGAGGGCCAGCGCTTTAAAGATGTCTTTAAGGGATCCGACAATATTGCCGCGTCCGCTTGGCGACACCTACTTAGGCGTGGATCATTTGCCCGCGAGGCCGACCTGGTTCGGGCGAACGGGGAGCGATTCCCGGCCCATATCTCGGTGACGCTCGTGCGCGACGAAGCAGATGTACCAACGGGATGCATCGTCGTGATTACCGACGTAACCGACCGCAAGGCAAGTGAAGCCGCCCACAAAAAGTTGGAGGACAGGCATGCGGCCGTAGTCGAGGCTCTCGACGAAGGCGTCATCGTACTTGCCTCTAACGGAACCGTAGAGTTCCTAAACGCAGCCGCCGAACGGATTTTGCATCTGGACGGACCGGTAGTGGGATCGAATGCCGCTGCGCTGAAGTGGGACATCGTCGATGAAGACGGCGCGAAGATACTGCCTTCTGATTGGCCCTCACTGAAGACGGTTCGTACGGGGACGCCGTGTACCAACGTTGTTTGCGGGATCACCACCCCCGATGGAGTCGTCTGGACTTCCGTAAATTCCAGGCCCCTGGCGTCTGCTGACCAAAATGGGTGCTACGCAACGGTCTGTTCTATTACCGATGTTACCGAGACGAGGAGTGCGCGAGAGCGCCTCGCGCACGCCGCTACTCACGACTCTCTCACCGGACTTCCAAATCGGTCTGGCGTGGAGCAATTGATGAAGCGCTTATCCAGAGGCCGTTCGGAGTCGGTAGGAGTGATCTTTATTGACCTGGACTCGTTCAAGTACGTAAACGACTCGTTGGGTCATACCGCTGGCGACGAGGTTCTGTCAGTCGTCGCCAAACGTCTGTCCAGAGCTGCCTCCGCAAAAGGATTCGAGGTGGGTCGTCTGGCGGGAGACGAATTCGTAATGGTCTGCCCGGGCATTGAGGACATCGTGTCCGCAGCGACTATCGCCGAGACGGTTCTCGAGAGGCTTTCCTACCCGATGACGCTGACAGACCCCAGTTCGTCCGGCCACACCTTAAACCTCACGGCGTCAGCGGGTGTAGCGGTCATCGAGGCCGACCGGCTGGTAGTGGACGGACTCGTTTGCGCCGACTTGGCGATGTACGCCGCAAAGCAGATCGGAGGAAACCGCGTCGAAATCTTTGACACGGCATTGAGAGAGAAGGCGCGGGAGCGATTGGAGCTGCGGGAGGACCTCTGCGCGGCGCTGCTTGGAGACCAGTTCCGTGTCGTCTACCAGCCGATTGTCAACCAGAAGGCGGAGGTCACCTCCTACGAGGCGCTCCTACGCTGGGAGCATCCCACACGGGGAGCCGTTCCACCGAGCGTATTCATTCCGGCAGCAGAGGAGGCTGGGTTAATCGTCGACCTTGGCGCCTGGGTGCTGCGTAAGGCGGCTGAACAGGCGGCACAATGGCACGCGGCCGGATGTGGAGCCACAGTGTCAGTCAACTTGTCGCCCCGCCAGATCTGCGACCAGAACCTTCTTTCTACTGTTCGAGAGGTGCTCGCTGACACCGGGCTGCCTCCTGGGGTCCTTTTCGTCGAGGTAACCGAATCGTCTCTCATCCAGAACATTCAGCTCGCTTCGGCAGTCCTCTCGCAGATCAAAGAACTTGGTATTGGTCTGTCGATTGACGACTTTGGTACCGGCTACTCCTCGCTTTCGTACCTCGATCAACTTCCTTTCGACGTTCTCAAAGTCGATCGCTCGTTCGTGTCTGCGATACGCGACCCGGAGTCCGACTGCACGCTGGTGTCGGGAATCGTGTCGTTGGCTCATTCTCTCGGGTTGCTCGTGGTGGCCGAGGGCGTGGAGACTCCCGAGCAGGCCTCCGTCCTCGGATCGCTAGGCGTCGACCTGATGCAAGGTTACCTTTATGGCCGACCCGGGGCACCTCCCGCCTAGGGTCGGCGCATCCAACACGGCTCGGGGCCTGCCAACTTGCTCGGATCACCTCAACTTGCGACGCTAGGCAACAATGGACACAGTCAAGGCGTCGATAAGGTCACTGCCGTAGATGGATCTCAACAACACCCACGTGGCGTTGCGGCGTTGCTGGCATCCTGTCGCTCGCTGCCGTGATATCTCGGAGTCCCCCACGGGAGTGCTCCTGCTCGGTGAGAACCTCGTCGTGTTTCGCTCGGGTGACCGGGTGCGCGTCTTCTACGACCGCTGTGCGCACCGCGGTTATCCAATGCACAAGGCGAGCGTCGAAGCGGGCGGCCTGCGATGTGGCTACCACGGTTGGCTGTACTCACCGTCGGGTGAATGCAGGGAGATCCCTGCCCTTCCGAGCGACACAGCCATCCCTTCCCGGGCGTGCCTCCGCCAGGTGGGTGGCGTCGAGGAGCGGTTCGGCCTCGTCTTTGTTTGCCTAGACGATCCAACCCCCGGGGTGACGCTACCGGAACTTCCAGAGGCATCCGACACCACTTTCATGGCCGGCGATCTCCCGGTCCTGCGCGCCAGGAGCTGCGCTGGCCTCCTCGCCGACAACTTCTTGGACACCGCACATTTTCCGTTCGTGCACGCTGGTACCTTCGGCGCCGGAGAGGACAAGGTGGTGGGAAGGTTCGATGTCCGGCGCAGCCCAGGTAGTAACGTAGCGGGTGAATTCGCTTTCAGTGCGTCCTACGAGCATGTGTTTGCGAACAGGGAAGACCCTGCGGTCGCAAGAGGTGAGCGTCCGCTCAATCAGACCCGGCGTCTGTTATACCGCTACGTCGCTCCATTTCATCTCTCTCTTCGGATCGATTATGTCGAAGCCGGAGGCACCAACGTCATCGGCTTCTTCGTGTGCCCCGAGACCGACGAATACTGCCGGATATTCTCGACAATTTGGCGCAATGATCTTGCGGGCGACGAAGAGAGGATGCTCCAGGCCGTGGACTTCGAGCTCGAAGTCCTCAAGGAAGACCTCCGCATACAGGAATCGATGGCGACGCTCGCCCTGCCACTACCAGGGGCGGGTAATCCCCGGGGCGCTGCGCGCCATCCAGCTGAGATACATACCCGAGCGGATCGAACGACGGTGGAGTTGCGCCGCGTTCTCGCCGAGCTCGTAGCCCGCTCAACTGACTAGGAGCCGTCCAGCGGTGGGGCACGCCGCGCTCTTGTCCTGTTTGTCCTGCTTGTCCTGCTGCGCCGCCCGCATGCGGTCCGCGACTCTGCCTGTGCGGGCGATCCGTGCGAGCACGTGCGAGCGCGCGGCCTCACCGTCGGCGTCCAGATCGCCGAGTGATTCGATCGCCCAGCTACGAAGCACTAGGGGAACCAGGATCTGCTCGTAGTGGACGGCGAAGTCGTAAATCCCGGCCGAAGCAATTGACGCGGCATGTCCGGCGAAGCCTTCGATGCCGGCGCCTGGCATCTCGAAGGAGCAGACCTGGCGGTCAATAGCCTTGATCACCTCCGACGGATTGACAGCGAGCGCGGCGGAGGCAAGGTCGCGATAGAACAGGTAGTGAAGATTCTCATCGCTTGCTACACGGTTCATTATTGCGACCCCGGACGAATCTTCCAGGAGCCGCCCGGTGTTGCGATGCGAGACCCTGGTGGCGAGCTCCTGGAGCGCCAGGTAGACGACGCCGTCGATCAGGCTCACCGAACGCGTTTCTGATGCGAATCCGACTGAAACCTGTCGCATCCTCGCCCGCTCGAGAGCCACCAGATCCAGGCAACGGGTGAGACAGATCCAGTCCCTCATCACCGTCGAGTGGCGCTGTTCCTCGGCCGCCCAGCGTCGATTCCATTCGCCGAGGGCCGAATCAGCGCCGAAGGTCGCCGTGATCGCCTGAAAATAGTGGGGAAGGTTGTCCTCGGTGAGGAGGTTGACCCATAGGGCGCTGGCAACGCCGTCTTCGAGCGTGACTTCGGGTACCCGTCCGTCGTCGTCGTCAGTGAAGCGGCGCCCCAGCTCCCAAGGGACGAGTTGGTGCGGGAACCACTCCTTGCTTCGAGCAAGGTGAGTCTCGAGGAGGACAGCGGCCGCCTCGTCTAGGACCTCACGGGTGATCCGACTCGTATGGGCCGCTACGTTCGAGTTGACGGTCGCCTCAGTCACAGCTGGCCCTCGGCTGCCCGAGAGGCATCGCTGCCGGGTCGTGGACGGCGCTGCAGGCTGATTCGGTACAAAGTGCAGACCCTTTCATCGAAGAGTGCCCGGCAAAGTCTGAGGTATCGGACGTAGCGCCGGTAGGTGGACCTCCCGACGAGATCTGTAGCGGCCTCGGAGTTGGCCTCCAAACGCCGTTGCCAGAGTCTAAGCGTATGAGCGTAGTGGTCAGGGTCGGAACGCAAGGCCATGACCCGCCAGCTCGGTTCCGCTGACGCGATTATGTCGCTGAGTTTTGGCAGCCCTGACTCCGGGAAAATTTCCTCCGTGAGAAATGGCATCGTCTGGACCTGGTCGGGGTCGACGTCTTCGTATGCGATCGATTGGAGCGACATCCATGCTCCTGGCCTGGTCCAGTCTGCGGTCGCGTCGAAGAAGTCTCGGTAGACGGCTCGACGCTCCTGCTCTGGCAGTTCGTTGCGGGCGAAGTGCTCGAAAGCGCCGATTGACACGACCGCGTCGTAGAGGGCGTCAGGCTTGTGATCCCGCCAGTCCTCGAGGCGAATGTCGACGGTGCCGTCATCGTCGTTTGCTTCAGCGCCAAATGCCGAACCCGCCTGATCCGAGCTGAGGGTGAGGCCGGTGACGTGGCCGACTGTGCGCTCACCCACGAGGTAGCGCGCCAAGGCCCCCCACCCGCAGCCCACGTCGAGCACCCGGGCGCCAGACTCACAGTGAGCAGAATCCGCGTGCCACGCCATCTTCGCTCGCTGCGCATTCTCGAGGTCCTCATCCGTGTCGCCCCCATCGGGCCACAAGGCGCACGAGTAGACCAACTCGGAGTCCAGCCAGAGGCTGTAGAAGTCTCTACCGACGTCGTAGTGATGCTCGATGGCAGCCCTAGAGGCTCCCGTCCCCGGCGGTGGCTGCGCCTCTGCGCCTTCAGTTGCAGGCGGATTTGTCACGCTCGAACCGTAGTCGACGTCAGGAGAAAGTAGGGGGCACCATCGCCCTGCGTGAGTGGGCATGCGGCGGTACGTGGCGAGCGGTTACCTTTATCGAAATACTCCGACTATTCGGCTGATTCTGCGAGCTCGAGCCAGGAGTTCTCGAGCATGTCCACTTCTGCTGACGCGTCGGCGAGCTTGCCCGACAAGTCGGCGATCTGACGGTGATCGACCATTCCGAGCAGTTTCTCGGCCAGTAGGTCCCTCTCGCGTATCGCCCGGGCAAGTCGTCGTTCCAGGTCTCTCAACTCTCTACCGACCGGCTTCGGGATGCGTTGACCTTTCGCAGGTCGAGCGCCCTTCGGCGACTCGCCGCCAGACGAAGTATCGCTCGGCGCCGTAACGTCGCGTCGGACTTGCCGTTGGGGTTTACCAACATATGACAGCCATGCTGACAAGCCTCCCGGGACTTCTTCGAGGCT
>JAJZDJ010000198.1 GCA_021828685.1 Actinomycetes bacterium | reverse complement strand
CCCGGCGACGACGATCCTGGTGCGATCGCCCTGCTTCGCAAGCTTTCCGTCGTATCACGCCGCCGATGGCCTGAGCAAGCGGTCGCAGCACCGCGGATGGGCGTCCCGCCCCCGAAGGCTCTTCAGGTCTGACCGAGCTCAGGAAGGGATTCCGATCGAGAGAAGTCTAGTCTCGGAGGCTTCACCCGAGACAGCCCGAAGGACTAAGACCTCGGCTAGTACAATAACAATATGGACAGTTACTCGGTCGCAACCGCAGCCGGGGCCTTGGGAACAAGCCCGCCACGGGTCTACCGTGCTATCAAACGGCTTGGTATGAATCCCTGCGTCGGCCGGCGCGGTGTGATCCTCACCGCTGCCCAGTTCGAAGCCCTGAGCGATTCGCTCGGTGATGCTAAACCGGTTGGCACCCTGAGCCGCGAGTCCGTTAAGGTGCTCGCCGCCCTGGCAGCCAAGCCCCGCGGCGTGCGCTCGAACCGGACTATAGCCAGAGCCGCCGGCGTGAGCCCGACGACAGTTGGGAATGCGCTTGGCTCCCTAGAGAAAGCCGACTTGCTCCGCGTCGAGCGAAGGGTGCTTCCGGAAGGCGGCGCGCGCACAGTAAATGTGGTTGCTCTCAACTTGCGAAGCTTCGACTGGCGGTCCGTTGCGTCAGATGTTCGAAAAGTCCAGCTTCATCCTGAGCCCAGGCGCGCTAGCGATCCGAGGATTGTCCCTGCGAGGTTGCGCCACCACTTCTGGAACGCCGCGCACAACAACCTCCGCCTGCCAGAGAATGCCGACTACGTGGCCTCCCGGCTACTGAATACCAATGATCCCGATGCGGTCGTCTGGGCCGCTGAACACCTTCCTGTCAACGCTATCCGCAAGGCCTGCGCGATTCGCGGCATCGACAAAGCCCATAAGCGATTGATCATGAACCTGGCGGATAGCCGTGAATAGTTCATGCTCTCCAACATGGCCGCCCGCGAGGCAAGGGGCACCTCACGGAGCAGTCGACGGCGGACCCAGATTTTCCCAGGTGGAGGAGGGTCTGGATGGAATGGCCTGACGACCTTGTGCCAATCCTTCCTTACCTGCCTGGTGACGCGGCCAGATCCTGGATAGTGCTCGCACCGGTGTTACCGGCAAGCGCACGCCTGATCGGTGGCACGGCTCTTGCAGTACACCTCGGGCACCGTGTCAGTCGCGACCTTGACTTTGCATTGGCCCACCAGGAGGACATACCGGCAGCGCGGGCGCACATCGAGGGGGCTGGCCTTTTTGCCGTCACCGAGCAAGATGAAAGGACACTGAACGGCCTCTTCGGGAACACGAAAATCCAGCTTCTGGACGCTTCGACGCATCACGTTCTCGTCGAGCCGACGGTAATAGCCGGCATAAAGGTCGCGGGGGTCGAAGACATCGCCGCCATGAAGATGAAGGTCATCATGGACCGTGGCGCGTTGCGCGACTACTTCGACCTGATGGAGTTGGACCGCCGGCGAGTGATTCCCGCCGAGGAAGCCCTCCGACTCCTCCTGGAGAAATACGAACCCCGGAACCCCGACGAGACCTTGATGACAGTCGTGAGGGCCCTCGGCTACCTCGACGACGTCGAGGCGGACCCAGCGCTCCCAGTGTCAGGTGACGACATTGCTCGATACTGGTCGAAGCGCCAGCCTCAAGTCCTGCGGAATCTCGCTCGCTGGTAGGAACGTGCCGCTTCGCCAGACTTCGGAAGTCTTAACCGGCAGGCCAATCCAGCTAGAAGCGTTTCGCTCGCCCGGACGGCCAAACTCGACGACTGTGACCGTAATTGTACATTGTTCGTGCAATTACGGTCACAGTCCGCCGAGCAGGGCTGTCCCCGCGCCTCGAGCCAGCAAAAGGAAGC
This sequence comes from Actinomycetes bacterium, assembly GCA_021828685.1. GTDB lineage: Bacteria > Actinomycetota > Acidimicrobiia > Acidimicrobiales > Palsa-688 > JAJZAM01. Next base: position 3,879 of record JAJZDJ010000198.1, on the reverse strand, counting down.
CCTCGACGTTCAAGCAAGCTTTCGGTGATCCCAGGAAACGACCCGGGTCACCTCGGGGCTGACCAGCACCCGCTTGCTGAGCATCGCGGCGAGGGCGTCCCTCTTCGAGTCGTCATAAGGGCCCATGTAGCGCTCCCACACCGATAACCCGAGCGTCCAGATGGCCTCGGGGTCGTCGATGATCCTCGCCCTCCCGACGATTTCCACGCCGCGCAGTTCTTCGTAGCGTTCGCCGGCCTCGACGAGGAATGTGATCCTCGGGTCACGGCGCAGGTTTTGGACTTTCTGGGATTTTGCCTTTGTTTCGACGGTCAGTACGCCGTCGAGGAATCCGTACCACATGGCCACCGCGTGGATTGAACCGTCAGGGTGCATGGTCGCCATCGTGGCGATTTTCTGCTCGACGAGAAACGCTTCGATCTCGTCGGCGGTCATCGTTATCTCGCTGCGTCGGTTGACCCCCATAACCGCTCCAGGATGCCATACGGACAGCGGTTGGCTCCACCCGGCCCGGAGCGACTAAGTTGAGCGACCGCAATGGGATCGCTGATAAAGAAGCGCCGTAAGCGCATGCGCAAGAAGAAGCACAAGAAGATGCTGAAGGCCACGCGCTGGCAGCGCCGAGCGGGCCGCTAGGGATCTTTGTTCTTCGACGCACCCGGTTCGACCGGACGTCTCAGCTGCTTACCGTGACCACCAACCGGTCTTCGCCCGGGTAGGCACCCTCCACGAACCACGTGCCCCCACTTCCAGCGAGGCGGGGGGTCCGTCCCGTCGCGTTGGCAAGCCGGTCCCTCCACTCGGCGAGCGCCGGGAAGGCAGAAAGCGCCGCGGGTTCGAGGTCGTTCATGTTGTCGCCGCGCGGTCCGCCCAAGCGATCCCATGTCCGGAACACTTCGACAGTAGACACGTGGATCGGGGGAATCAGAAGCGTGTAGGCGTTGCCAGTCACCATCCCGACGTCGAGGGGTTCAACGTTCTCGCCGATCCCGGTAACACGAGCCCGACCGCCGACCAGACAGAACGGAACGTCGGCGCCCAATGTGGCCGCCAGGGACAGGTCGCGCAGTCCGGCCCAACGCAGGATCGCAGCAGCGTCCGCCGAGCCGCCGCCGAGGCCGGCCCCGGCAGGGATCGCCTTTCGCAGGACGACAGACGCCCGAAGCCCCGCCAAGCGTAGTGCGCGGCGCACAAGATTGTCCTCCCCGTCCGGCACCGCTTCACCCCCGCCTACGACCACGAGGCTGTCGCCGGCGGATATCTCCAGAGAGTCGGCAAGATCCAACGTGACCATCTCGGAGTCGATCAGGTGGTATCCGTCGCTCCGGGTTCCCGTCACACGAAGTGTCAAGGTCAGCTTCGCCGGCGCCATTACAACTACCGGCTCACGCGTCAGTTCCACACGCGCACCGCACGAACCGCCGCTGCCAGCTTGCCCCAAGCTTGGACGTCCAAAGTCTCTGCCCGGGCCCGCGGGTCCACCCCGGCAATCTCGAATGCTTCCGCGCCGACGGTAGGTCCGAGAGCGCGTCGCAGCATCTTGCGACGGGTGGCAAAACCGGCCCGGACGAGCGCGAAGATCTCGTCGTAGCTCGCCGTCGCGACGTCGACCGCCGGCGATTGGCGTCTACGGATGTCCACAAGAACGGACTCTACGTTTGGCCGGGGCAGGAAAACACTCGCCGGCACACTCGACACGACCCTCGCTTCCGCCCAGTAGGCGACCTTGACCGACACCGCACCGTAGGCCGCCGTACCCACCGACGCCGCCAGGCGTTCCCCGGCCTCACGCTGCACCATGACCACCATCCTCTCGATCATCGGCGCACCGTCCAAGACACCCGCAATGAGCGGGGTGGATATGTTGTACGGCAGGTTCGCCACGAGCACCCAGCCGGGAACAGCCCCCAGAAGGTCCTCCCATGAGACGCCCATCGCGTCGGCGTGGACGACCTCGACACGCTCGCCGTGCGCCGATCCCCCGAGAACGGCCCGCAAAGCCTCGAGAACGTGGCGGTCGGCCTCGACAGCTTTTACCCGGGCGCCTGTCTCCGCGAGGGCGACCGTGAGCGCCCCCAACCCCGGACCTACCTCGACGACCCGATCCCCTGGGCCGACGCCAGCCAGGCGCGCCACCTTGCGAACGGTATTCGCGTCGACGACGAAGTTCTGCCCCAAGGCTCGGCTCGGGCGGATCTGGAACTGCGAGAGTAGCGTCGATACCGACGTAGGGCTGAGAGGAGGCGAAGTCATACGGCGCCGGCAGCGTCGCGCAAGGCAGCGGCGTCGTCGAGGCGGAAGGCAGCAGCGGCGTTATCCCACGTAGCACGCTCGACCACATCGACAGGCACCGAGCGGATTTCAGCGACTGCAGCGCCGACAAAGGCCACCCACGCCGGCTCGTTCGCCTTGCCCCGGTGGGGTACCGGCGCAAGGAAAGGGCTGTCGGTCTCCACCAAAAGACGTTCCAGCGGGCAGGCGGCGGCGGCAAGGCGGATGTCGTCGGCCTTCTTGAATGTGACGATGCCGCTGAAGGACACGTACGCCCCGAGCTCCAAGCAGCGGCGTAGCTCCTCCGGGCCACCGCTGAAGCAGTGCAGGACCCACCGAGAAGGCCGCTCCTCGCCGGCCAGGATATCGAAGGTCTCCTCCCAGGCGCCGCGCGTGTGCACCACGAGTGTCAGATCTTTTTCAGCAGCCAACTGGATCTGGGCGGCGAACGCCTCCCTCTGGAGGTCCCTCGGCGAGTGCTCGTAGAAGTAGTCGAGTCCGCACTCCCCCACCCCGACTACGCATGGCGGAGGGTCGTCAAGAAGATCAGCGACGGACTTCACCCCTTGCGAGGCGTCGTGGGGATGCAAGCCGACAGTCGCCCAAACACCACGGTGGCGTTCGGCGACGGCGATTGCGGCGAGGGAGTGGCTGCGATCGGTGCCGACGGCTACCACACGACGGACCCCAGCAGCAAACGCACGATCTACAGTGTCGTCACCTGACTTGTCATTAGCGACGTGGCAGTGGCTGTCGGTCCACACGGGAGCTCCTCCTCTCGCGCCTGATCAGCTTGCTATCCGGGGAAAAAGAGGCGCCCCGCGCTCCACACGCACGCCTCCCGGGTATCCGCCCCACGCGGCGGCGTCCGGAAGGCGCTGTTCGGTGACCTCGCCTGGAAGTCCGATCCGGCGCCATATCTCCTGTGAAGCCCTGCTCAACGCCGGGCTCGCCAGGAGCGCTACCAGTCGAAGCACCTCAAGGCAATCCCCAAGCACCGCGTCGACCTGCGGTCCCGGCTCCGCCTTCCAGGGCTCCGCTGCTTCGAGTGCAGCGTTGGCTTCGCGCACCAGGCGCCACGTAGCTTCGAGCGCCTCACTCGGCGCGATCCTCTCCCAAGCGTCGGCAGCCTGGCGGTAAACGTCGGCGGCGACGGCGCCAAGGCGACTGGCCGGGTCGGGCGGCGGACCGACACCACCGCATTTGCGTTCGACGACGGTCGACACCCGGGCGAGGAGGTTGCCGAGGTTGTTTGCGAGGTCCGAGTTGTAGCGCGCGACCATCGCCTCATAGGAGAAGTCCCCGTCTGGACCGAACGTCTGATCCCTGAGAAAGTGGTAGCGGTACCCGTCGACGCCAAAATCGGAGAGCAGATCCCCTGGAGCTATCTGGTTTAGTGACGTCTTCGACATCTTCTCCCCGCCGACGAGCAGGTAGCCGTGCACAGCGATCCGCTTCGGCGGCTCCAACCCGGCGGCCATCAAAAGAGCGGGCCAGTAGACGCAGTGGAAGCGCAGGATGTCCTTGCCGATCAAGTGGTGTACGTGCGGCCACCACAGGTCGAAGGTGTCAGGGTCGGAGCCGTACCCGATTGCGGTCGCGTAGTTG
>JAJZDJ010000017.1 GCA_021828685.1 Actinomycetes bacterium | reverse complement strand
CGACGACTTCGGCTTGAGGCTGGCGGAACTTCGCAAGTTCTCCAGCCTCGGCCCGCTGAGCCTGGTCTTACGCGAGGAGCCGGATGTGCGAAGCGCCGTGGAGATGCTTATCCGCTACGAGCACTCCTACAACGAGGCGATGCGTCTGCGGATGACGGAGCGCAGCGACGTAGCGGTGATCACGGTGGGTTTCGAGCTCGGCGAGGATTTTCCGTGCCCGCAGTCTCTTGACCTGGCGGTCGGCGCCCTTCACGGCATACTGCGGGAGTTTCTCGGGCCTGAGTGGCAACCGGCGTCGGTCTGCTTCGCCCGTCACGCTCCCACGGACGGGGAGGTGTTCGAACGTTTCTTCGGGTTGGCGCCGCAGTTCGAGCAGCCGTTCACCTGTGCCGTGCTCTACCGCAGCGACCTCACCGCGCCCAACCGGATGTCAGATCCCAACCTCCGGGTGTACGCCCAACAGCTACTGAAAACCCTCGGCACCCCGAAGGACGCGACGACGGTGGAGCAGGTGCGATCAATGATCGAGCTGTTCCTGCCGGCGGGTCGGTGCTCCGCCGAGCAGGTTGCGCACAGTCTCGGCATGAACCGAAGAACCCTTAACCGGCACCTGGGAGCATTCGACGAATCTTTCACCACTCTGCTCGACCAGGTCCGTGCAAAGCTCGCCGAGCAGCACCTTCGAAACGGGCGCTACTCGTTGACGGAGATATCCCAGTACCTGGGGTTCGCCGCTCCAAGTGGCTTCTCCCGCTGGTTTCGAGAGCAGTACCAACTCAGCCCGAGCGAGTGGAAGGCCACCAGGATGGGGGTGGCTCCCGGGCAGGATCACAGGCCTCACGACGGAGACGCGAAGCCTACCGGAGGGCTCAGCCACAGCCGGGGGCGATGAACTTGTCGAAAGCCAGACTAGCGGAGCCGCCGAGGATCAGCGAGACGTTGGCGTTCCACTTGGCCTGCGTGACGCTGGTCGACCATGCCAGGTGCACGGTGTCCCACACCTGTCCGGCGACGGATGCCGGGACGCTCAAGAGGGTCTCTATCGTCTTCACGCCGGCGCTACGGTTCGCGTCGTTCTGAAGGAAGGTGACGGCGTTGGTCATCGCGGTGCAGAAGCCTTTCACGACGGCCGGGTGGCTGCGCTGATACCCGCTCGTAGTGGCCCAGAAGGACTGCAATCCGACGTTGCCGAGCGTCCCGGCCGTCCCTTCGAGCGATCCTGCGAGGACCCGCAGGTTGATGCCGTGCGCTCCGGCGGCTGCGATTGCGTCAGATGAGAACACCGATGCATCGATCTCATGGTGCTGCAGAGCAAGCTCCTGGGTCGGGAGAGCCCCGACAGCGAGGAAAGTTACGCTGCTCGGATTGATTCCGTTCGCTTGGAGCACATATTGGGCGAACTTCTCTGTGAACGCACCGAGCGCTGTGACGCCGATCTTCTTTCCCACGAGCGACTTAAGACTGGTTATCCCGCCCGAGGAGGGTGCCACGACGGCCAGGTCGAGTCGGCCGTAGGGAGCTAGCGCGACTATCGGTTCACCTTGCTGCATGGCAGGGAAGGCATTCGGAGGCACCTCGACGGCGATCTGGGTCGTGCCTCCGATCAGGCCTGACACCAGAGTTGGGCCTGACGTCGCCATGAGGGTCTGGACGTTGAGCCCTGCCGCGCGGAAATAGCCTTGGTCCTGCGCAATCGCGAACGGAAGCGTCAGGGCGCTTGCCGGGAAATCCCCGACGGTCACGTTCGCCAGGGTGGCCTTGGACGCGCTGGCGGTCGCCGTGCCTTGGGACGAACCGCAGCCGACGAGGCTGGCTCCGAGCGCCAACACTCCGACGAACGCGACGACAGATTTATTCGAGAATCTCATTTGTGGTTGTCCTTGTGATTGATGATCCGGGTAGATATGTAAGAGAGATGACGATCAGGTCGCGGAGACCCTGGCTTGTTCGGCTATTGGGCGCTTGAAGGGTTAGCCGATCTGGGCACGAAGTTGGTGGTAGATCTCCTGGTATCGCCGGTTGGCGGACACGAACTCCAGGTCCCTGGGGCGCTCGATACCTACCGTCACGTCCTCGAGGACCCGGCCGTCGCCTATAAGAACGATCCGGTCTGCGAGCGCAATGGCCTCACCCAGGTCGTGAGTAACGAAGATCACAGATCTGTGCTCCTCGCTCTGCCAAAGCTCGAGGAACTTCTGTTGCACCGACTGGCGTGTGTTCATGTCGAGTGCAGCAAACGGCTCGTCCATCAGTAGCACGTCAGGGTTGAGCGCCCACGTTCGCGCCAAGGCGACACGTTGGCGCATACCCTGAGACAGTTGCCAGGGCCACAGATGCTGGGCGTGCAGCAGCTGCACCGCTCCCAGCCAGTGAAGTGCAGTCTGTCTGCGCTCCGCCTTCGAGACGCCACGCAACTCCAAGCCGTACTCGACGTTTCGAAGCGCGTTCCGCCACGGCAGTAGAGCGTCGCGGGCGAGCATGAAGCCAAGGTGGCGGCGCGCGAGTCGCGGCGGCTCTCCCATGACTGTGACCGATCCCTCGGTCGGGTCCACCAGACCAGCCACGGCGTTGAGGAGTGTGGTCTTGCCGCAACCGCTGCGCCCGACTAGTGCGGTGAACTCACCCTTGCGGATCGTGAGATTGACGCCCGATAAGACGGGGCGCGAACTTCTCCCGTCACTTCCATAGGCGACGCTCACGTTATTGATCCTGATCGCATCGTTAGTGTCACTTGTCAAGGTCTGCGCGTGCTCCTCGAGGTTCGAGCGTGTCGGCGATGTCATGGTCATTTGAGATTCTCCAATCAAGGTTTGAGCTAGCATCGCTCGTTCAACGGTCGGCCGGTGGTTGCCAGCGAAGCAAACGACGCTCGAGCAGTCCCATGACCTGGTTAAGGACCACCGCAATCACTGCCAGTAGAAGGAGTATCCCGTACACGGCTTCCATCCGGAATGTGGAGGAGTAGTAGGCAATCAGCTGGCCGAGGCCGCTGCGTGCGGATATGAGCTCGGATCCGACGACTCCCAACAAGGAGTAGATCAGCCCGAGGCGCAGCGACGCGAAGATCGCAGGTGTCGCTACCGGAAGCAGCACCTTTACGAAGAGCTGGGGTTTCCTCGCTCCAAGAACAATCGACAGCCGCAACCACTCGGCGTCGGTTGACCTGACACCGGCACGGGCGCCCGACAAGACGATGAAGAACACCAGCGTGGAGGCCAAAGCGACTTTCGCGGAGGTGTTTATGCCGAGCGCTACGATGAACAGCGGAGCCAATGCAATCCGCGGCATGGCGTTCGCCGAATCGAGATACGGAGTCAAGACCCGCTCAACTCGTGGCATAAGGCCCAGGGCGACACCCGCCACTACACCCGCCACGCCGGCGAGCACCCATGCAATTAGCACTGCCGTCATGGTCGCCCGGGTGTTACTCCACAACTGGCCCGAGCTCGCCGACTTGACGAGGAAGGACCATGTCTGGCCAGGGGACTTCGCCAATACAGGATCCGGCCATTTCGTGACCGCAGCCAGCTCCCACAATCCGAGCAGGGTGATCCCCAACAGGATCTGCGCAACACGCACGATGAGCGTGTCTCGGGACAACCCGCGGCGTCGGGGCCTCAGACGAAAGCTAGATGCCTGATCTGTTCGATCGTCGCCTGAAGGAAGGGAACGTCCGTCTACGGTTTGCAACTCAACTCCAGTCGACGCGCTTGTTGCTAACCGACCCCCGCATGGAATCGGCAGTCCTCGATGTCACTAGAATCGAGTGACGGAGGACACACTACAAAGGGCGCTGAGAATTTGCTTGCCCCACTGAGGCAGATTACTTATCTTGATGGGACAGGCAAATGAGCGAGGTGTTGATCTAGGCTAAGACACCCTTGACAAGCGCAGTGATGTCAAGGTAACTTTACATCATGAAGAACCGGGTCCGCGAGGAACGGGTTCGACGGGAGATGTCCCAGGCCGACCTGGCGAGCGTCCTTCTCGTCTCCCGCCAGACAGTTATCTCCATCGAGAACGGACGATACCTGCCGTCGCTTCCACTCGCGTTCCGCATCGCCCGGTTCTTCGAGATGCCCGTGGAGAAGATGTTCGAAACCAATGAGGAGGATGAGGCTACATGACCAGCACCAAATACGGTCGGCTGTGGGTCCCGCTCATAGCGGGCATCGGCGGCACTGCGATCTCGCTCTCGGTGGGGCTCGGCCAGCACCACTGGGAGGCGATACCCATCGGCGAGCTAGTGACACTACTGGCGGTCGTCGTCTTGTTTGGAGTCAGCACCCAAGACTCCGACGTCGGAGCGGTGCTAGCGCATCATTCCGACGAGCGTCAGGAACTGGTGCGCCTGAAAGCCTCTCGTGCGAGCGCAATTGTAGCCGTGGCGGGATCCGTCATTGCCTGCGTGATCGCGGCATCCCTCGACGCCACCTACTGGCCGTACGAGGCGATCTACATTTCTAGCGGACTTGCCTATCTCGTGAGCATCCGCGTCTACGGCGCGCTCTGAGAACCTGACCACCACAGAAGCGCAGAGAGCGCCGGGCTCTCGCGAAGGCGAGGTCCGGCGCTTCGGCGATACGTGCTCTACGCAGCTTGGACTTGAAGGAACTTCTTGGGTCGAGCGAACATGTTCCACAGGTGCCTCATATCAGGACTGATCTCGACCGTGACCGACGTACCTGCGTCGACTTCAACTTCCAGGTTCAAGCTGGACATCCAAAGAACCCTCGCCTGTACCTGGTGTAGCCCTGGAGCGACTTGGAGGGAGCAGCTTTGCGCGACAGCCAATTCTGCGACGGGCAGGCCGTCGACGTCGACGGTGTAGATGAGGAGTGGCTGCGCCGGCCTGAGGCGGCGGTGAAGGTGGATGGTTGCGGCTTGCTGTTCCATTGTTCGGCCTCCTTGTGGTAAGTCTTTATACCTCCATGTAAAGGTACCTTGACTTAACGATGATGTCAAGGACACTTGACTCCACTAGTTGTTTGGGCCCGAGCCGGTCACCGCATCCGGTAACACACGCACCCAAGCGAGTACGAGCTCGTTGAACTCCTCGGGGCGCTCTTGGTGGAGCCAGTGGCCGGCCCCGCTCCAGTTGACGCACTTGTCCGATGGGTTGTCCATGAGGGACTGCTCCCACTGAGCGGCTTCAGCAGACACCCACACCGCAAGCGTCGGGCAGGAACGCTTCCGCAGATAGTCCGATGCCGCCTGTCGAAGACCGAATTGGTCGGCATCCTTGTACATCCCACGTGCGCAGGCTGCGACGACCTCCTGGTCCATTCCGAGAACCCGACGGCGATGCCAATTGCGCAGTGCCGCTGACGTGTCGGATCCTTCCATGCCACCTAAAACTGTCGCCACGACGTCAAGTCCCCCAGGGACGGCCATAGCGTCGCACAGCGCAGGGACCGCTGCGGCCACCTCTCCGGCAAGCCCGTAAGCGGGATCGACGGCTACGACCGCTCGTACGAGCTCGGGGTACTCGACCGCAAGGGCACTGGCGACAAGGGCGCCCATCGAGTGACCAACGGCCACGACCGGGGGGAGGCCGAGGGAGCGGACCAGCCCTGCGAGGTCGGCTGCCATCGTTGCCGGTTTGTAGCCCGACGACGGTGTGCTGGATCGACCGTGACCGCGAAGGTCGACGGCCACAACACGGTGCGAACCTGTGAAAGCGTCGAATTGCCAGCTCCAGTCGTGTGAATCACACGTCCATCCGTGGATAAGCAGGATCGGTGGGTCGCCAGAACCGTCCTCGGTGAAGAACAGGCGGACCTCGCCGAGATCGCAGTGTCCCATCGTCGCTTTCTCCCCTCTCACTCTAAGTTGACGCAGCGTCAAGACTCGGTTCGAGACGCTACTCAAATGCGGAAGGGCTGTACAGCTTTACGACCCTCCACTCCTTCCCTGCCTCGCTCGTCGACCTTCTTGCAGCGCTGCACGGGCGAGTGGAACGTACAAGGCGACAGAAGCCCAGCTGAAGACAAGCCCGACCGTCGCCGCGATCCAGGCGAGGATGATTGCGACATGATGCCAGCCCACGGTCGAATGGCCAGCCAGGAACAGCGGGAAGGCGCACATCAAGCCGAACGTTCCGGCTTTTCCGATCATGGTCACGTCGACTCGACGTGCTCCGGCCATTGCGAGCGCGATCGCGGCGACAGCAACCAGCCCCTCGCGGACCATTGCGATAACAGCTATCGGGACCGGCACAGCGCCGACGGCGAGGATGCCGATCACGGAGGTGGCGAGCAGAACCCGGTCGGCCGTCGGGTCGAGGACCTTTCCGAGGTTCGTAACCTGGTCGAGCCTTCGTGCGAGTTGCCCGTCTATCCAGTCGGTGGAGCCCAGCACCGCGAGCAGGACCGCCGCGTCGAACCAGTCGCGGTGACCGGGTTGTATCAGCAGCCACACGAAGACCGGGACAAGCACCAGCCGCACCGTGGTTACCACGTTGGGAAGCGACAGGATCCGATCCTCGCCGACTCTGCGCCGGCGTCCGGATGGGCGGTGCGGCGTCGTCGGCGATGACACGGTAGGCGAGCCTACGGCCATGCGAGCTCGTTCGCTCGCTATGCCTGCCATCCTGCCTCCAGTCGATGACAGACATAGCGAGCGGTGCGTGGAGACCGCAGGTGATGCCAGCGGAGATGCCACGAACCGTCAGATGATATATAAGCACCCCCGGCGTGGTGGGATGCTGCGCTGCGCGCGTTCAGCCCGTGCTGACCGCGCGGACCAGTGCGTTCGCAACCTAGAGTTTCATGCGTGCACACGGTCCGGGTTGCCATAGTGGACAACGAAGCGATCGGCCGGCTTGGAATGAGGGAAGTACTTTCAGCTGATCCCGGAGTTGAGGTGGTCGCGGTCGTCAACCACAACGACGCCCTTGAGGACGGGCGTTCCTGGGCAGGCGTTGACGTCGCCATCGTCGACGCAGCCGACGACCAGTTGAACGGAGACCAGTTCCCCGGGGTGGCCGTTGTCCGGGCAATGAGACTACAGCGGCCGCCCGGAACCCTGGCGATAGTCGTGATCACGGGGCACTTTTTCAACGACGCTCTCCGCCGGCGGATGCGCGAAGCAAAAGCCGACTACTTCTACCATCGCAGCTCCCTAGCCGAACCGGCCAGGTTGCTCGCCGCAGTGCTTGCGCCGCCGGTTGCCCAGAACTCCATACCACCGGAGGCCGACCTGGAGACCCTTGACCGACTCGGCATAAACGCTACGACCAACGTGAACGCTGCGGTCGCCTGGGCAACCCGTCATGGTCAACCCGGAGGGCTCGTCCCGCCCGGTGCTGGGCGTCGCGACGCCGACCGGCTGCGTCACCGCTTCAATCTTGCGGCGCGAATCGAGCCTCGCAACCACGATGGGAGCGTTCCGAACAGACCCCAGGATGCTCCGTCGCACCCGCAGATACAGCGCTTCTTGGATTGGGCTACCAAGGTGAGGCACGCCTGAGCGCGTTCAACCCGAGGGACGATAGCGCTACAAACACGTCGAGGGCCCGGAGCCGGTCAATCGAGCGCAGGAATGACCTCTTCGGCTAGCAGGCGCACGTGCTCGAGGTCAGCCAAGTCGAGAATCTGAAGATATGCGACCTTTGCGCCGGCTCGGCGGTACGCATCGAGCTTCGAGACGACTTCGTCGGGGGCGCCGGCAGCCCCATTGGCGCGAAGCTCGTCAGGTTCGCGGCCGATCGCCACCGCTCTTCGTACGAACTCGGCTTCTGTTCTGCCACAGCACGCTACGAGGGCTACGGAGCGGGTGAGGGTATTCGGGTCGCGCCCTATCGCCTCACAGGCTCTCTCGACGTCTGTCTGGCGTTCAGTAAAGAGCTCCAGAGAGGCGAAGGGCAGGTTGTATTCGTCGGCGAAGGTGGCGGCCAACGCGGGGGTCCGCTTCGGTCCAGCCCCTCCGACGATCAACGGGGGATGTGGCTTCTGCAGAGGTTTTGGCAGGCCGTTGTTCGACGAAACGCTGTAGTAGCGGCCGTCGAAGTCGAAGGGATCGTCGGGGCTTGCCACCCAGATGCCACGAATGACGGAAAGTTGCTCGGTGAGACGCTCGAGGCGTTCTCCCGTTGGTGGGAAGTCGATACCGTACGAGCGGTGCTCGGCTTCGAACCATCCTGCGCCCAGGCCCAGCTCTACGCGGCCGCCACTCATCGAGTCGACTTGAGCGACGGCGACTGCAAGGGGCCCCGGAAGTCGGAACGTGGCGCTGGAGACAAGAGTGCCTAGACGGATACGTTCGGTATCGCGTGCCAGCCCGGCGAGGGTGATCCAGGCGTCCGTCGGGCCAGGGCCGGGGTCTCCTCCCCCCATTCGTAAGTAGTGGTCGGAGCGGAAGAAAGCGTCGAACCCTGCCTCTTCCGCCTCGAGGGCAACCCTGCGGAGGTCGTCGTAGGTCGCGCCCTGTTGTGGTTCTGTGAAAATACGAAGCCGCACCATCCCTTACTAGCACCAAGTCCGGCCGATCGGCTCGCCACGACTGCTCGTCCGCCGCCTAGCATCGCAAGCCAAGGAGGGAAACCGTGGACCTGGAAGGAAAAGTTGCGGTCGTCACAGGAGCGTCGAGCGGTATCGGCGAGTCCGTTGCGCGCTCTTTCGCAGCAGCGGGCGCGTCTGTGGTGGTCAACTCGTCCTCGTCGGTTGACGAAGGGCGCCGCGTCGCCGACTCCCTGCCCGAAGGCCTGTACGTCCAGGGAGATGTAGCCGACGACGACTCCTGCCGTGCGCTAGTCGACGCCACCATCGAGCGTTTCGAAAGGATCGACATTCTCGTCAACAACGCCGGAACGACGAAGGTGATCCCTCACGCGGACCTCGATGCAGCCACCGACGAGGTTTGGAGAAGGATCTTCGACGTCAACGTTCTTGGGGCTTGGCACATGACGAGGGCCGCGCTCCCTGCTCTACGAGCGAACGGGTCTGGCGTCGTCGTCAACGTGAGCTCGCTGGCGGGAGTGCGACCCGTCGGCAGTTCCATCCCCTACGCGGCGTCGAAGGCCGCCCTCAACCATATGACGCTTCTGTTGGCCCAGGCGCTCGCACCCGAGGTACGGGTCAACGCCGTGGCCCCCGGCCTCGTCGACACCCCGTGGACCGCTGACTGGGACGCCGTTCGCGAGGCCGTCCGTTCGCAGGCACCCCTTCGCCGCTCAGCTCTACCGCACGACGTCGCCGAAGCAATCCTCGCTCTGGTTACCAGCGGTTTCGTCACGGGCCAGGTGCTGGGAGTGGACGGGGGCATGTCACTTCGCTAGACACCTACGCGAATGGTGGAGACACTTCGAGAAAGGCGCTTGAGTTGGCAGATTTCCAGTTGATAACCGAAGGGCTTCTTTTTCCCGAGGGTCCTGTCGTGACCTCGGACTCCAAGGTGGTCCTCGTCGAGATCTACAGCGGTCATTTGACGCGAGTCAACGTCGAGGACGGGACGCTCGACCGCTTCGTCGTGTGCGGAGGGGGACCTAACGGAATCGCCGTCGGGCCGGACTCGATGCTCTACGTTTGCAACAACGGGGGGTTCGAGTGGCACGACCTGGGCGGCCTGCTCGCGCCCGGGCACCAGCCCAGCGATTACAGCGGGGGGAGGATCCAGCGGGTCGACCCCACGAGCGGGACGGTTAAAGACATCTACACGCATGTGGGTGCCAACCAGTTGCGGGGACCGAACGACATCGTGTTTGATCAAACCGGCGGCTTTTGGTTTACCGACCTCGGCAAGACCCGTCGGAGGGAGAACGACCTCGGAGGACTCTACTACGCGAAACCCGACGGCAGCTCGGTGGAGGAAGTCGTGTACCCTCTCACCCAGCCAAACGGCGTCGGGCTGTCCCCGGACGGCAGTCGCGTGTACGTGGCCGAGACCGGGCCGGGCCGCGTGTGGGCCTGGGACGTCGAAAGCCCAGGGAAAGTGGCCCGCACCGGCATTGGACCGGGTGGGGCGCAGTTGTTGTGGGGCTTCGACGGCTACCAGCTGCTCGATTCCCTGGCGGTCGACTCGGATGGCAACGTGTGCGTTGCGACACTGATCACCGGCGCTATAAGTGTCATAAGCCCCGGCGGGTCGCTCCTCGAGCAGGTTGGAGTGCCCGAACCGGACCCGTTCGTGACGAACATCTGCTTCGGAGGACCGGACATGCGCACTGCCTACATCACCTCCTCGGGCCGGGGGCGCCTTTACGCTACGCAATGGCCGGTTCCCGGCCTCAAGCTAGCTTTCAACCTGTGAGCAGGCGCAGCAAGCGAGACTCCGCTCACTGGCGGTAGTGCTCGACCGTGTCCTCGCTTCGAAGGGCGGCGTCGTCTGGGTCGGCTCCGGCGTTCCGCCTGGCGCGTCGCTGGCGGAGCAGGTCCCAGCACTGGTCGAGGGCCACTTCGACCGAACGCAGACGATCGAGCTCATCGCCGGTCAGGGGCTCGCCCACGTGGGCCTGCTGGAGGAGGTGCTCCTCCTCAGTCAGCTTGTTGATACGGGCTACTACTTCAAGGTCGTCCACCGGTCAAGCTCCTTTTGTCGCTTAGCGCATCGTAGCGGTGGCCACCATCTTCCCCGATGTGTCGACCAACCGGACGATCGTGGCGCCATCGGCTGCCGAGGGGATGTAAGTCGCCCAGTACCCACCCTGGGAGGACACCTCGAAAGTTCCGAGCGTCACGACCTTCCCGGACGGGCTAACCAGCTCGCAACGCAGGGTGCCCAGATTGCTACCCGAAATGCCCATCGACATCCAGGGGTGGCCGTCGGAGTCGACGAAGACCTTTCCGACCGGCCCGGACGGCCCGACCAGAAGCGTGGCGTACCACCCTCCAGTGGTAGCGCCCGTAGCCACAGGGTTGTTGCTCGAAGTGCTCCCTGCCGCCATACCTATAGCAGTGCCGGCACCCACCACGATCGACGCCGCCGCAGCGACTGCCGCCACCTGCCGCCATGTGAAACGCCGCTGATCACCCCGATTGGCTGCCGTGCGGGACGCCCGTCGGACGCCGGAAGCGGCAAGTCCGTGTGGAATCAACGCACGAGGAGCACCGACCCCGTCGAGGCGAGCGAGCACCCTGTCCTCGAAGCCCGCCTGCGGCTCTACCGGCGGGGCCTGCGCGGCCACCCGATCGGCGACTGCGCTCAGCTCGTGCAGCTCCTCCCGACACGTTGCGCAATGGGTGAGGTGCGCGAGCATAGACGTGCGTTCCTCGGGATCGAGAACACCCAAGGCGAATTCGGGTAGCGCCTCGGGGTGAGCGGGAGGCTGAAAGATGTCAGTCACTTGCCGGCTCCACAACTCGCACGTCGAGAACGGGGTCGCGAAGGTTGTCGCGGAGGCGCCTCATCGCGGAACGGATCCGGGTCTTCGCCGTTCCGAGGGGTATCCCCTCGGCCGCGGCGACCTGTGACGCCGACATGCCGACCATGGCCGCGAGGACAACCGCCCGGGCCTGCTCGGGTGGAAGCTGGCGCAACGCTCGCCCAACTTCGCGGCGGGACTCCGATTCGAGGGCCTTGTCCTCCGGGTCATTCGGGCCGGCCGACATGGCCGCGAGGAGAGCGCCGATCTCCACCGGATACGCCTTCTTCACTCGGGTGGAGTCGATCGCCAGGTTCCGGGTGATAGCGGCGAGCCATGTTCCGACCGACCCGCGCCTCGCGTCGTAGACCGACCCGTGACGCCACGCCCGCTCGAATGCCTGTTGGGCCACGTCCTCCGCACCTGTCTGGTCACCGAGGACTGCCAAGGCGACGCCGTAGACCCTCGACTGGAAGCGACGGATGAATGCAACCGAAAGTTCCCTGTCCCCGCTCGCGAACCCGCTGAGCAACGCTTCGTCGGAGAGGCTCGATACAGGAATACCCATTTGCCTCACATCTTATCTACGGCCCACCGGGCCGATCGGATTGGAGACCAGCGACGCAACGCTTGCCCTGCCATCGAAATTTCGGCAATCCGTTCGAAGGTCCCAAGTCGTAGGTAGGAATGCGAGTCGACCTCGTACGTCGATCCGGATCAAAGCATTAATCCTTGCCGGGCAAGCTCGGCCGTCACACTTGAAAGGTGCAACCCATGAGGAGAACGACCGGTGCTGCGGTAGCTGTAGGCATGGCCCTGGTGGCCGCCGCCTGCGGCTCGTCGACCAAGACCTCAAGCGCCTCTGCGCCTTCGAGCGCCGCTTCGACGAGCACGACAGCCCCGAGCACGACTATGTACGCGAGCCCCACATCCGCCGCCGGTTCGACTGCCGGCGCCGCGAGCTCCACACCGACGATCGCAGTGCTGGCCGACTCAATGTACGGGAACATCCTTGAGAGCAACGGCAAGACGTTGTACTCGTTCTCGACGGACACCTCCACGTCGAGCTCCTGCTCGGGAGGGTGCACCGCTGCGTGGCCACCGCTCCTGACGACCGGCACGCCGACCGCCGCAAGTGGTGTCAACGCGTCGATGATCGGCCACATCATGGACTCGAATGGGAAAATGCAGGTCACCTACAACGGCCATCCCCTCTACTGGTTCATCAAGGATATAAAAGCGACGGCACCGAACACGACCCTCGGCGAGAACATCCACGCGTTCGGGGGTGTCTGGACGGTGGTGTCGGCGTCCTCCGGGAACCCTGTTAGCGCTGCGGTTTCCTCCTCGGCTACGTCAGCTACGACGGCGGGCTCCGGGTATTAGCCCGCGTCGAAGTTGACTAGTCGTCAGATCACGGCGGCGTGACGGGGCCAGGACTAACCTTCGCCTCGTGTACCACGTCGCCCCATTGAGGTCCGGGTCGGGTACTTGATGCCAGCACTCTCCCCTAACGACGAACTTCTCGTGCATCAGATCCCTCTGCCGCTCGGGGAGGTCATCGAGTCGAGTCCGTGGTGGCGCGAGAGTTACTTTTTCGAGTTGCATCGGCCAGACGCTGCAGGTGACGTCGTGTTCATGACGATGGCGCACTACCCGGCAACTGCGACGATGGATTCGCTGCAGATGGGTCGCGTCGGAGGAAAAAAGATCCTCGGTCGCCTTGAACGCCCGGACGCTGGCGATCCGCACACTCCTAGCGTCCACGGGGCGAGCGTCGAGGTGATCGAGCCGTTCGAGTTGATCAAGCTGTGGGCCGATCCGGACATGGCGGCGATCGGGCTCGACGTCACGTTCCGGGCGCGGACAAAGCCATACGGGCTGCGGCGGGGCACCTTGCGCGCAGGGCACGAACTCGTGTGGGACCAGAGTCACATCCTGCAATCCGGTGTATACGAGGGCACCTACAGCGTCGAGGGGCGCACGTTCGCCGTTGACGGGTGGTTTGGCCAACGCGACCACTCGTGGGGGGTTCGCGACCACGGGAGATGCCCGCTATGGATCTGGCTGCAAATTCAACTCGACGACGGCTTCCTCGGCGTGTGGCACTGGGAGTTGGCCAACGGCACCCGCATCTACACCGACGGCTGCTGGGCCGGAAGTGACCGCTCCGATCCGGTCCCGATCGTGGATTTCCGCCACGAACTCACCTGGACCTCAGACGACGCCAGGCCGGTGAGCTACGGCGAGAACGGCGAGGCGGCGGTCGGCCTCAGCGGCCACTGCGAGTTTTTCCTCGAAGATGGCAGGGTGATAGCCGTCGAGGCGCAAGGAACTTTCGATCGCCCCTACGAGCCGTTTCACCGGGGTGGGCTGTCCCAGGTAAGGGTTACAACGGGCGACGGGAGGTCCGGCAGCGCCATCTACGAGATCACCGGGGCACGACACCACAAGTACTTTCCTGACACCGTCGTAGAGCGATCCCTGCCGCAGTGAACGTCGACACCGAACCTCGATCACCGAGCGAGATACCGTCGACGCTCAGCCCGCCAGGACTCACGAGCGCGATGGCGGGAGTCCTCGGCGGGGCAACCGTGACCGACGTGCGCGCCGAGGCGGTAGGCACCGGCCAGATGGCGGACTGCTGGCGATGCCACCTCGAATACGACAGAAAGCACGCAGGCCCGGGATCGGTGATCGTCAAGCTTCCCTCGTCGGATCCTCTAAGCGTCGAGACAGCGGTCGCTCTTCGCAACTACGAGATAGAGGTCAGCTTCTACGTCCAGCTCAGCGGCGAGCTGGACGTGAAGACTCCCGCGTGCTACCACGCGTCGCTCGACCCGGGCGGCGCAAACTTCATCCTGGTCTTGGAGGACGTTGCTCCTTCACGCCAAGGCGACCAGCTGGCCGGCTGCAGCACCGACGAAGCCTTCCTCGCAGTATCCGAACTTCCAGGTCTCCACGCCCCGCTATGGGGCAGCGACAGGCTCCAGACGCTCGACTGGCTGCATCGCAGCGGCCCCGGGACCGAAGGCGCGTTGCCGGCCCTCGTGCGGGCTCTGCATACCGGATTCGTCGCGCGCTACCACGAATGGGTGGACCCCGAAGTGCTCGCTACCGCCGAGCGCCTGATGGAACGCCTCGACGTGTTCGACTCGGTCAAGCCGGGACCCTGGACCGTCACGCACGGCGACTTTCGTCTCGACAACCTGCTCTTTCCGCCGGCCGGCACGCCACAGCGAGTCGACGTCGTCGACTGGCAGACAGCTTCACACGGGCCTGCTGTAGCCGACCTCAGCTACTTCCTCGGCGCTTCGTTGGAGCCGGCCAGGCGGGCAGCGGTCGAAACTGATCTTGTCCGCTTTTACCAGGAGCGGATGGGGGCGGCCGGGATAGACATCGGTTGGAACGCCTTGTGGGAGAGCTACCGTCGCTACAGCCTCGGAGGTTTGATCATGGCGATAGCAGCCTCGATGCTGGTCAGGCGCACCCCTCGCGGCGACGACATGTTCATGGCGATGGCCAACCGCCACGGCCGCCACGCGATCGACCTGGAGGCCCTTGAACTGCTGACCTAGGTCCGTGGGGTTGCGGGGCCGGGTTGAGTCCCGTTCGGGTTGCCGGGCAGTCGGGGGTATGGAGCTGGTGGAGTTACGAGGCCTCCGGGGCCAGAAGCAACCGTGTCGAGACCTTCGCTCCGTCAAGGGCAGCGGAGATCGCCATACCGGACTGTTCGGCTATCTTTCGGAGCTCGGCCAGGTTAGGAAGCTGGTCCTCGGACTGCGACACGACGATTCCTTGGTCGGTGACCTCTACGGACATTTCGTCGCCGTAGCGGGCGAGGCAGCGCAGGAACTCGCACGCGACCCGCAACCCTGTCGGGTCATACAAGGGTCGGGTCGATGCCGTCGACAGCTCGCTCGGAGTGCCCGTCACTTCGCGGATGATCGCCAGTTCCGTCGCGACCCCTACGGCCAAGGATCCATCCCATGGGAACGGAAGCTCTATGCCGGGACCTGCGACTTCGTACCACTCGCGCTCGACACGAACCCGTTCGAGTGCGAGCGCGACATCCACAGGAACGCTGTGGCGGTTGGATCCGCCCGTTGCAGCCTTGCCTGCGGCCTCAAGGGCGAGCTCCTCGGCTTTAGACGCGCGTTCCTCCGCTTCGAGCGCACGCTTCTCAGCTCTAGAAGCGCGCTCTTCCGCTTTGGCGACCAGCTCGTCTGCGTCTCGAAGGCGGTTCGACTGGCGCACGAGACGTGCCTGGTCGCGACGGCGCCCGACTGAGGCTCGCCTGGCCGTCCAGGCGAACACGGCAGCTGCGACCGCGGCGACAGCGAGGACAACGGATAGAGCTAACGTCACGCCCCGCTACGGTAGCGACCCGGGGGCACGTCGTTTTACGCCCCAGCCGTATCGGCGCTACGGGCAGGTCATCGCCTACGACCAGGAGGTTCAGATCCGCACGTCGAATGTCGCTTTGCGCGCCCCGTCGAACTCGCCAGCCGCAGAGCTTCGATACTGGTCGACCCCCGAGTGCCTTTGGGTCGAAGGCGAAGACGAGCCCGGTGGGGCGAAACCTCGGCGGCGGTCCTGTAGGAGTCTCCGCTCGCGTCTGCGTGGACCGGGCGCGGCAGCGTCCGCCGTGTCCTCGTAGTCATTGATGTGCTCTGCCAGAAGCCGGTAGCACTTCTGTGCCAGGGCGACCGCCTCCTCGCTGGATTTCGTGCTTCCTGCCTTGGCTAGCAACGCTTTGGCGACGTCAAGTCTCGAGCGGTCAGAACCAGCCGGCATGTCGACAACTTTACGGCCGTCTCAAAGCCTCGTAAAGGTCGGTGGAGCGATCCAGGAAATGCGGGAAGAATGACGCCGACCGCCTCAGAGGCGTCCCGCGAGCCACGACAAGCGTGCAGCCCGCGGAAGCGCCCTAGCGAAAGGTCAGGAGACGATCTCGCTCGTCTGCATGACGGGGGTGATGTTCGTGTAGTTCGGTACGTCCGCCATCACGTCGGCAGTGCCTGGCGCGGCCATAGCAGCATTCAGCGCGTCAAGTGAGTCGAAGCGGAAGTGCACTGCGGCCACGTACGGACCATTGATCCCCTTCTCGATCTCAGAGTCGGCCAGCCCCCAGGTCTGCATCGCAAGAGGAACGTGCTTGCTTCGGTAGTACTCGTGGTCGAAGGTTGACCCCTCGCCGCTCGGGTAGTAGACGCTGACTTTTATCATGCTCTATTAGTACATCATCCTTGGGTCTCGGTAGTGCTTGAACTCGATCAAGTTCCCTGACGGGTCGCGCAGGACGAAGGTGACGTGCTCTTCGACCATGTCCTTGAACCTTGGTTCGCAGGCTTTGAAGAACGGTATGTCCCGGTTGACGGCGCAGAACAGGACCGCGTCGAACTCGCTTCGATCGACGAAGGTGACCCCGAAATGGCGTGGGTAGAGCTCGGGGTTGCGGTCCCAGTCGTCGGAGAGGTGGCATACAACCTGGTCGCCGAAGAAGTCGAGGGTTATCCGGTCCTCGTAGCGTCGCGCGAGGTGGCAGCCGAGCTTGCCGACGTAAAAGTCCTGGGCCTCGTCCAGGTCCCGGACGGGTATCGCCAGATGGAAGACGTTGCTGGAGCTACGCATTGATTCGTTCCTTGGTGAAGCTTGTGAATGTGTCCGATCTCAGGCCGAGACGTAGCGTCTCGAGGCCGATTACGTCCCCCGGAGCGACGTTGCCCAGATTGACGTTTGATCCCGCCATCTCCACGAAATAGACCTGCAGCCGCTTCGTGGGTGCCTCGAAGAGCAGTTGCGACCAATCGATACCGGCCGAGGCGAACGCGTCGAGGATGTCCTCGCGGGCGGTTCCGTCCGGGCGGCATATGCCGCTCTGGCCGCTCTCACGGGCCTCGGCAGTCACGAGCCACGCCCCGCTTTGAAGGTCCTGTCTCGCCTGGAGGGCAAGATCCGAAGCGTCCGAGGCGCCGGCCCTTACCTGGTCCTTGTATCCGACCTCGGTTATGACTGTGAAATCTCGAGCCGCTCGGCGGATGTAGCCGTCGCGCTCCTCGGGGGATATCTCGATCGTGCCGTCCGAGATCTCGACGTGGCCCACGCCCAGCTGCCCGCAGAAACTCAGGTAATCCTCGAAACGTCCGGCGGCGACGAACTTCTCGAAAAGCGTCCCGCCGAAGTAGGCGTCGATACCCTCGTCGCGCAGCACGTTCAGCTTGGCATCGATGAACGGGGTCACCAGCGCCGTTCCCCAACCGAACTTCACCAGGTCGATGTGCGAGCCAGCGCTGGAAATCGAGTCGGTGAAACCCGCCAGCGGCATCCCCGAGTCGATCATCATTGTAAGGCCGGTCCGGCGAGGCTTCCCGGTTCGCAACGGAAGGTCGAGCGCTGCGGCCGCCAAGGTCACAGCGCTGCGACGGGTCCCGGGTGCACGTTTACCCCCGGCCGGGTGCATGTCGCGACTCGCTGCGAAGTCTCTCGATCTGCCGTCGCGGCTGTTGTCTTTGCTACACCCGTCGAGGGGTGAGCCGTCGGAAGGATCGACGCCGGCGGCGACGCGGCTGGCGACCTCCCCGCGGCGGATCTTGCCGGTCGGCCCCGCCGGGAGCGAGCTCGTGACGTGGATCTCCACGGGACGCTTGTAGCGGCTCAGGGCCTCCTCGCAGCGCTGCGACAGCTGCAGAGCCAACGCTTCGGGTGACTGGGCTGCCGCTTCGGAAGCGATGACGAAGGCCACCGGCTCCGCGCCGACCGTTGGATGGGGGCGCCCGACGACTACAGCCGCTGTGACGTCGGGGTGCGCCAAAAGGACTTCTTCGACCTCGCGTGGGATGATCTTCTCGCCACCCCGGTTGATGACGTCCCCGTCCCGGCCGACCAGGTAGAGATAGCCGGCCTCGTCGAGGTATCCGATGTCACCGGTATCGAGCCAGCCGTCACCGCGAACAGCTGTGCGCGACGTCCACTGGCGGGACGCAGCGTCGCCGCGGGATCCGGTGCCTGGGGCGTCGGCCGCGGGCCGGCACGCCCAATAATGCGACGTAACGCGCTCGCCTTTGATCTGAACTCTCCCAACAGCCAAGCTCGAAGCGGTTTCACCGTTCTCGGCGATCACACGTAGAGCCACGTCGACAGGCAGGCCGACGGATCCGGGCCGCACGCTGCTCGTCGGATTTGCGGTTATCTGGCTCGCCGCTTCTGTCATCCCGTACGTCTCTATTACCGGGATGGAGCTGAACTCTTCGAAACGCTCCCGTACGCCGGCGGGGAGCGGGGCGGATGCCGAACGCGCCAATCGAGGCCGGGAAGTCATGAGACCGGCTCGGTTACCTGGGAAGTCCGACGAGGACGACCCCGGCGACGAGGACAGGATCGCCAGCATCGCCGGAACCAGGTTCAGCCACGTCGCTCGAAGCGAGTCGACGGTCGACCAGAAGTTACGTCGCGAGAACTGACGCTCGACGACTATCGTCGAATCTGCCACCAGGGCTGACAGGACGCCGACGACGAGCCCGTTGATGTGGAACAACGGAAGAGGCGAGTAACCGATCTCCGACGACGTCAACGCAAGCTCCGACGCAACACCGGCGGCGGTGGCTAGAAGTTGGGCTTCGCTGAGCGGAACGATCTTCGGCTCGCCGGTCGTTCCCGAGCTTGACATTAGAAGCGACGGCCGGGAGGCGGTTTCGGGGAAGTCCGCCGCCGGCATGCGCTCGCCGCCGAGGGCCAGGAGCGTTTCGCTGTCAGCCCACCAGGTTTCGATCGACATGGCCGGCTGCGCAGCGGATGGCCATGTCGACGGGATCCCATCGGGGCTCGGGTACATCCCGTGACCGTTTCGATCTGTCACGAGAGACCTCACCCCGAGTTGGCGGATCCGGGCGTCGAGATCCGCCTGGGGCGCCCCCGGGTCCAACGGAACCACCACCACCACGCCGCTCGCGAGAGCAGCTACGAAGTTCGAGGCCATCGCAACGGGGTCGGCGATCGCGAGCCCGACCGGGCCTTCGAGACCACTCGAGCGCCAGCGGTCTGAGAGCTCCGCCACTTCGCGCCACGTGACGCCTTGGCCGGTTGCTCCCTCCACGATGGCGAGGCGATCCTGTGAGGATCTCGCGTCCAGGTAACCGCGTACGTTCAGCATGAAACTAGTACTCCTGTCGTTTGGTTCCGCATTTGGTTCGTCTCGGCTTTGCGCTGGATCACAGATGTCCGGGGGCGGCGTGCAACACCGGCTCGCCACGGCCTACCGGTCAGCGCCAGGGAGAGTGGTGTCCGCCGCGCGACCAGCGTCAGAGCAGTCGCACCGGAGACGGTTATGATGTAGGAGACAATCGTCGCCACCACCGCCGGCATCGCCTGGTGGCCGTTGCCGAAGCCTGCATAATCGAGTAGCAGGGCTAGCACCAAAGGATGCGCCAGATAGATGCCAAACGACGCGTCCGACAGAAGCTCGATTGCGTGCTGGCCGCGGCGCGGTCCTGTCGCCCAGCAACGGCCAACTATGTAGACGACGAGAACCGCGGCGAGACACGACAGCGCCATCGCCGGCTGAAGAACGCCGTTTGCACGCCTCGGAGCCATGCTCGAAAGCTGTCCGGCGTACGCGGCGAGTGAGCCTGCGACCGCGACCACTGCTACGCCGAGCAGCCACCGGGACCGGCGGGCCACTACCGCCTCTATCTTGTCGAGGTGCACGGCGGCGTATGCGCCACCGAGTACGTACATCGCATAAGTCGGCAGAAGTTCGTAGGCGTGTGCGTAGAACCAGCCTCCCGTACCAGCAGGCGCCCTCGTGTACTGGAGCAGTGCGAGCCATGCGAGGTTCGCGACCACGACCGCAGCGAACACCGCCACCGCCCGGTCGGCGGTCGCCCGGACAAAGCGGAGTATGAGCGGGAAGCACACGTAAAGCTGAATCGTCACTACGAGGAAGTACAGGTGGTACATGGCTCCCCCGTCCAAGAGGTCCACGAGGAAGCCGCCAAGTGACGGATGGACCTGCGCGTGCCCGAAGACGCCGTAGGCGTAGTAGATGGCGCTCCACGTCACGTAGGGCACGACGACGACGCCGATACGCTTCTTCCAAAAGGTCGCGGCCTGCATGGGCCTCTCCCACGCAGAGAAGACCAGGACGAAACCTGTTATGGCGAAGAACACCTCCCGCCCATACTGCAGGAGCATCATCATCCCTGCGGCAACCCGGTTACTCGGCAACTCTGTAAATGCCAGCGAATGCACCGATATGACCGCCGCGAACGTGAGGAGCCGCACCACATCTATTTGCCATAGATGTTCTTTGGTTGCCTCCCGTGTCACCCCGTTGCTGTTCCCTCCCGGGAGGCGGCCCACCGCGGCTTCAGAGGCCTGCGCGGTGGCGACTCCGTTCGACATTTCTTTATCCTCGGAGCGCTAGCTGAGAGCGCGACTCAGCGCCCGCTGAGAGGTTGCTGAAAATGCTGGCGGTGGAGACGCCTCAGGCGGCGGACGCCATAACCACCTGCGCGACGTCCAGGTAACCGGAACGGAAGCCGGCCTCCGAGTAAGCGAGGTAGAACTCCCACATCCGTCTGAACGTACCGTCGAATCCGAGCCGGTCGACGGCCTGCTCCTCGTCTACGAATTTTCGCCGCCACTCGGCGAGAGTCTCCGCGTAAGAGTGACCGAAATGATGTCGATGGAGCACCTTCAGCCGGGTATGCGAACGGATCGTTGTCTCGATTGCCTCCATCGAGGGAATGATGCCACCGGGAAAGATGTACTTGTGGATCCACGTCCAGGAGTTCCGCGCCGCCACGAACCCATCGTGGCGCATCAGGATCGACTGCAGACCGATCCGGCCGCCCGGCGCCAGGCGGGACTCCAGGGTCGAGAAGTAGGTGGGCCACCAGCGCTCCCCGACTGCTTCTACCATCTCGACGCTCACTACCGCGTCATATGTTCCCATGGCACTTCGGTAGTCCTCGACTCGCACCTCGATCAAATTTGACAATCCCTGGTCGGCGATGCGCCTGCGGGCCAGCGCAGCCTGCTCGACTGAAAGCGTCAGACTGGTGACCTGGGCGCCGCGCTTTGCGGCTCTCATCGAAAGTTCACCCCAGCCGGTCCCAATTTCGAGGACTCGGCTGCCGGTACGGACATGAGTGTCGTCGAGAAGGCGGTCGATCTTTCTTGCTTGAGCCGCCTCCAACGGCTCGTCAGGAGCCGCGTAAAGCGCTGAGGAGTAGGTCATGGAAGGGTCCAGGAACAGCGAGAAGAGCTCGTTTGACAAGTCATAATGCCTCGCGATGTTGCGCCGGGCTCCTGTCGGGTTGTTGTCCTCCTCCTCAGGCAGAGCCGGCTCGTAGAAGCGGCGGATCCACTGCAGCCGGGGCGGTATCAGCGTCCTCATGTGCGAAGCCATGGCACTCAACAATCCCGCAAGGTCAGAGGAGCGCCAGTCACCGGCCATGTAGCCTTCGCCGAACCCGATCTTGCCGTCCCTGCCAAGCCGGTCGAAGAACTGCCTTGGCCGCAGCACCTCCATCACCGGGCCTCCTTGGCATCCGAATTGCGTCCCGTCTGGCAGGATCACCGCTATCCCGGTGCGCACTGCGGCCCTGCGCAAAAGCGACTCTGCGATCGTCGCCCGAAGCGGAGCGACCCTTGGTGCCCGCAGCGCGGGCCAGCGACGATAATCAACGTCCGCTTGGGCTTTCACCGCTTGCGCGCTCTCGGATCTGTGTACTTCAAGAAGGCTCATTTGCTGGCAGCCTCACCGTTGTGCAAAACGCTCACTCCCTTGCTCCATAATTTGATTCCCTGCCACTGGATAAGCGCCCGCGTGCGCAGCGGTGCCAACGGGTACCGGGCGACGAGCCGTGCCAAATTTGCTCCGGAGGCTGGTATCCGCCGTGCGGACATCCACGCACGAAACGTAGCCTCGTCTTCGCGCTCAAGGGTCACCGAAACGTTCAGGTGCTCCCCGGGATCCGACACGGCTATTCGGTAACTTCCGTCGACTGGATAGAAGGGTGACACCGTCATCTCTTTTCGTACCTGTGCAACGTTTGTCGAGGGATCATCTACTTCGAGTACGTAGCAGTGACGCTGTCCGTATGTGTTATGCACTTCAGCAACCCTGGCCGATAGCGATCCGTCGGCACGGTAAGCCCAGTAGACGCTGATCGGGTTGAACACGTAACCGGCGACCGCCAGGTTCGTCAGTACGACAAGCCTGGACACCTCGATCCGCTCGTCGAGCAGTTGCGCCTGCACATCGAGATGGTCGCGTTCCCGGTAGCGGGCGAACGGTTGAAAGATCCGCGGGAGTTCGGGTGGCTTCGAAAGGTCGAACAGCCACATATAGCTCCGATATGTGAAGTCGTTTCTGACCGGGGAACGGCGGCTGTGGCCGACTTTTGCCTCGTAGAGCGAGGGTGTCTCAAGAATCTCGACGCGCTCTCCATTGCGATGGAGGCCCGGCTTCACCAGTCCACCCCCAGAGATGAAGCTGCCTTGACACCCGCCAGGCACCCGTCCTCGTGAAAACCCCACCCGTGATAGGCGCCGGCAAATGCGAGGATGCCGTCGTTGAGGGCGGGTAGCAGGCGTTGAGCGCCGACCGATGTCGGAGTGTAGATGGGGTGCTCGTAGAGCATCCTCTCGATCACCCGGTCGACGGCGATCCGCTCGTCGCAGTTGAGGGTGACGATGTGCAGGTCCGTGCCGGGAAGGCCTGCGAGGCGGTTCATGTCGTAGGAGACAAGAGCGCGGCCCGTTTCGGGACGGCAGGCGGGCAGCAGATAGTTCCAAGACGCGCGAGCCTCCGGGCTTCTCGGCAGGACCCGCACGTCTCGGTGCAAGGCGACCTCGTTTCGCGAGTAGGTGAACGCCCCGAGGGTGCTGCGTTCGGCGTCGGTGGGCTCGGCGAGCATCCGCAGCGCCTGGTCGGGGTGGGTTGCCACGACCACCTTGTCGAAGTGTTCGGTCCCGCCCGTTTCGGTGTCAATAGCGACCGACGGGCTCCCGTCGCAACCTTGCGCAACTCGCGCGACGGACACGACCCGGGTCGAAAGGCGCACCTCGGAGAGACCCGCCACGGTCGCATCGACGTAGGTCTTCGAACCCCCGGCCACGGTGTACCACTGGTGGGATCCCCGAACCGAGAGCATGCCATGGTTCGCTAAGAAGGAAAAAAGGTACCCCGCCGGGTAGTCGAGTGCCGTCTCGGGGGCGACGGACCACACCGCTGACACGACCGGCACCATGAAATGGTTGCGGAAATATTCCGTGAAACCCTTGGATGCGAGGAACTCACCGAGCGTCACGTTCCACTCCTGCGAGTCACGGTCGGCGAGCGCCACGACCGCTTTACGGGCGGCGCGATGGAACCGGTTGACCTCCACCAGCATCCACAGGAAGTTCCGGTCGACCACGGACCTCCGTCGGGCGAAGACCCCACGAAAACCGATCGCTCCTGCGTACTCGAGCCCGCAACCGTCGCATCGCACCGACATGCTCATGTCGGTGGGCCGTGTCTGCACCCCGAGCTCGTCGAAGAGACGGACGAGGTTCGGATAGGTCACACGGTTGTGCACGATGAAACCGCTGTCCACCGCAATATCGCCGGCGTCCGACGTCGAGACAGTTCTGGTATGAGCGTGGCCGCCCAGGCGGTCGTCAGCCTCGATCAGCGACACGTCGTAGCGTCGCTGAAGCAGGTAGGCGGCAGTCAGGCCCGCCACTCCCGACCCGATGACCGCCGCCCGCTCGCGCCGGGAGCTTCGAGCAGTCGGTGGCGTACCCATTGCAGTGTCTTCGATGCTAGAACCGGGTTTGGATATGACCAAATCTCAACCCCACGGCACGGCAGCATCCGAGTACCCAGTCGCAGGCGATCGGAGCCGGGGGCGCAGTTCAGCAACGACGCTCGTCTGGATGCGCCGCGACGTCCGCCTAGCCGACCACCCCGCTCTCCGTGCAGCGCTCGACGCCTCCTCGAATGTTGTGGTCGTATACGTGTGGGACCCCGCCTTGATCTCAGGGAGCGGCGCGGCGCGCTTGGCGTTTCTATCCGGGTGTGTCGGATCCGTCGACGAGGAGCTACGGCGCCGATCGGGCGGGGGGATCCTGCAGCTCTATGGGCGACCCGCAGAGGTCCTCGCGGCGCTCGGCGCGCGGGTGGGCGCCGAGGCTGTCTATGCGACCGCGGATTTCGGTCCGTATGGAAGCCGCCGTGACGCTGACACCCGTGCCGCGCTCGCCCGTAATCGAGTGGATCTGCGCTTCGTGGGCACGCCTTACGCGGTGGCGCCCGGCGAACTGGTGACTGCCAGCGGAGGGCCGTTCCAGGTCTTCACGCCCTTCTGGAAGGCCTGGCGCTCGCATGCCTGGGGACTCCCTCTCCAGACCCCCACGGACGCCGACTTGGCAAAGGTCACCCGGTTCGCCATCAGCGACGACACCAGGGTGCCGAGGGCTGCGGACTTCGCCCCTACGCATACCGCCCCCGGCGAGCACTCTGCGCACGAGCGCCTCGAGGCCTTCCTCGCGGCCCACGTCGCCGACTACCGGGACCGTCGGGATCTGCCCGGCGAGGACGGAACGTCGCGGCTGTCTGCCTACCTTCGCTTCGGCTGCCTGCATCCCCGCCAGATCCTCTCCCGTCTCGACCCGACCAGCAAAGGCGGCGAGGTCTACGAGAAGGAACTCTGCTGGAGGGAGTTCTACGGGGATGTCCTCTGGCAACGCCCCGACGCCCGAGACCACCCCTACCGCCAGGGTTGGTCGCAGCTGGAGGTCGACGAGGGGCCCGAAGCGGACGAACGCTTCGAGGCGTGGGCAGCGGGCATGACCGGCTACCCGATCGTCGACGCTGGAATGCGCCAGCTTTTGAGCGAGGCGTGGATGCACAACCGGGTACGGATGATCACCGCTAGTTTCCTCGTGAAAGACCTTCACCTCGACTGGCGGCGGGGAGCGAAGTGGTTCATGGATCACCTCGTCGACGGGGACCTCGCCTCGAACCAGCTCGGCTGGCAGTGGGTCGCCGGCTCGGGAAACGACGCGGCACCCTTTTTCCGAGTGTTCAACCCGACGCTGCAGGGGGCGAAGTTCGACCCGTCCGGCAGCTACGTCCGCCGCTACGTCCCAGAGCTCACGGCAGTCGACGACCGGCACATCCACAGTCCTCACGAGCTCGCCGGATCGCTTCTCGGTGTCCCCGGCTACCCGACCCCGATAGTCGACCATCATTTCGAACGCGACGTAGCCCTCTCTCGCTACAACCGGATGAGGTCCTGATGCGGGCGGGCGGTCCGGTGGCGGCATTTGCCAACTAGCGTTGACCGGTATGGGAGCGCTAGACGGTATCAAAGTGGTGGAAGCCGGTCTGCTGGTCCAGGCGCCGCAGGCCGCTGAGACGTTGTGCGCATGGGGGGCAGAGGTAATCAAAGTCGAGCTGCCCGGCTTCGGCGACCAGAGCCGGTGGCTGCCTACCTCGCCGGCGGAACCGAGGTCCGGCTATTTCGTAGGGTGCAACCGCGGCAAGCGGTCGGTGACCGCCGACTTGAGGATGGACGCAGGACGCGAGGTGTTCCTGCGCCTTGCCCGCTGGGCCGATGTCGTGGTGACCAACTTCAAGCCGGGAACCATGGAGTCGTGGGGTCTCGGCTTCGACGACCTTTCGGAGGTCAACCCTTCTCTCGTAGTAGCGGCCGGGTCCACGTTCGGCCCGCTCGGCGAGCACGCGGCGAGGGAGGGCGCCGACCTGAGCGCTCAGGCTGCCGCCGGGCTCATCTCGACAACCGGCGCCGATGGCGAACCCCCCACACCTGTCGGTGCCACGATCGCAGACCACATCGCTTCCCAGAACCTCGTTGGAGCGATACTGGCAGCGCTGGTGGCCAGGGGCCGTACCGGCCGGGGGCAGCTAGTCGAAACGTCGCTGGTGGGCGGCCAAATTTGGGCGCAGGCGAGCGAGTACACGGCGTATTTGTTGTCCGGAGAACTGCCAGGTCGAGCCAATCACGGCAACCCGCTGGTCCCGGGACTGTACTTCGTGCTTCCGACATCCGACGGTTGGCTAGCCATCGTCGGCGTCGTCGGACCCGCCCGGTCCCGCTTCTACGACCTAGCGGGACGTCCCGATCTCACCGAGCGCTACCGGCAGCCTTTCTACTTCGAGGAGGACAAGCGGGCAATCTACGAAGAGCTAGCCCCGATTTTCTCCAAGCGCTCGACCGCAGAGTGGTGCGCAGACCTCGCTCAAGCGGGTGTCCGCCACGCCCCGGTCCGCAACTACGCCGAGGTCGTTGCCGACCCGGCCGTGTGGGAGAACGGCTACTTTGCTGTCGGCGGCGACGGCGCAACGGAGGAAGACTCCGTCATGTCCAACGCTGCGGAGCGATCCGGCACCCTCCCCGGGGCGCAAAGGGTTGTGTGTCCGCCTGTGCGTTTCAGTGGCACGCCAGCCAGGGTTTTGACGACCGCGCCGGAACTTGGCCAGCACACTGAGGAAGTCCTGCTCGAGCTCGGTTACGGCTGGGACGAAATCGCAGCTTTGAGCGCTTCGAAGGCCGTCTGACACACGAGCAGCCCGGCACGTAGCCCGGACCGGAGAAACACTTGTGGCGCCCCAAAGGGCGCCACAAGTGGAGCGGTCCAAGCGGCGGATCTCGGAACCGCTCTGCCTGAAGCGGGTGGCGGGTACCCACTCCAGGTGCGCTGGCCACACACCGCCGGCCGCCCCGGCTCGTATGCGTGACCTGGTTCTATACGCCCCTGCAAGTTACTGCCTGTCAACTTTACACGACGAAGGCGGCTGAATGTCAAGATCCCCGTTGCCAATCTGCTAAGAGATGGTGTTAGCTCGTAGCGTGTTTGCCGTTATCCCCGAATACCAGCGGGCCGTAGTCTTCCGATTCGGCCGGGTACAAAGTGAACCGCGCGGCCCCGGCTTCATGTTCCGCCTGCCGTGGATCAACAAGATTGTCCGCGTCAACCTCCGGGTCGAAGTCGTCGACATCCCCTCGCAATCGGTCATCACGAAGGACAATGTCACGATCGCTGTCGATGCGGTCGTGTACTTCCAGGTGGTCGATCCGATCCGGGCGATCATCGGTGTAGACAATTTTCGCTTCGCAAGCCAGCGCATAGCGATGACAAGCCTGCGTTCCATCATCGGCCGCTACGAGCTGGACAGCCTCCTCGCTCACCGGGAGGACGTAAACAGCGAGCTTCGTTCGACGATCGCCCGCAGCACGGCCGAGTGGGGCGTCGAGGTACGCCAAGTCGAGATCCGCGACGTGACGCTCCCGCCCGAGTTGCTTCGTGCGATGGCCCGACAGGCTGAAGCGGAACGCGAGCGCCGAGCGAAGATCATCGCGGCCACGGGAGAGCTGCAGGCGAGCGCGGAGCTTTCGGAGGCGGCCGACAAGATGGCTGCCAGCCCGGGGGCGATGCAATTACGAACCCTTCAGACTCTCGCCGAGGTCGCAACCGGAAAAAGCTCGACGTTGATTTTCCCGATCCCTATCGAGCTGCTGTCGATGTTCAAACAGGGCGAATCGACCAAACCAGCGAAAGCACCCGAACCCGAAACGAGCGGGAAGGCGGCAGTCTGGGAACTCGACGGGCTGCCCGCCCAAGCGGAACTGTCTGCTCCGACGGAGCTAGAGTAGGGCGGGCATACGCGAGCGTAGTTCAGAGGCAGAACATCAGCTTCCCAAGCTGAGAACGCGGGTTCGATTCCCGTCGCTCGCTCTCGAAGAAAGCCCTGGTGGGAGGGCAATTTTAGGGTCACCTAACGATAGTTTCCTAGGCTTAGTATCGGCGGCCATCCCGCAATCATCCCGCAGCGGAAAAATTGCGGGATCTGCCTGAGAACGCTTCGAGGCGGCTCCGGCGGCCTCGATGACGACTTGCAGGGCGTCGGCGATGACAGTGTCACGGCGCTCCGCGGCGTGCTGGTAGCGGCGCGCGGCGACCGGCGAAGCGTGCCCGAGGCGGGCCATGAGCTCCCGCTCCGTCGCCCCGAGCTGGGCGGCGAGGGTCCCCGCAGCGTGACGTAAATCGTGTAGGTGGATACCCCGCTGGCCGGTAGCTGCCAGCGCCTTCGCCCACGCCGTGTAAAACGTCGCCCGACGCAAACCCTCAGACGCCGGCCCGGTGAACACCGGCGAGTCACACCCCGCCTCGGTGTAAAGCGACAGGTGCGCCTCCAACGCTTCAGTGACCGTCGCCGGGATCGCCACGCCGCGCCGGCCGGCGTCGGTCTTAGGCGCCGTGACGAGCCTCTCCCCGCTTTTGAGCTCGACGGTCTGCAACTCGACCTGCACCCGGCCCGACTCGACCGAAACGTCGCAGCGTCGAAGCCCGAGCAACTCCCCGAGACGAAGCCCTCCGAAACCGGCGAGAAGGACCATCGCCCGGTAGCGGTCCTCGATCGCCGCCGCAATGGCGAGCACGACGTCCGCGTCGACGAACGGCCGCTCAGGGGACCGCTCCACCCCCGCACCACGGACCTTGCAAGGGTTCGAGACGAGCCGCTCGTCCTCGACCGCGGTGTTGAGGATCACCCGCAAAAGCCTGTACGCCTTCGCTGCCTGCAACGCGCTGACCGAGTCGGCGAGCTGGCCGTGCCACTGGCGTACCTGCCCGACGCGGATCTCGCCGAGCTCGAGACGACCGAACGTCGGGAAGATGAACCGGTCAAGCTCGTAGCGGTACAACTCCTTCGTCCGCGCGGCAAGCGGTCGCCCGTCGACCTTGTGGCGGTGCGCGAGCCAGTCGTCCGCGTAGGAAGCGAAAGTCAACTCGGCGCGCTTCGGGTCGAAAGCAACACCCGACAGCTCGTGGCGTTCGACCTCCACCCGGAACGTGTTCGCATCAGCGGAACGGCGAAACGTCCGTTGGCGCTCCTCGCCGTTGACACGCCACCGCACGCTGTAGCGGGTCTCGCCGCCCGCCGACTTACGCTTTTGTATGTAGGCCATGGCGGCGCTCCCTCTAAATGCCGGAAGTTCTGGGCCGACAAGCGGCGAGCAACGACGAGGAAGCCCGTGTCACCACCGATTGTAGCGTCAAGGTGTCTCATCATGGCCGGAGGCGAGACTGTCGACGCCGAGACTGTCGACGCCGAGACTGTCGACGAACCTTTCGAGGGTGGCCACCCTGACACGGCGGCTGCGGCCGACCTGCACGGACGCGATGTCCCCGGCGGCTAACAGGACGTAAAGCTTCGAGCGGCTGATCCCGAGAGCCTGCGCAGCCTCCTCGGGGGTGTAGAGCAGCTTCGAGACTGGCGCTGTATCAGTGTTCATCGGGTTGCTCCTGTGATGTGGTTGGCGATCCATGGGGTGGTGTGCCAGGGGGTTAGTTGTAGCCAGGTGGGCTGGGTGGCTTTTAGGTGTAGGGCGTGGCCTGGCTTGCCGTTGGCGATGACGCTTTCGGGTAGGAGGGGGAGGGGTCGGGTGCTGGTGGTGTGCTGGTTTTTGAGGATCCCGGTTCGGGTGTGGCTGTGTTGGGGCCGGTCGACTTTCCCGGCGAGGGTGGTGACGGTTCGAAGGGTTTGGGGGTCTGCGACGCCTGGGAGGAGGAGGGTGGTGGCGAAGAGGGTTAGTAGCCCGTCGGCTTGAGCGCCCCAGCGGGCCCTGGCTTGGGAAAGGTCTTGGAGACACGCGAGGACGAGTAGTCCTTGGCTGCCGGCGTCGGCGACGATTGCCGGGAGGTTGGGTAGGGGCGCGACGTTCGCGAGTTCGTCTAACGCCCACAGCATCGGCCGCCGCACTACGGATCGTTGGGAGGCCTGTCGGGCCTGTCGGTCGCCTTGTTGGGAGGGCTGGGCTGGTTGTTGGGTGTGTTGGCGTATCTGGTCGAGGAGGGCGCAGATGATCGGGGCGTGCTGTGCGGCGCGGCTGGCGGGAGCTACGAAATGGGCGGTGCCGCTGGTTTGGGCGAAGGCGGCCGGGTCGAAGTTCGGGTGGCATGCGGCGTCGAGGGTGCGGGTGGATCGGTAGGCGGCGAGGATGCTGTCGGCGGTCGACCATATCCCTGACAGTTCCCGGTGTTCTGTGCGGGCGATCCCGCAGAGCAGGTTGTGCGCGACTGCGGTTGCGGGTTTTTTGGAGAGCTGGTCGAGGGCTGCGAAGGTTTCGCGCTGGTGGATCCATTCGAGGAGGCCCCGCAGGTCATGTCCGCCGAGCGCGGCGCCGTGTAGTAGCGGGGCTAGGAGGGCTGCGGCGCGTTCGGTCCAGTGCACCGCATCGCCGGTCGGGTCGGGACGGGCTGACTGGGCGAGGATCCACGCGCGGTCGATGGCGGTGTCCCAGTCGGCGCAGCCTGCGAGCGGACTCCACTGCAACGGCTGAACGCCGGCGGGTAGCGGAACACGGCCGGTGGGATCCCACAGCCAGGTCTGGCCGTGGCGGCTCCGGGCGCTGTTCGTCACGTGCGCGATGTCGGCTTTGGTGGATGTCGTGACAGCAGGCCCGTCCCAAAGGGCGACGGCGGGGATTATGGTGCTCGTCGTTTTCCCTGACCGGGGAGGGCCGATTATCAGGCATGCGTGTTCGGGTCCGGTGAATACCGGGTCTCGGGCGCCCATGCCTAGGTAGGCGCCGGCGTAGCCGGCCGGCCACACCGCCTTGGCGGAGTAGCGGTCACGTATGCGGGCGGTCCAGTTGGCGACTGCAGTGTCGATACTCACAGCGTTCTCCTTTTGTCGGGTGGTTGGGTTCGGTGGTGTTAGAGACCGAGGTGGATGTCGTTTTCGACGGCGAGGGCCTGGTGGCGGTCGACTTCCCGGATGACGGCGTGCGCGTGTTCCCATTCGCGTCGGGCGTCGGACTGCGATGGTGGGGCGGCGCCGAGGGGGTCGGGGCCGTTGTGGTTGTGCCGGGCGCGGTAGGAGTCGATCGCTGTCGCCGCTGCCGCCCACATGATCCTCGGTCGTCCTTGGGTGGGCGGCGGGCCGAGACGGTCTAGCAGGTGCTGGCCGGGGTCGGATAGCGCCGCGTCGCGTAACCCGGCCGGATCGACGTTTCGGACGCCTTGGGGGGCGGTTTGGGTGGCGAGAGTTTGCGCGGCGCTCCTCGACAGCAACCTGGTGAGATGTTGGTGGGCGTCGACGGCGGGCCGCCAGGCGACCTGGGTGGGGGCGACCTGGTAGAGGTCGCTGCGTTCCACGGCGCGAGACAGGGCTGTGTAGCCGG
The DNA here is from genome assembly GCA_021828685.1 of Actinomycetes bacterium. GTDB lineage: Bacteria > Actinomycetota > Acidimicrobiia > Acidimicrobiales > Palsa-688 > JAJZAM01. The sequence continues at coordinate 2,435 of JAJZDJ010000017.1, read as the reverse complement.
CTTCTCGGTAGAGGCGGTCGGAGCCGAGCACGAACGCGTGGGCGACGGTGATCCCTTGCGACTTGTGGGCGGTCATCGCGTAGCCGTGCGTGAGATGCCCGTCGTCGAGGTAGCGGGCGGGGATGTCGATATGACGCCCGTCGAGCGTCTCCACCGACAGGCCTCCCTGTTCGACGTTGATAGCGGTGACGGTTGCGACGGTGCCGTTGGTGACCCCGACACGCCTGTCGTTTCTTAGCGCCATCACCCGGTCGCCGACGGCGAACACCCTGCCCGCCGCCTCGATCTCAGGGCCGGTCAGTTTCCCGTCGGCTTTGAGACGCTGACGGCCGCGTGCGTTGAGGTCGTCGACGTCAACTTGGTGAAGGGCGATCATCACACTACCCTTCCCTACGTCACGACCATCCCGGCTGCTGGCGGCGTTGGCATTTAGGGTGTTGTGCCAGTCTGAGACGAGACGTTCCCGGGCGTCTTCGGCTGTCGCGGCGAGGGTGATGCGCTGTCGGTCGCGGTAGACGGTGACCGCCTCAGCGACGTCACCGTGGCGGAGCTGGTCGAGTGCGGCGCGTTCCCATTCGTGTACCTGCCGGCGGTTGGCTGTCAACTCGATCGGGTCCTTTCGGGCTAGAACGGCGAACGCTCCGCCCGCTTCGACTTCGGGCAGCTGGCGTGGGTCTCCGACCAACACAACTTTCGTGTTCACCCGCTCGGCTGCTTGTAGGAGAGCGGCGAGTTTGCGGGTGCCGACCATGCCGGCCTCGTCGACGACGAGCACCCCCCGGCGCGGCATGGCCGGCTCCGGACCGGGACGGGCGATGTCAGTCAGGAGCATGTCGACGCTCGTGGAGGGAATGCCGCTGCCGGCTTGCAGGCCGGCGGCTGTCCGCGCGGCGAGCGCGGCGCCTATCACTGTCACCCCGGACGCCTCCCACGCGGAGCGCGCCGCGTCCAAAGCGAACGTCTTTCCGGTCCCTGCCCGGCCGACGACGACCTCGACGCCGCGCCCCGACCCGCACAACCGGCCGACCATGGTCGCCTGCTCGCCGGACAGCGATGGGCGCGCAGCGATCGCTTGTCGGATCGCCCCGGGCGCGCAAACCGCGACGCCCGCGGTGTGGCGGCGGGCGGCGCTGTCAAGGAGCTCGGTTTCGAGTCGCATCAGCTCAACCGTCGAGTAGACGGTCCCGGCGAGACGCGACATGGCGCCCGTCGCGGCTATCGCCGGATCGGCGAGCACGACGTCCGCGTCAACCGACACCCGGCCCGGCGACGCGCCTGCTGTGGCGGCGGCTGCTACTGCCTGGATGACGTCGCGGCGGTCGAACGTGGAGCGGTGCGCCGTCAGCCCCCCAGGGCCAGCGAGACGGCCGGCGAGGACCGCCGGATCCTCCCCCAACGATCGCCTCCCAGCAGACACGCCGACCGTTGGCATGTCGATGGCGGTGACCCTGCCGCCGGTGGGCTTGTCGATGGCGGTGGGCGGGTCGATGGCGGTGACCCTGCCGGCGGTAAGGGCTGCGACGGTGTCGGCGGTGACACCCAGCTCGGCGGCTTGGCGGCGCCACTGCTGGCGTTGGGTTTCCGGGTCGACCGGCTCCGGCTTCGCGGGCCGGGTGGCGAGCGTGGCGATCTGCGCTGCCCGGGGGCTAACGAACCCGGACTCCGCTAACGCCGCTGTGATCTGGTTGCGTCGGGTGGAGAACCCGTCGAGAGCGTCATCTGCGATGCCCGCAAGGTCAGCGACCCCGTTCGTGACCGGCCGCCAGGTGACATCGAGGCGTTCGGTGAGCTCGCATCGAAGGGCAGCCTGGTAGACGTAGCCGGCTGTTTTCGCCCACGCGAACAGCTTCTTGCCGTTGACACCGCCCCAACGGCCGTCGGATCCTTGCGCCCGGTTGAAAACCAGCAGATGGGTGTGAAGCTGAGGGTCCCCGGCGCGGGAACTGCGATGAACGAACCCAGCGGCGACCGCCCCCACAGTGGGAACGTCGACGGTTCCGCCCGCCCCGCGCCGGCCGGCCAGGGCGCCGGCCTGCTCCAAGAACGCGACGGTCGCCTCTACCGCCCGGCCATGCGCCTCGGCGACCTGAGCCCGAATGTCGGGCTCGGAGATCTCGCCTAGGAGGCTCACCGATTTAGGGGCCGAGAACGTCAAGTCGAACGCTGCTACCTTGCCCACCCGCACCCCGAGCGGCTCGCCGCTCAGCGGGTTCACACCCCATACCAGCGCGTCGATTTGCGCCACGTCGACGACCCCCGCAAGCCCTATTGCCGCCGCTCCGGCGCCGACCCAGCGGCCCGGGCCCGAGCGGGCGTAGTAGTCGTCGACACCCGATCCGACAGTCTTGAGGTAGTAGCCGACCCCGCCGGTGCTGACAACCCCAACCGACAACATCAGCGCCGCTCACTGTCACGAACGACAGCCCTGAAATCCC
>JAJZDJ010000197.1 GCA_021828685.1 Actinomycetes bacterium | reverse complement strand
CCACGGCGGCGCAAACGGCGGCTCGCAACCAGGCCCTAGTGGCGCTGCACGAGTACGCTGATGCGCTCGGCTCGCAGGCCGGGTCGGTCCCCGCTGTGTCTCAGCTGAGCGATTTCGTCCCTCCGCGCTTGCCAGCCGGGGCGAACACAGCCCAGATCATCGCCAACAAGAAAGCTGGCGGCGCGCTCCACACCTACGAGATAGCTATAGTGCCGCCCCCACCACCGACACCAATACCGATGGGTATGCAGTACGACGGTAGACAAGGACCGGCCACGCTCCAGTTCCTCAACGACCGCTACACCTGGACAGGGTATATTGCCGGAAAGTTGACCTTCGTCTTCGCGGGTGGTGATCTCGGTCCCACGACTAGGTACACGTACAGCTCGAAGCTGCCAGGTGAGGTCGTAGTCGAGGTGGATCCGGATTCGCGCCAAGTGGCGCATCCAACTACGGCGGACGTGTCCGGTACCTCGACAACAAGCCTGTATCCGGCTCCGGCGGGGATTACCGAACTTCAATTGATCTCCGTCAGCGGTAACGTGGCGAACCTCAAATCCACCAACGGCGATACACTCACCTTCAACTTGGTGACCCACACGTATCAGGTCGTCAATTGACGCTTTGCCTGTATCCGCGCGCGCAAGGATGCTTTCAACGTCTCGCTTTAAAACAGCTGCGGCCAACTACGAGGTCCGGCCGATGATCCGGTCGAGCAATCCCTCAAACAATCCCACTTCGACAGCGACGAGAACGCCGATCTCGACTCGACAGACCTGGCAGCCGAGATAGCAGACATTCATGGACGTTCGCAGCCACTATTGCTCGTAGTCGACGATCAACTAGCGACGGATGGCATCCACCTGGCGCGCGTCGCCTCATGAGCTGCGACGGCGGACTCGTGCACGAGGGTGAGGCCGATGTCGTCTAGGCCCTCGAGAAGCCGGTGCTGTGTGTGGGGATCGAGGGGGAACGAGCCTTCGATCCCTGCGGCCGGTGCTGACACGACGAGGCGCTCGACGTCGACGGTGATCTCCAGGGTAGGGTCGGCGGCCACGGCGTCGAGGAGGGCACGGCCCACCTTGGGCTCGACTTTTACCGGGATAAGTCCGGCCTTCGTGCAGTTATTGGCGAAAATGTCCCCGAAACGAGGTGAGATGACGGCCGTGAAGCCGTAGTCGGTGAGCGCCCACACGGCGTGCTCTCGCGAGGACCCAGTCCCGAAGTTCGGGCCGGCTACGAGGATGGTCGCCCCGGCGTGCTCGGGCCGGTTGAGAACGAAGTCCCTGTCGTCGCGCCACTCGGCGAAGAGGCCCTTTGCGAATCCGGTCCGCTCCACCTTCTTCAGCCAGTCGCTCGGGATTATCTGGTCGGTGTCGACATCGGAGCGGTCGAGCGGTACTGCGGTGCCGGAAACGACCTTGACTGGTTCCATTTTGAGTTCGCTCTCCTTGGGCTCTGCGTGTGCGTGTGCGTGTGCGTGTGCGTGTGCGTGTGCGTGTGCGTGTCGGGGCCGGGGTCGAAAGGGTCGTCAGCTAGTCCAAGTCCGACGGGGCGGCGAAGTGTCCTGCCACCGCCGTCGCAGCGGCAACCGCGGGGGAGACGAGATGAGTGCGTCCCCCTCGGCCCTGGCGTCCCTCGAAGTTGCGGTTGGAGGTGGATGCCGCCCTCTCACCCGGTGCAAGCTTGTCGGGGTTCATTGCCAGACACATCGAGCACCCCGGATTCCGCCACTCGAATCCGGCATCCGTGAATACCTGGTCGAGACCTTCCCGTTCGGCCTGCTCCTTGACGGCGCCGGATCCCGGCACGACCAGGGCGCGCACGCCTACGGACACCTTGCGGCCCGCGAGCACTCCCGCAGCGGCTCGCAAGTCTTCGATGCGCCCATTGGTGCAGGATCCGATGAACACCGTATCGACTGCAACGTCACGCATCGCGGTTCCAGGCGCCAGTCCCATGTATGCAAGCGCTCTGGAGGCTGCCTCGCGACTGGCGCCATCGAACGATTCCGGGTCCGGCACGCTAGAGGCGATCGGAACGACCTGGCTCGGGTTGGTGCCCCAGGACACGTACGGGCTCAATTTTGAGGCATCGACCGTCACTGTACGGTCGAACCTTGCACCTGGGTCGGTTGTCAGACTTTGCCAGTCCGACACGGCGTCGTCCCAGTCGGCGCCCTTCGGTGCATAGCGCCGTCCCTCGATGTAGGCGAGGGTCTTGTCGTCAGGCGCGATCATCCCCGCCCTTGCGCCGCCCTCGATGGACATGTTGCAAACCGTCATCCGACCTTCCATCGAAAGCCGTCGTATGGCTTCGCCACGGTACTCGATTATGTGGCCCATGCCCCCGCCCGTTCCGATCTGACCAATGATGGCGAGCACCAGGTCCTTCGGCCCGACTCCATCGGCCAGCGGGCCTACCACCTCGACGGCCATCGTCTTCGGTCGGCTCTGCGGGAGGGTTTGAGTGGCGAGCACGTGCTCGACTTCGCTCGTCCCGATGCCGAAGGCCAGTGCCCCGAACGCCCCGTGAGTGGAGGTGTGGCTGTCGCCGCAGACGATCGTCATGCCCGGCTGGGTGAGACCCAACTCCGGACCGATGATGTGGACGATCCCCTGGTTCGGGTCTCCCATCGCGAGGAGGGTGATGCCGAACTCCTTGCAGTTTGCCGCCAGGACCTCCATCTGGCGGGCGGAGATCGGGTCCTCAACCGGTCCGCCCAGAGCCGTCGTCGGCACATTGTGGTCCATCGTTGCGATAGTGCGATCAGGTCGACGCACCGCCCTGCCTTCCATCCGAAGCCCATCGAACGCCTGGGGCGAAGTCACCTCGTGGACGAGGTGCATGTCGATGTAGAGCAGGTCCGGCTCTCCCTCGCTGGAGCGCACCACATGGCGGTTCCAGACCTTCTCGGCCATTGTCAGTTGTTCGCTCACGGCTGTGCACCTTCCACGGCAGGGTCAAGGTTTGATGGCTTGATTCTAAGACGCTCCCGCGAGCGGCTCCGTGTGGCGTCGCACGCTTCGAGCAGGGCAGGCACGAACAGACCCGCATAGTCAACGCACGCTCGGTGATCGGCGTCGACGGGCACCACCTGCGAACCGGGGATCAGGTCGGCCAGCGCACGTTGGCGTTGCGGCGCGACGGTTGTATCTCGCTCGGTCAGGACGATAGCAGTCGGGACATCGACTTTCGGTAGCCAGCGGGTGGCGTCATATTTCGCGAGAGCCAGACCCGCCTGAAGTATCGCGGCCGGATCATGGCGTCGCCACTCCTCGGCCGCCCACTCGCTCGCCGAGTGGTTGCGCCGCCATCTTGTGACAGCGCGGTCCATCGCCAAATTCCTGAGCAACGGCGGGGTCACCGACAAGGCCACGGTGGCACCGAACCAGAGGTTGGTCAGCGCCTTTGGTCGTTGCCGGGTGGCGAACGACGGAGCCGTCGCGCAGAGTACGAGCTCTCGAACAACCTCGGGGTGACGAAGCCAGAGAAGCTGGGCGATAGGGCCGCCCATCGAATAGCCGACAACTGTGCAGGGACCGACGGCCAGCTGCCTGACGAGGGCTGCGGCGTCGTCGGCGCAATCCTCGAGGCGGAACGGCCTGCGGCTGCGGATGCCCCTCCCGTGGCCGCGATGGTCCAGGGCTATGGCGCGGTAGCGGTCGCTCAACGCCGGGAAGCATCGGTACCAGTTGAGCGCTGCGCTCGAGGTCCAACCGTGCAGGAGAAGCACGGGAGCCTGGTCGTCTCCGTCGGCGGGAGCTGGGGGCGGCCCGGAGTCGAACATCCAGGTACGTCCGCGTCCGGCAAGATCGAAGGCCTGGGTGACGGGGAGGTCGGGAGGAATTTCCACTGGCCCAGGCTAAAGCAACGAGGGTCACTTCGGGCGGAGGGACCCTTAGTGACGCAGCGCTGTGCTGTGCTGTGCTGCTTTGCCGCCCAGCCAGCGCATAGTGATTGCCGAGCCCGCGCCTAACTTGCGGCGGCTGCGGCGCAGGCGTGCCGGTGGCGCTGGAGCGCCCAAGTCACGGACTCGTTCGCTATCGCAGGATGGTAGCGCCAGCGCATCAACTGTCGCTCCACCTCCTCCGCTTCCTCTCCGAGCTCCAGGAGGCTCAGCGCCAGCTGACGGCTTCGCCTTCGCGCGGCTTCGGCCGGCGGCAGTTGTGACTGCTCGAGCTGCCAAGCCTCGTGGGCGTGCTGAAGCTCAGTTGGAAGGTGCGAAATCTGGCGGCGGCTAAGAGGAGGTAGGAGACGTAACACTTCGAGCTCACCGGGAGCTGCTGGGTGGCCGAGCCCGAAGACGACCATCCGGTTGAGCGTCCGGAAGAACGCCGAGTTACGGCCGGCTTTGTCTCCCAGCCCAAGAGCTCGGGCTGTCTCGGCGACCGGCATTTCGAAGCCCGTCGGGGAGGCGTCAAGCCCCGCTGCGATTCGCCGGAGCAGCCAGGTCGTGCTCGGGCCGATCAGCGCAAGCCAGAATCTCTCTACGTATACGGAACGCGGATCGAATCCACCGGTGACGGTGGACTCATGTTCCCATGGTCGGATGGTGATCGTGTCGCTGTCGAGTGTGATGAGTGTCATTGCTCAACCTCCAAGTAGTAGCCGTATCCACTAATGTACTATGACACATCATAAAATAGCAAGACAAAGTGTGATCGGCCTCGGGAGTTCATCGGCCAGCCCCCGGCTGGAGGGACTGTGCCCGTAATTGCACGGAAAATGTGCAATTACGGGCACAGTCTTAGCGACGGGAGGAGCGAGGGAGCCGGCCGGCTCAGGGAGCCTCTTGTGTGAGAATCGATTCGTGGACGACTTCGAGGGGCTCGTCGAGGCCTCGGCAATCGTGCGACGAGCCAGGAGGATCACGGTCCTATCCGGCGCAGGCATTTCGACTGACAGCGGTATCCCTGACTTTCGCAGCCCCAATGGGGTCTGGACTAAGAACCCAGGTGCCGAGCGGACCTCGAATATTGAGAGCTACATGGGTGATCCTGCCGTGCGCCGGCTCTCGTGGCGTCAGCGGGTCGAGTCGCCTGCGTGGAGGGCCGAGCCCAACGACGGACACAGGGCCCTGGTACGCCTCGAGCGTCAGGGTCGCCTGGTGGCGTTACTGACTCAGAACATCGACGGTCTTCATCAAAAGGCGGGCAGCGATCCGAACCTGGTGGTGGAGCTGCACGGGACCATTCGTCGCGTCGTTTGTTGGGGGTGTGGCGAGGAAGGTCCGATGCAGGCAGCTTTGGACCGGGTACGGGCAGGAGATCCAGACCCGGCCTGCGTAAGCTGCGGAGGGATACTTAAATCCGCAACTATCAGCTTTGGCCAGTCGCTCGACCCGGAAGTAGTAGCGGCCGCTGAGCGGGCGACTCGATCCTGCGATCTGATGCTTGTGATCGGCACGACGCTGGCAGTACACCCTGCCGCCAGCCTTGTGCCGCTCGCGTTCAGCGCAGGTGCGGCGTTGGTGATAGTCAACGCCCAGCCGACCCCCTACGACGAGATAGCCGCCGCCGTGGTGCGAACCCCCATCAGCGCCGCTGTTGCGCGACTAGTCGACGGATATTCGACGTGAGGCCGTTTGCGCCGATTGGTCGCCCGTTGCTACCGGCCATCCGCCCCTGATAACCACCTCGTCGAGGGGTCGCAGCGCTCTTGGTCGGCGCTTCGGTCCGCCTTGCTCGCCGCCCCCGCCTTGCTCGCCGCCCCCGCCTTGCTCGCCGCCCCCGCCTTGCTCGCCGCCCCCGCCTTGCTCGCCGCCCCC
>JAJZDJ010000196.1 GCA_021828685.1 Actinomycetes bacterium | reverse complement strand
GATCGGCTGGTGGCGGGACCGTCGCTGATCGTCACCAAGTCGAGCGCAAGGCGGGCTAGCGTCGCGAGGGATGCCATACGAGCCCGCCGCCCGCGCCGACGCGTCCGGCGCCAGCATCGATGCGTCTGATGCCGCTGGACGTCTGCTCGGCCTCGCAGAGTCCGTCGGGCTCCTGGCGAGCGGCGCGGTGACTTCGGTGCAGCTTGTAGAAGCGGCGCTCGAGGTGGCGGCTAGTGTCTCTGGAACTGTCAACCCGTTTAGAGTCCTCAGAGGCAGCCACGCCTTGGAGGACGCGGCGAACGCCGACCGGCGCCTAGCGGCCGGGGAGCGGGGAGCGCTTCTCGGGGTGCCGATCGTCGTCAAAGACGACACGGACCTAGCTGGCGAGATGACCCCGTTTGGTTGCGCCGGAAGTTTTTCCGTCAAACAGGAAGACAGTTTCTTGGTGAAGCTGCTCAAGAATGCGGGAGCTGTGGTCATCGCGAAAAGCCACACGCCTGAGCTGGGGCTTTACCCATGGACCGAGGGCCCGGCGTTTGGAGCGACGCGCAACCCGTGGAACCTCGACTACTCGCCTGGCGGCTCGTCGGGTGGCTCGGCGGCGGCGGTCGCAGCCGGCGTCGTAGCGGGCGCACTCGGCTCTGACGGTGCCGGGTCGATCCGCATACCTGCGTCGTGGTGCAACGTGGTCGGCATCAAACCTCAACGGGGGCGACTCTCGACGTGGCCTGACGCCGAGGCGTGGACGGGGATCACGAGTCCGGGGCCGATCGCACGAAACGTGGCGGACGCTGCTTTGCTTCTAGACGTGCTGAGCGTCAACCACACCGGGGACCGCCACCGTCCCCCTCCGCCCGGGCGCACGTTCGCTTCGGAGGCGGAAAGGTCACCGAGGCGTCTCAAGGTGGGACTCTCCACGCGGCCGCCGTGGGTGCTTGCCCCCGTGGACTTGGACCCCGAAGTCGAAAAGGCCGTGCGGTCAGTCGCGGAGCGCCTCGCCGGTCTCGGCCACAGTGTGGAGGAGGTCAGCCCCCGATACGGGCCGATGGGCCTTCCGTTCCTCGTTCGCGCATCAGCGGGCGCGTGGGAATGGTTGCAGAGGGTGCCCGATCGTGAACTGCTCGACAGGAGGACACTCGCGAGCGCCAAATCAGGGTGGCCGCTCGCCGGTTTGCCGCTTGTCGCTTCGCGCAAGCTCGAGCGGCCCTTCGGGTACTTGGTCGGGCGATCCTTCGAGCGTTGCGACGTCCTGCTCACCCCGGTCACTGCGACCGGCCCGCTCAAGGTGGGGGCGGCCGACGGCCTCAGCCACATGCGGACCCAGAGGCTGATGGCGTCCACGTGCCCGTATGCGTGGCCGTGGAATTTTCTTGGGTGGCCGGCAATGTCGGTTCCTGCCGGCTTCGTAGGGGGAGGACTTCCGGTAGGGGCTCAGCTTGTCGGGCCGGCGAACTCCGACGGCCTGCTGATCTCGCTCGCCGCGGAGCTCGAGTCGGCGTCGCCTTGGACGCAGAGAAGGCCACCTTCGACTGTTGAGCTTGCTGGGTGAGCAGGCAGGCTCGAAGTGAAGGTGTGGCTAAATGATCTTTGAAGGCTGCCAGAAGACTTCAGTTTAGGTGCAGATTATATCATTTTATAGTGTATTGTTCTTCCTGTGGCTACGGTTCGTTCCTCGCGTCGAAGTGTCGTACGGATGCGTGCACTTATAACCGGGCGCGACCCTGACAGCACGAGCAGCCACCGTGACGTCGCGAGCGGCGGCATCAGGGCAGCCGTCCTGGGCTCAGGCGACGGTCTCCTCACGAACGTGTCGCTGGTCCTCGGTGTGGCTGGGGCGTCGGCGTCGTCGGCGACCGTGCGTCTCGCCGGAATCGCCGGGCTTCTCGCCGGGTCGTTCTCGATGGCGGCGGGGGAGCTGCTCTCGGTGCAGGTGCAAAAGGAGATGGCCCTCCACGAACTAGAGGTAGAGCGGCGCGAGCTTTCGGAGTACCCAGACGCCGAGCTGCGCGAGCTCGCAGCGATGTACCGGGCGAGGGGAGTCCCCTACGACGACGCCATGACCGTCGCGCGGATCCTTTCCGCCGACGAGAAAGTCGCTTTGGACACCCACGCGAGGCTGGAGCTCGGGATCCACCCCGACGAGGCGGGCTCGCCGGTCAAGCCGGCGATCTTCTCGTTCGTATCGTTTGCCGTGGGGGCGCTGATACCGCTCGTGCCGTGGTTCTTCGGGTCGGGTACGGCGGCGGTGATCGGCTCGATAGTGCTCGGCGCGCTGATGGCCATAGGCCTCGGTGCGGTCACCGGCGTCATGTCGGGACGGCCGATCGCGAAGATGGCAGCGCGACAGTTGGCGGTGGCGCTGGTCGCTGCGGGCGTGACGTTTGCGATCGGGCATCTGCTCGGGGCGGGTGGCGGCTGACGGCACCTCGAACCCCGCGCGCTGATCTGCGAATCGGGGAGATGCTCTCGCAGGGCGGTGAAGGCGCGGTGTTCCAGCTTCCGCTGCAGCCGCATCTCGTGTTCAAGTCGTACCGTTCGCAGGTCGAGCGCGGCGACCTCGAAAGCCTCGTGTCGTGGCCGGGGAGTTTGGCGCCTGGCGTGGAGGATGTAGTTCGGCTCTCCTCGGCGTGGCCGACGTCTGTCGTGTCGGGTGCCGATGGTGAGGCCGTGGGGATACTGATGCCGCGAGCCCCCCGGAGGTTCTCCGTTCGACACTCCGACGGCCAGAGACGGCTCGCGACGTTGAGTTACCTGACCTGCGACCCGGCGAGGCCCGCCAAGGCGTACGGGTTGGCCGTGCCACCGGCGTGCGGCCCGGGGCGTTTCGGGATAATCCTGGCGCTGGCACGGCTTCTCGCTGCTTTCGAGTCCTCGAGCCCCGTCGTGTCGCACGGGGACCTGTCCACGAAGAACGTCCTGTGGTCGCTCGAACGCGATCCCGAGGTGTTTGTGATCGACTGCGACTCGGCGGAGCTGCACTGGCCCCAAGCCACACCGGTTCGTTCTCGTCGAAGGGCGATGACACCCAACTGGGACGATCCTTCCGTCGAGAAAGGCCGGAACCCGACCGTCGCCACGGACCGCTATTCGCTCGGCTTGATCTTCTTGCGCGTCGCGGGTGCGGCGAACTTCCCTATCCAGTCCTTCCAGCGACGAGAAGGGCGGGTCCGCGTCGAGTTCCCGGTTCCCTCCGGCCCGGCGTCGCGCGCTCTGGTCGGCGCCAACCGCGAGGTCTGGCACCTGTGCGCGAAGGCCCTCAGCATCGAGGCACCACATGAGAGGCCTCGTGCTGCCGAGTGGATCGACCCACTGGTCGAGGTGGTCGGTGCGCTAATGGAGCCTGGCCCAATTTCGAGATTTTCGCGTGGAGCGCCACGGGCGCTCCTTCGGGGCTCGCCAGCGTCCGTGTCGGATTCTTGTCCCACGTCGGATGCGCCTCTCGCAGCCGAGCACGTGCGCGACGTCAGTGTCGAGGCGACAGTGGTAGCGCAGGGCGCCGCCGGTCGGGCCGACAAGCCTGCCCCGGGCGCGTCCGGAGACCCGGACGACACAGGCGGCGGGAACGAAGCGGACGACCAAGGCGTCGCAGCAGCCTTGCGGAAGGCCAAGACATCCCGTGTGCGAACGTGGTGGTCATCGGACGCTACGAGCCTGCGATACCAGACGGCCGCAGTGGCGGGGGCTTTTTGGCGATGGTGGCTGGACGCTCACCGAGCGTCGCTGTCGGCGATACGCGCGGGGACGTTGGCGCGCCTGGTGGCGCTTTTGGTACTGGACCTTCTCATCGTCGGCCTGGTCGTCGGTTTCGGGGCGGTCCTGATATCACCGCTGGTGCGTTGAGCCGCCACGCGGGCGTGCAATGTCCGATAATGCGCCGATCACCGCTAGCTTGAAGGACCGATGACGATCGCAGAGCCGACAGTCGACGCCGGGGAGCGGTACTCGGTGTTCCCGTTCTACATCTGCATGGACGTATCCGAGTCGATGTCCGGTGACCCGATAAGCGCAGTCAACAAGCAGCTCCCGCTCCTCCGAGCCAGCATCGGAGGGGACCCGGCCGTGGCGGAAGTGATCAGAGTCGCGATAATCACCTTCTCCGACACCGCCACGAGCGTGCTCCCACTGAGCGACCTGAGCATGGTCGACGCAATACCCGAGCTCGCGGCGAGGGGTCGGACTTCGTACGCGGCGGCCTTCGAACACGTGCACAAGGTGATCGAGTCCGACTACCTGGCGGGGCGCTCCGCCGGTGAGCGGTGGTACCGGCCGGCGGTGATCCTCATCTCGGACGGCCGGCCGACCGACGAGGCCGGACGTTGGCAGGCGGCCCTGTCGAGGCTCACCGACCCGTCCTGGAAGCGGCGGCCCAACATCTTGGCGTTCGGCTTCGGTGACGCGGACCCCGCAGTGCTATCCGCTGTGACGTCGGCCAAAGCCAACCGGGCTTTCGTCGCTGCGCAAGGCGCCGACCCGGCGACTGTGATCCCGGAACTTCTGGGCGGCCTCGTCCAGTCGATCGTCAGCTCCTCGGCGAGCGTCTACGGCGGCCAGGCCCAGCTCGAAGCCCCGGAGCTCTCCTCGATGCGGGCTATCACCGTCGACGAGCTCGACTAGCGCTTCAGCCGTCTCAAAGGATCTAGGGGGAAAAATATGGGCCGGCTTGTCCTCGGGCTTCCCTCCACGGCTTCCGACTCCGAGCCGAAGCTTGCGCACCTCGGGGAGGCATCTTGCGCCGCGGTGCGCGCGGATGGTGCTAGCGCAGGATGGGTGACCGTCCGCGCTGCGAGCGTCGCCGGCGTGCGCCACCGCCTGGCAGGGCAGCACTGCGACGACTTCTATGCCTGGTCGCTCGGCGAGGACCTGATAGCGCTCGCGGTCGCGGACGGCCTGGGTTCGATCCCCGGGTCATCTCAGACGGCCGCCCGCGTGTCCCGGGCGGCGGTGACCGCTGCGACAGGGGCGGCTGTGGCCGGAGGGGCGGGCGAGCCGGCTGTGGCTATGCGGGCGGCGTTCAGCGCGGCGAACGCGGCTGCGGCCGGGGGTGGCGCGACGACGCTGGTGCTCGCCTTGGTGTCGCGTGACGGGCGCGTCGAGGTCGGCCGGGTCGGCGACAGCACAGCTTTCATCCTCCGGGGAGGCGAAGCGTCAGAGATGTTCCCGGCGCCGGCGGACGACATAGTGGGTACCGAGACTCTGGCCCTGCCTGTCGTAGACGATGCCAGCGCTGGTGGCGGCGCCGCGCTGCAGGAGGCGGACTTCTGGGAGGCCTCGGGTGATGCTCTCGGCGTCGGCGACGTCGTGGTCCTGGCTAGCGACGGAGTCGCGGACCCGTGGCGCGACGGGCCGCAGACCGTGGGCCCGGCGATGACCGGATTGGTGACTGGGTTTCCTTCTCCTCTCGATCTCGCAGCAGCGGTCGACTTTTCGAGACAGGGATGCCACGACGACCGGACATTGCTGTGTGTTTGGCTTTCGCCCGGCTAGCTTGGAGGAAAGTGCGGATAGCGGCATTCGATCTCGGAAGTAACTCGTTCCACTTGCTGGTAGCAGACGCACACCCCGACGGGTCCTTCGAGGCGATAGCGACGGACAAGGAGATGCTCCGACTCGGCAGCGCCGTCGCATCGACCGGTGAGATCGGGTTTCGGCTCGCTGGGATGGCCGTCGAGGTCGTCAAGCGTTTCGCGGCGGCGGCTGCGTCCAACCGTGCCGAGGAGGTTGTCGCCTGCGCCACGTCGGCTTTCCGTGAGGCCTCGGACTCCTTGGCTGTAGTGG
>JAJZDJ010000016.1:5956-34351 GCA_021828685.1 Actinomycetes bacterium | reverse complement strand
CGGGGGTTGCTCCGCGACCTCAGCGATCCTGCGGAGGTCCCCAACGTCCTCGGTGTACACGACGCCTCCAGGGCTGCGAGCGGCCACGGCCACCACATGGGCATCCACTACGTCGGCGGTCTTCAAGCGCGCAAGCCAGACGCCGATGCTTCGAGCGTCGCTCTCCTCGAAGCCCTCCGCTATCCGGCACCCCGATAACACTCGCGACAGGCTGGCCTGCGGCCCGCCTCGCCAAACCTGGGCCAGCACCGCCGCCGGCACCACAGGCCGCAGGCCTCGCTGGAGCATGCGCGTGTGGAGGGCAAGCATGGGCCGCTCGTTGCGTTCCGCTGCGATTAGCGCCCCGGCGTCGTAGACGATCACCGCCCAGATCGAAGGGCACGGTCGAGGGCCTCGTCAGCGGCCGCCAGCTCCTCTCCCGTGAATGCTCCGTGCTCGGCCTGCCACAGCTCCATGGAGCGCAAGCCCTGGCGCAAGGCCAGATGCTCGCGAAGGGCCTCGTTGACCATGGCCGACAGGCTCCTGCCTTCCTCCCGGGCCGCGGCCTCGGCTTCCTTCCAGACCTCCGGGTCGAAGGCCACGGAGCGCTTCATAGCAGGCATGGCACCATGGTAACACCAACGGTCACACCGAATCGCGCTCTCGCCATGTCGGCGTTCCACGGCCATTTCTGCGAGGAGAAAGTTTGAGCTGTGGCGGGTAGGCCCTCGAAGAGAGGTGCCGGTGCGTGTGGAGTACCCCGCCCTAACCGTCAAGGAGCGGTGCACCCGTCGCCCCATGGACGTCTGCGGTGCTGACTCCCGGCGCGGTCTCTCGCAACACGAGGCCCTCGGGGGTCACGTCTATCACTGCCATGTCGGTGACGATGCGGTTGACGACGGCCTTGCCAGTCAACGGCAGTGTGCAGCGAGTGACGATCTTGTGGGAACCGTCTCTAGCGACGTGCTCCATCATCACGATCACCCGCTTGGCGCCGTGCACAAGGTCCATGGCGCCGCCCATCCCTTTGACCATCTTGCCGGGCACCATCCAGTTGGCGAGGTCACCGCTAACGGACACCTGCATCGCCCCGAGGATGGCAACATCGAGATGGCCTCCGCGGATCATGGCGAACGACGTCGCCGAATCAAAGAACGAGGCGCCCGGCAGTACTGTGACCGTCTCCTTACCAGCGTTAATCAGATCAGGGTCTACTGCTTCCTCGCTCGGGTACGGGCCCACTCCGAGGATTCCATTCTCGCTATGGAGCATCACGCCAACGCCAGGCGGGATGAAGTTCGGTACCAGTGTCGGCAGCCCGATGCCCAGGTTGACGTACTCGCCATCGCTGATCTCGAGCGCCACGCGTGCTGCCAATTCATCGCGAGTCAACGTCATAGCTTCGCCGCATTTGTCATGCCTGCTCTGACCGTGCGCTTCTCAACTCGTTTCACGACGCTGGAAATGTGCACGACCCGTTGTACGAATATGCCGGGCGTGTGCACGAGGTCGGGGTCGAGCTCGCCTGGTTCGACGAGCTCCTCGACCTGCGCCACAGTCACTGCGCCAGCTGCAGCGCAGAGAGGGTTGAAGTTGCGCGCCGACTGATCGTAGACGAGGTTGCCGTGTCGGTCCCCGGTCTTGGCGTGCACCAGGGCGAAGTCGCAAGCGATCGCGCGCTCCAAGACGTAGTCGACGCCGCCAAAGGATCGGATCTCCTTGGGCTCCGAGGCGAGCGCAATGGCGCCGTCCCTGCCGTAGCGCAGCGGCAGGCCGCCCTCGGCGACCTGGGTTCCGACTCCGGCTCGGGTGAAGAACGCAGCGATGCCTGCTCCCGCCGCCCGCAGGCGCTCCGCCAGGGTGCCCTGGGGAACAAGCTCGACCTCCAATTCACCGGAGAGGAACTGCCGTGCGAACTCCCTGTTCTCCCCCACATACGAGCTCGTCGTTCGGGCGATCCTTTTGGACGACAACAAGACTCCGAGCCCGAAGTCGTCCACGCCGCAGTTATTGCTCACCACGTGCAGGTCCGTCACACCGGCATCGAGGACCGCCTCGATCAGGGCTTGGGGCACTCCGCACAACCCGAAGCCACCGACCGCCAGCGACGACCCCGACCCGATGTCCGAGACGGCCTCCGCAGCTGTAGCCACCACCTTGTCGATCACCGCTCGCTTCCCTCCACCAGCCATTTCCGGCTCCGGTCCTGTAGTGCTTTGACGGTTGCTCCTCGAGTGCACGGCAAACCCGGGTCTACTGAAAGTCCTCGAAGTTCTTGCGCGTATGCGACGTAGCGGTACCCCGGGGCTGCGGAGACTCTAGTCGATATCAAGTTCCGACCTCGAACACGAAAGCCACACCACACCCTCTCGATGAGTGAAGACGACGAGCGTCCTCGCTCGGAGGACCGTTATCCGTGAACGGTAAAGATAAACGGAGGTAGACGGTCAGCTACTGCAGGTGCATCCCGGAGATCACCCGGGCGATCACCAGCTGCTGTATCTCGCTCGTCCCCTCGAAGATAGTGAAGATCTTGGCGTCACGATGCCAGCGTTCGACGGGATGGTCCCTCACGTAACCGGCTCCCCCGAGGATCTGGATCGCCTCGTCGGTGACAGTAACAGCCGTCTCACCAGCGAACAGCTTGGACTGCGACCCTTCCGCCGCCTCGAAGCCGCCCGTGCTCGAACCCCGCCACGACGCATTCCACACAAGAAGACGCGAGGCGTCCGTGAGCATCCTCATCCTGGCGAGCTTGAACGCTATCGCCTGGTTCTCGATGATCGCCCGACCGAACTGTTTACGCTCCTTTGCGTAGTCGAGGGCGTATTCATAGGCTGCTCGTGCGATCCCGACAGCCTGCGCCCCGACGGCCGGACGGGTCTTCTCGAATGTCGCCATTGCGGCCTGTGATCGGCTCCCCCCAGATCCTGACCTCGCTCGGGCAAGGCGTTCGTCCAGGCGGTCCTTGCCCCCTAGGAGATTCCTGGCGGGCACGCGGACGTCGTCAAGGATCACCTCTGCGGTGTGCGAGGCGCGGATGCCCATCTTCTGGAACTTCTGGCCCTGCGAAAGCCCGGGAGTTCCCGGCCCGATCACGAAGCTCGCCTGGCCCCGCCCCTTGAGATCGGGTTCTACCGACGCCACCACGACGTGAACATCGGCGATGCCGCCGTTAGTGATCCAGGTCTTGGTGCCGTTTAGCACCCACTCGTCTCGGGCCTCGTCGTAGACCGCCCGCGTTCTCATCGACGACACGTCCGAACCAGCGTCTGGCTCCGAAACGCAGAACGCTCCGAGAGCGACCTTGTCGGGAGTTCCGAAACACTGGGGCAGCCACTCCCCGATCTGTTCGGGCGTCCCGTTGCCGAAGATTCCCGCGACCGCAAGCGTCGTCCCGAAGATCGCAAGCCCTATGCCTGCGTCACCCCAAGCCATCTCCTCCATGACAAGGGGAACTGAGATTCCGCTCGGATCGGAGAATATGTTCGCCACGAAGTCGAGCGAATACAGGCCGACCTTGGCGGCCTCCTCGATGACAGGCCAAGGGGTCTCCTCCCGCTCATCCCACTCATGCGCGACCGGACGGACCACCTTCTCAGCGAAGTCGTGCACCCACTTTCGCAGTTGTTCCTGGTCTTCGTTGAGCCCCATGAAAAAATCCGGCATCGTTACCTCGGCCCTCTCGCGCAAGATCACCCGCTTTATTACTGAACGGTAACATCAAGTCTACCGCCCGCACCATCAACACGGTGCGAGCGTCTGTGCGACCCGAAAATCAACGCACCGTCGTCCCACCAGGCCCGTCCTCCACCGTCCAGCCCTCTGCGATCAGTTCGTTCCGCAAGGCATCCGCTCGCGCCCAGTCGCGCTTCGAGCGAGCCTCGTCTCGCTGCGCGGCGCGCTCGACAACGGAGGGCGGTACCACCTTGCCCTCGCGCCGAAGCTCCAAGCCGAGCGCAGACTCGAAAATCTCGAAGACAGCCGACGCAAGACCGGCCGACTCGACTCCTGTCGCTGACCTCGCTGCTTTGACCAAGTCAAATCCGAGGGCAATCGCCTTAGGCGTGTCGAGATCGTCGTCCATGAAGGCCCGGAACTTGGCGAGCGCATCCTCGTCCGCCGTGGCAGCTCGCGCTCCGGCGAACTCCCGGGAGAAGTTGTCGAGACGCTCGACGGCCGCCGACGAGGCTTCGAGGGTTCCAGCGCCCACCGCCATCGGCGAGCGGTAGTGCGCCTGGAGAACCTGGAGCCGGAAAGCTCTCGGATCGTAAGTGTCGAGGAGTTCGAGAAGCGAAAGGGTGTTGCCGAGAGATTTGCTCATTTTCTCCCCTCCTTCGTCGACGATCATCCCGTTGTGCGCCCAGTGACGGGCGAAGACTCTCCCGTCGGCCGTCGCCTGAGCTCGCTCGTTCTCGTGGTGGGGGAACGACAGGTCGAGCCCGCCAGTGTGCAAGTCGAATCCGTCACCCAGCAGCCCGAGCGACATGACGACGCATTCGGTGTGCCATCCTGGGCGGCCTTCGCCCCACGGCGAGTGCCACGAGGGCTCCCCTGGCTTGGCGAACTTCCACAGCACGAAGTCCATCGCCGAGCGTTTAGCGGCAGCGTCATTGGCCTCGATCCGGGCGCCGGCACGCAGGGATTCGAGGGGCTGGCGGGCGAGGAGACCGTAGTCGCCGACGCTCTCCGCCGAGAAGTACACGCCGTCGCCTCCCAGGTACGCGTGGCCCGACTCGACGAGGCGCCCGATCAGGTCGACCATCTCCGACACCCACGCCGTGGCGTGAGGCGTATCATCGGGACGGGCCACCCCGAGCCTGTCCATCGTTTCCCACCAGACCGCCTCATATCGACGCGAAACCTGCTCTGGTGTTTCGCCGGAGCTACGGGCCTTCGCGATGATCTTGTCCTCGATGTCGGTAACGTTCGATGCGAACCGGACTTCCATCCCGGCCCATCCGAGGTACCTCCGAAGGACGTCCCACACGACGGTGAAGCGGCCGTGGCCGAGGTGGGGCTCACCCGAGACCGTCGGCCCGCAGACGTACATTGAGAACTTCCCGGCCTGGGAGCCCTCCACTGCGGTCACGTAACCCAAAGCGGTATCGAAGAGGCGTAGCACGCAAGTACCGTAGCGGGATCATGTCTACACCTGCTGCGGACAAACCGACACTGGATGGCCTGGAGGACCGCTGGTCTGCTCGATGGGAGCTGGAGGGCAACTACCGCTTCGAGCGCCCCGAGGGGGGCCGACGGGCGGTCTACTCCATCGACACCCCTCCCCCGACGGTATCGGGGTCGCTGCACGTCGGCCACGTTTTCTCCTACACCCACACCGACACGATCGCCCGCTACAAGCGCATGCGCGGCTACCAGGTTTTCTACCCGATGGGATGGGACGACAACGGGCTGCCGACCGAGCGACGGGTTCAGAACTACTTCGGTGTTCGCTGCGACGTGTCGTTGCCCTATGACCCCGACTTCAAGCCTCCCGCCGATGGTGGCCTCGAAAAGGGCGTCGAAGCCGTCTCGTGCTCCAGGCCGAACTTCGTCGAGTTGTGCGGCGTGCTCGTCGCTGAGGACGAAAAGGCTTTCGAGGCGCTGTTTCGCAAGCTCGGGCTCTCCGTAGACTGGACCCAGCACTATACGACGATCGGTGACTCCGCTAGGAGGGCGTCGCAGCGGGCTTTCCTGCGGCTGCTAGCCGCGGGCGAGGCCTACAGCGCCGAAGCTCCGACCCTCTGGGATGTCGACTTCCGCACTGCCGTCGCGCAAGCCGAACTGGAGGATCGAGAGCGCGAGGGCGCGTATCATCGGCTTAGTTTTCGCCGCCCCGACGGATCAGGGCTGCTTGTCGACACGACCCGACCTGAGCTGCTGGCGGCGTGCGTTGCCGTCGTCGCGCACCCTGACGATGCCCGCTTCGCCGACTTGGTCGGCTCCACGGTAACGACGCCCGTGTTCGGAGCGGAGGTCCCGGTCCTCGCCCACAGCCTGGCCCAGCCCGACAAGGGGACCGGGGTCGCAATGGTGTGCACCTTCGGAGACGTCACCGACGTGACGTGGTGGCGGGAGCTGTCCCTGCCGGTGCGTTCTGTGATGGGCCGAGACGGCCGCTTCGTCGCTACCCCGCCGACCGGACTCACCGTCGAAGGCCAGACGTTTTACCAGGAGTCGATCGCCGGCCGCAACGTCAATCAGGCGCAGAGGGCGGTCGTAGAACAACTCCGCGCCCGGGGGGAGCTGATCGGCGACCCGAAGCCGATACGCCACGCCGTCAAGTTCTACGAGCGCGGGGACCGGCCGCTAGAGATCGTCACGAGCCGCCAGTGGTTCTTCCGTACCGTCTCGCACAGAGACGCGCTCGCCACTCTCGGCAGTCAACTCGGGTGGCATCCGACCTATATGGCAGCCCGCTTCGCCCACTGGGTCGACGGGCTTCAAGGCGACTGGCTCGTAAGCCGCCAGCGTTTCTTCGGGGTCCCGTTTCCCGTGTGGTACCGCCTCGGCGACGACGGATCACCCGACTATTCGGACCCGCTTCTTCCCGGCGAGTCTCAACTTCCGGTCGATCCGAGCACGCAGGCCCCTCCGGGCTTCAACGAGGCGGACCGGGGCCGTCCGGGGGGCTTCGTGGCGGACCCAGACGTAATGGACACCTGGGCGACATCCTCGCTGACACCGCAGATCGCCGGTAGGTGGGTGGACGACCCGGAGCTGTTCGACCTGGTATTCCCCATGGACCTTCGACCCCAGGGCCACGACATCATCCGAACGTGGCTGTTCTCCACGGTGGTTCGCTCCTACCTCGAGCACGGCACACTTCCGTGGACTAACGCGGCCATATCGGGCTGGATCTTGGACCCGGACCGCAAGAAGATGTCCAAGTCGAAGGGCAACGTGGTCACCCCGAGCGGGCTACTCGAACGCTACGGGTCAGATGCGGTTCGCTACTGGGCGGCAAGTGCGCGCCCGGGGACCGATGCGACCTTTGACGAGGCCCAGATGAAGATCGGCCGCCGCCTGGCGATCAAGCTTCTCAACGTGTCTCGCTTCGTAATCGGCGCCTCAGGCGACACGGCGTCCGGCGAGACGGCGTCCGGCGACACGGCGTCCGGCGAGCGTGACGCTCCTGAGGCGGTGGTGCTTGAAGCGGTCGACGCCGCTTTTCTCGACTCATGCAACGCCCTCGTGGCAGACGTTACCGAGGCCTTCGAAAGCTACGACTACGCCCGGGCGCTCGAGCGCAGCGAAGCGTTCTTTTGGATGTTCTGCGACGACTACGTCGAGTTGGTAAAGAACCGCGCTTACGCTGCCCTGGGCGAGGAACGGGCAGCATCAGCTCGCTATGCGCTTCGCAGTGGTTTGTCGACGCTTTTACGTCTCTTCGCTCCAGTCCTGCCGTTTGTCACGGAAGAAGTGTGGTCGTGGTGGCAGCCAGGGTCTATCCACCGGGCGGAGTGGCCAACCGGCGACAAGAGACATCGGGCTCCCCAACCAGCGACGGCGTCGGATCCGGCCGGCGACGAGTTGCTCCTTCAGTCCGCCAGGAAGCTTCTAGCCGAGGTGCGGAGGGCCAAGACCGAAGCAGGGGTGTCCCTGCGGGCACCGGTAGAAAAGGTCGTGGTCACGGCTAGCGATGCTGTCATATCTGCGCTCAGCTCAGCAGCCGACGACCTTCGCGAGGCTGGCGTCATCGCAGAGCTGGCCTATGAGCTCACCGATGACGCCTCAGGCGGAGTGGTTGGCGCGAGCGAATTGTCGGTCCACATAGTTCTTACGAAGGTTGTCGAGCCTCCGAAACCTTGACGAAGTTCGCAATATCAGTACACTTCAGCAGCTTTCAGAAACGATTGATACTTTATACAGGCTATAGATGTATAAAGTATCAATCGTTTTCGTGGACCCCCACCCCACGCATGCAGAACCCCCACCCGCCTGTCTGGAACACACCCCCTCAGTTGTCAGGTAGCGGTTCAGCCAGCCCAAGGTCGACAAACACCTGCTCGGCAACAAGAATTTCCGCATCGGACGCGCGCAACGCCAGCGCAAGCGCGTCGGAGGGCCGGGCAGGAAGCTCGACCTGCTCGCCGTCCCGGTCGATCACGGCATAGGCAAAGAAATGTCTCCCCTCCTCCACCGACGCCACGACCACCCGGACGATTCGAGCCCCGAGGAGGTCCAAGGCGGCGATGAACAGGTCCCACGTCGACGGCCTCGGGGCCACTACACGGCTCCAGGCTGCGTTGATCGCCCGGGCCTCGGGCTGCGCTATCACTATCGACAGCGACCGATACGGAGGCGACTCCTCTTGGAGGGTGACCCGGCCGGCTTCGACGCCCGGGGTAGCGGGCACGGCAGTTCGGACATCGCTCACCAAAACTTTTACTAGGCCGCCGCTCACCGCCCGAACGTTAGCGTGACACCAGGAGGACTTGCCGTCCAGGCCCGACGAGCCAAGACCAGGCCGGCAACTTCCGTTGCTCCGGCGCCGAGGAGTGTGAGGGCGACCTCTCGCAACGTGCTGCCGTCGGTGAAAACATCGTCCACCACTAGTATCCGACCCCCGCCTACTTCACCTGTGTCGGCGACGGCTAGGGCCTTGCGAAGCGGCCCCTGCGCTACAGCCTGGCGCTCGTTCCAAGTCAATCCAGTCATAGCGGGCGTTTCGCAGGACTTGGACACGAGGTCTGGCACGACATCCCAGCTTGCACCAAGCCTGGCCGCCATCACAGTCATGATCGTCCCGACTGGGTCCCACGTACGGCGTGCGCCCACCCCCCGATAAGACGGCACGGAGGTGAGAACGTCGAACTCCTCAAACCATGCTGCATGCTCATCGACGTAGGTGACCAGCGAACCCGCCAGGAAACCGGCAAGGCGGTCATCGCCGAGGTACTTGTAGTGCGTTATCGCTTGGCGTAGCCCGTCTCGATGCACGCCCACCGAGAACACGACCGAGAAGCCCCGATCGGAGCGACGGCACCATCTGTTGGGACACGCGGCTCGCCGACCGGAGGTTGGCTCACGCAGGGCATCGATCCCTTGGCCGCACACCGGGCAGTATCGAGTCCCTCCTCCCCGCGTATAAAGCCGGCTCGAGGAAAAGTCACGTCTCGTTTCGTCGAATCCGGACATTGCTTCCAGCGTGTCACCCGGCTGTGACCAAGGCGACCAGCGCACAAGGCGACCAGCGCACAAGGCGACCAGCGCACAAGGCGACGCAGTCACCGGTTTTTCATGCGCACCGCAGTCAGGACGTGTTAGGAAAGAACGATATGCAGATCGAAGTGGTGATCGAGATACCGAAGGGGACCAGAAACAAATACGAGGCCGACTCGTCGGGCGCTATTTGGCTTGACCGACTCCTATTCACCTCCACCCGGTATCCGGAGGACTACGGCTACATCCCGCGTACCGTCGCCGAGGACGGCGACCCTATGGACGTCATGGTGCTCCTCGACGAGCCAACGTTCCCGGGCTGCCACATCCACGCCCGCCCGGTTGGCATGTTCAAGATGAGCGACGAGAAGGGCGTGGACACCAAGGTGCTGTGCGTGCCGGACAGCGACCAGCGCTGGGCAGGGGTGCGGACGTTGGAAGATATTCCCCGCCACCAGCGACTCGAGATAGCCCACTTCTTCCAGATCTACAAGGACCTCGAGCCCGACAAGGCCACCGAACCCGGGGGATGGGGCGACCGAGAGGAAGCCGAACACGAAATCGAGATAGCCCGGCGCCGCTTCGAGGACAACGCTTGACCGGGAGGCGTCAGCGGACCGAACACACGAGACCCATGCGCTCCTACGCTTGGCCTGAAACCCCCGCCAGCTCCGCGACTATGTCGAATGCCTGCCCGACCGTCTGGAGATTCTCAGGATCGACGTCGGGGATCTTGATAGCGAAGGCGTCGTTGAGTGCGAGAGTTATCTCCACCACGGCGAGGCTGTCCGCATCCAAGTCCTCTCTCCAACGGGCATCGACCTGGACATCACCGGGCTCGATGTCCAAGACCTCTGCCACGCAACCCCTAAACGTGCTGAAAGCCTCTATGCGGTCCATCCCTCCAACTTAGCGCCCCCTCCGGGCGCCTATGGTGTGCATCCATGCCCGGACTTCTCGAAGGTAAGCGGATACTTGTCACAGGAGTCCTAACTGACGACTCCCTGGCGTACGGCGTAGCCGAGATGGCGCAACGAGAAGGTGCCCAGGTAGTCCTAACGGGTGCTGGCCGCGGTATGTCGCTGACCAGACGGGTGGCGCGCCATCTGCCGGACCCTCCCGACGTCCTCGAGCTCGACGTGACAGTCGACGGCCACGTCGAAGCGGTCGCTGCAGAACTAGGTTCGCGCTGGGGCGCCCTCGACGGTGTCCTGCACTCCATAGGTTTCGCTCCGCCCGCGTGTCTTGGAGGCGGCTTCCTCGATGCCGGCTGGCAGGACGTCAAAGTAGCGCTCGAGATCTCGGCGTACTCCCTCAAGCTGCTCGCTGCCGGGTTTCGCGACTTGATGCGCACAGCGGGAGGGGGTTCGGTGGTCGGCCTCGACTTCGACGCGACGGTCGCCTGGCCTGGATACGACTGGATGGGGGTAGCGAAGGCGGCTCTCGAGTCGACTGCTCGCTACCTGGCGCGCGATCTCGGGGTCGACAAGACACGGGTGAACCTCGTAGCCGCCGGGCCGATCCGCTCGATGGCCGCCAAGTCCATTCCCGGTTTCTCGGCTTTCGAGGAAGCCTGGGCAGGGCGCGCCCCCCTCGGCTGGAGCGTGTCGGACTCCGCGCCCGTCGCGAAGGCTTGCGTCGCGCTCCTCTCAGACTGGTTTCCCGCTACCACCGGCGAGATCATCCACGTGGACGGCGGATTCCACGCCATGGGAGTTTGATGCGATGACTCGAACTGTGCTCGTCACGGGAGGCAACAGGGGTATCGGCCTCGAAACAGCCCTCGCCTTCTCTAAGAGAGGATGCAAGGTGGCGGTCACCTACCGCAGCGAACCACCCGACCTTCGGGGCACGCCTCATGAAGGCCGGAAGCCAGGCAAAACCCTCGATCTGTTCCCGGTGCGATGTGACGTCACATCCCCCGACGACGTCGAAGCCGCCTTCTCGGCGATCGAAGACGAGCTCGGCCCCGTCGAGATTCTCGTGTCCAACGCCGGCGTTACAGCAGACCAGCTTCTCCTGTCGATGCGGGACGAGGCGTGGGCGACTGTCATAGACACGAACCTGACGGCCGCCTACCGGGTGGCACGGCGCGCCACTTCGAAGATGATCAGGGCCCGGTGGGGTCGCATGATCTTCGTTTCCTCGGTCGTCGGCCTGCTCGGCTCTCCCGGCCAGACGAACTACGCGGCGTCCAAGGCTGGGTTGGTCGGCTTCGCACGCTCGCTCGCCCGCGAGATCGGCGGGCGCGGCGTGACCGTAAACGTCGTCGCCCCAGGCTTCGTCGCAACTGATATGACCGTAGACCTGTCCGAATCTCGGAGAGCTGAGCTGATCGGGGCGATACCGCTGGGCCGCATGGCTACACCGGCCGAGGTGGCTGCCGCAATCACTTTCTTGGCCTCGGAGGAGGCCGGGTACGTGACAGGGGCAGTGATTCCAGTGGACGGCGGCCTCGGCATGGGCCACTGAGAAAGAGTTGAATATGGAAAAAAAGTTACCGTTACCCGCCGAAGTCCTCCCTCATCGACCGCCGTTCCTGTTCGTCGACGAGGTCACCGAGATCGTCGAGTCGAAATCCGCCAAGGGGTTTTGGCGCCTGACCGGGGACGAACCTTTTTTCGCCGGCCACTTCCCGGGCCGCCCGACCCTGCCGGGGGTGTTGATGGTGGAGGCGTTGGCACAGTTGGGGGCGTTCGCCATTTTGAGCGACCCTCGATTCGCCGGGCGCCTCCCCCTGTTCGGCGGGATCGACAAAGCCCGTTTCCGACGTCAGGTACTCCCAGGCGACACTCTCGAGATGGAGGTCACGATGGATCAGGTCGGCAGCAGCGCCGGTCGTGGACGCGGAACGGCGAGCGTCGCCGGCAAGGTCGCCTGCCAGACGTCGCTGCTCTTCGTGATCGTCAACAGCTGAACCAGCAAGGGCGGTTGCGCCGATAGGTCCCGGACCTTGCGTTCATGACCGGGAAGCGTCGAGCCCGAATACCAGGCAGGCATTGTGGCCGCCGAACCCGAAGCTGTTTGTGAGTGCTGCGGTTACACGAGCCGGTCGGGCCTCGTTGGCGACATAGTCGAGGTCACAGTCCGGGTCTGGCGTCTCCTGGTTGATCGTGGGAGGCAGCATCTGCTCGCGCAGCGCCAGAACGCACACCGCCGCCTCGAAAGCGCCGGCGGCGCCGAGGGTGTGACCCGTCATCGACTTTGTCGACGAAACCGGCGGGACCGCATCGCCGAACACGCGACGCAAGGCAAGCGTCTCGATCCGGTCGTTCGGGAGTGTCGACGTGCCGTGAGCGTTCACGTATCCGACCCCGCCAGGCTGGAGGCCGGAGTCGCGTATCGCCTCGCGCATCGCCCTCACGGCACCGTCAGCTTCGGGATGCGGCTGGGTCATGTGGTAGGCGTCGGACGTGGCTCCGAAACCCATCAGCTCGGCGAGTATCGGAGCCCCACGGGCGATAGCGCGGTCGCGCTCCTCCAGCACCAAAGCCGCAGCGGCTTCCCCCATGACGAAGCCGTCCCTGCCGGCATCGAAAGGCCTCGAGGCGCCTTCAGGATCGTCATTGCGGGTGGAGAGGGCCTTCATCGCAGCGAACCCGGCGATCCCGACCCGGGTGACCCCGGACTCGGCTCCGCCGCACACGACGGCGTCGACTCGTCCGGCCCGGATGAGGTCCAGGCTCTCCCCGAGCGCGTGCGCTGATGCAGCACAAGCAGTGACAGTGCACCCGCTGTAACCGCGGATGCCCCACTCCATCGCTATGTTTCCGACCACCATGTTGGGGATCATCATGGCGAGTGTGTACGGGTTGACCCATTCAGCGCCCCGCTCGTTCAGGACGTCGAGCCCGTCCTCCAAAGATCGGATCCCTCCGATGCCGGTACCCCACACTGCGCCGATCCGATCCGACGCTGCGGATATGTCGATCTTGGATCCTTCTATCGCTTCAGCCGCGGCCACCAACGCGAGCTGCGAAACCCGGTCTAAGTGGCGCGCTCGGCGTCGTCCGAAGACCGCTGCGCCGTCGAATCCGTGCACTTCGCCTGCTATCTGCACCGAGTGCCCTGAAGCGTCGAACTGGGTGATCCGCCCCACCCCGGACCGGCCGGCGACGAGGCCGCTCCAGGTGGAGTCCACGTCGAGCCCGAGAGGGCTCACGAGTCCTAGCCCGGTAACTACGACGCGGCGAACTGACACGATCAGTCATCCTAGAGTCGCCGTACTCCATCGGTAGGGGAATGCGTCTCCATAGCTGGTAGAACTATGGCCGATGGCTGCTCCTGCCGCGCCCTATGACGCGATACCCGAAAGTCTTTCCTACCGGCTCAAACGCAAGCTCCTCGGGCCTCCGCTCGTGACGGAGGCCCTCGAGACAGAGCGGCTCAGCAAGCCGGTCGCGATGGGTGTCCTCACCTGCGACATGATCTCGTCGTCCGCGTACGGCACCGAGGAGATGCTGACCGTGCTCGTCCCCGCCGCCGGGGCGGCCGCCTTCTCGTTGCTTCTGCCTGTTACTGCTGCGATCCTGGTCATTCTCACTGTCGTGACATTGTCATACCGCGAAGTGGTGATGGTTTACACAAAAGCCGGCGGCTCCTACGTGGTGGCGAGGGAGAACTTCGGTATCTACGTCGCGCAGTTCGCCGCCGTCGCTCTGCTGATCGACTACACGCTCACCGTTGCGGTCCAGTCGGCAGCCGGCACTACCGCCTTGACGTCGGCCATACCGTCTTTGGCGACCAAGCCGATCGAGACAGCAATATCGGTGGGGATAGTCCTTCTGCTCCTCTTCGGAAACCTGCGTGGGATCCGGGAGGCTGGAAAGAGTTTCGCGTTCCCGACATACTTCTTCATTTTCGCGATGATCCTCGTCATAGCGTTCGGTCTCGCCAAAGAGGCCACGGGGCATCTCGGCGTCGTCGCCTACCACGCCGGCCACTACTCGATCGGCCACAAAGGCCCCGGGATACTCGAAGGGGTTTCGGTCTTCATCCTGCTCAGGGCGTTCGCGAACGGCGGCTCCTCTTTGACCGGGCTCGAAGCGATCTCCAACAGCGTCTCCGCGTTCAAGGCGCCGGAAGGCCGCAACGCCCGGCGGGTGCTCGTAATCATGAGCCTCACCCTCGGAACCCTCGTGCTCGGGGTGTCCGTCCTGGCTCACTTCACCAAGGCGATCCCCTACAACGTCGGGAGCCCAACGGTACTTTCGCAGATAGCGAAGGAGGCCTTCGGGAACAGCCTCCTCGGCCACATCGGCTTCTACATGGTGCAGCTCGCTACGCTGCTCATACTTTGGACCGGGGCCAATACGAGCTTCAACGGGTTTCCGTTCCTAGCCAACTTCGTCGCCGAGGACCGCTTCATGCCCCGCCCTTTCACCAAGCGCGGCCACCGGCTGGTGTTCTCGAACGGCATCGTGTTCCTGGCTGTCGTTGCTGTGATCCTCTTGCTCATCACACGGGCGCAGGTGGACGCCCTGGTGAGCCTCTACGCGATAGGCGTGTTCACCGGGTTCACCATGGCCGGCTTCGGCATGTCGAAGCACCACATAACGAACAAGGAGCAGGGTTGGCGCCGGAAGCTGGTGATCAACGGTTCGGCGGGTGTGCTGTCGTTCGCCGTCGTGATCATCTTCGCCGTCACCAAGTTCACGCAGGGAGCTTGGGCTGTGGTGGTCCTGTTCCCCGTGCTGATGTACGCCCTGATCCGGACGCACCGCCTCTACGTTGCAGAGGCCCAGGTTCTAGGCGACGGCGCAGCCGAGCAGGCGGTCACTGCGAAGCCGCTGCCGCGCCACATCGCTTTCGTCTTCGTCGACAGCCTCGATCTCGCCACTGCCAGAGCCATCCAATACGCCCGCAGCATGTCGGTGGACGAGTTGACGGCGGTCCATTTCGTCCTCGACTCGAAGCGAGCCAAGAGCATCGAGGACCGCTGGGTCCGCCTCGGCCTCGGCCGGCTGCCACTCCAGTTCATCGACTGCCCGGACCGCCGGGTCGATCGCGCGGCGGTCGAGTTGGTCTCCGCTGCGACGGACGGCAGGACCGAGGTGAGTGTGCTCATGCCGCGCCGGTCCTACGGTTACGGTCTGCGGAGGGTGCTGCACGACTCGGTCGGTGAGCGTATCGCCACCTCCATCAGCAGGGTCGAGCACGTCAACGCCACCATCGTGCCTTTCGACGTGCGCGGAGAACTGCGCGAGCGCGCCCGCATTGCGAAACCGAAAAAGCCGTCGGCATCGCAGGGACCGCTATCCGACTCGCAGCGCTTCGAGGCCGCGCTCGACGAGCGAAGCGCGCCGAGCGCCGACGGGATCGTCCCAATCTCGCAGCTGAAAGTCCGCCAGAAGGCCAAGGTCGCCGGGAGGGTCCGGAAGGTGACTGTTCAACCCTGGGGCGAGACGGCATCTTTGGAGGTGCAGCTCAGCGACGACCACGGAAACCTGACAATCGCGTTCCTCGGTCGCCGCCAGATAGCCGGGTTGACGACAGGCTCGCGCATAGTTGTCGACGGCACGGTCGCAAACGTTCGCGGGTCAATCGGGATGATAAATCCGCAATACGAGTTCCTGGCCGACGTCACCGACCACGGCCGTTGAGCAAAAACGCTTTCTAGGGCGTGACCACAGGGAAGAAGGTCTGGAAGAAGTCGAGGTGACCGAACACCGCCTCGGCAGCGCCTGCACTCCCGGACAAAGAAACAGTGCCGTCACCGAGAAGATCGTCGACGCTCGCACTGCCATCCAACAGCGCCAACAACGCCCCGGCGGACAAAGTCAATGTCGCGTCCGCTACCGCGTCGCCCTCACCCGCGGTGGCGCTCAAAGTCCTGTTCGACAGCCGAACGGTCCACTGTTCGTCTCGGTCGGTGAGGACGAGACGTACGGTCACCCCCAGTCCTGCCACTTCCTCGTCCTTGAGCCGGACCGCCATCGAATCGACGATCTGTTCGATCGTCGTGGCCTCCAAGAATCGTCCGACAGGCGTCCGCTGAGGGGGAGGCGTCCCGAAACGCAACTCCTGGGCACCATATAGAAAGGCGTTGCGGAAAGTGGCAGATTGGGACTGGTAACCGAGCTGCTCGAACGCGTCGGCCTGCAACTCGCGGGCACGCTCGTCAGACGGCTCAGCGAAAACGAGGTGGCCGACAAGCTCCCCTACCCAGCGATAGTCGCCTGCGTCGAAGGCTTCCCGCGCTTTTTCGAGCAGCTGGTCCGGGCCGCCGGCCAAACGGACATAACGTTTCGCCGCCTCTACAGGGGGCAGCGTCCATAGCCGCGCAGGGTTCCCGTCGTACCAGCTCAGGTATCGCTGGTAGACCGCTTTGACGTTGTGGACGAGATCCCCGTAGTAGCCGATCGTATGCGCCACCTTGGAGAACTCGTCTGGAAGCCGGAGCCGCTCTGCTATCTCTGTGGCTGTAAGGCCGTGATTGGCGTAACGCATCGTCTGATCGTGCATCCACCGGTAGAGGTCGCGCTGCAGGGTCAGGTAAGCGTTGATCTCCTGATTGCCCCAGGTTGGCCAGTTGTGGGAGGCGAACTGTACTTCGACGTGTGTGCCGAACATCTCTACCGTCTCGGCGATGTACTTCGACCACGCAAGGGCGTCCCGTACGAGGGCGCCGCGTATCGGGACGAGGTTGTGCATCGTGGCCGTGCAGTTCTCCGCCGTGCACAACCATTTTCTTTCGGGAAAATAGAAGTTCATCTCGGCGGGAGCTTCCGTGCCCGGCGTTAGCTGGAAGACGATCCTGACCCCATCCACCACGAGTTCCTGACCGGTCTCGTGCACCGACTCGGTCGGAGCTAGCAAACCCGACTGGAAGAACGGGATAGCCTTGCCGAGGCCACAGTCGACGTGACCGCGCTCACCGGCGGGAAGGAGTGGACCGAACTGAAACGCTGCCCGACGCAGCATCGCCGGTCCGGCGACGACGTTCTCGCCAACAGTCTCAGCAAGGAATCCTTCGGGGGCTATCACCCTGCACTTGCCCGCTGCTACCTGCTCGGCAGTGACGACTCCGAGCACGCCGCCGAAATGGTCCGTGTGAGAGTGCGTGTAGATGACCGCGCTCACCCGACGGTGGCCCAGGCTGCTGTTTGCAAGGTCTAGGCAGGCTCTCGCTGTAGGTGCGACCGTCAGCGGATCGATGATTATCCAGCCGGTGTCACCTTCAATGAAAGTGATGTTCGAAATGTCGTAGCCTCGGGCTTGCCATACTCCCGGTGCGACCTCGAACAGGCCGTGTATCGCATTCAACTGTGCCTGTCTCCACAACGCCGGATGCACGGTATCGGGGTTGGGTTTTCCCGCTTCGATAAAGGAGTAGCGGTTTATGTCGACTACGACGACTCCGTAAGCCTCGATGACTCCTGTCGGGTGCTGGGCGACGAGGCCACGTGTGGCCCGCTCGAAGTCGCCGAAACCCTGGATCTCTGGATGCTGCGATGTCACAGCAGCGGTGTGCTTGGATGCCGGCTTCGATGACTTGTCCATGACGACCCCCAAGCGAAGAGCTACTCAATCGACGAGATTGACAGTCTAGCTGTCACGTATGTTCCTGGCCAGGCGCGCGAGTACACCTATGACCGCGTCCATACCGTCCAAGAGACCCGGGGTACCGCCCAGAGCTGGGGCCTCGTCGTTGATTGCACCTGGGGAAGGCGAGCTTCCCTGACCCGGAATAACAGCGATACCGAGGTCTGTCTCCTCTTCTGCCACGACGATGCCTATGAGGACTTGACCGGCGGAATCAAAGGGGGCGAACCACCATCGGCGCCTTGGACCGGCCACCGTCCTCGCTGAAGGCTCCCCGACGCCTTCGGAAATAGACTCGGCAAGGTCGCGCAACTCGCCTGTGACCTGGGTCTTCTCTTCGTCGGTCAGTGCGAGGGTCCAACCGGAGCCGAGCGAATCCTCAGGGTCGAGTCCCGCCCACTCGCACCACCGTGAGTTGACAGCGACCACCGACGCTCGGCTGTCCGCTACAAGCATGGCCACGGGGACGACTTCGAACGGCACTACGGCGGGACCACCAAGGAGCGGACCCGGGCCGCCTCCCTGTTCCGAACCCGAGTGCTGTCCGACGATCTCGGCTACCCGACGTCCTAGCCCTCTGTCGGCCTGACGTCTTGGCTCCATCCGCAACTACGATCTTTCCTCTGAGATATTCCGCTGCTCAGTTGCATTCACCCTAACAGGATCCTCGGCTGGTAGTCCACGCGCCGGGCTGCTCCGTCGACGCAAGAAGAACACCTTCGAAAGTCGTCGGAGGTCGGCTTCGAACGAGGAGACGTAACCGTCGAGGTTGCCCAACTCGAAGTGCGCGACGCGAGCGACGTCGACCTCCCAATCCGCAAACGTCCCCACCACCCGCCGCGCTAGCAATGCGACAGCCGTGCCAACCAGTGGGGCAGTGACGTACAACCAATAGGCGTGAAAGTCCGCCCCGACGACATCGGGTCCGAAGCTGCGCGCGGGATTCGTGCTCGTACCCGAGTAGAGGGCCTCGAGCCAGACCATAACCGAGTACATCGGGGGGAATATGAGCGGGGTGAAGCGGCGAAGTTTCAAGCTCCCGACGAACGCCAGCAGCCCGACCACGAGGACGAACGTGGTTGCAACCTCCCCGGCGAATGCTGCCGCCTCGCCCTGAGGCCCGGGGTACGTCGCCCCGAAGTGGACGCCCGCTCCCATAGACCCCCACAACAGGAGCGGCACGCAGCCGATCACCGCCCCTGCGATCTGGCTGGCGATGTACGCCGCCGCCGCTCGCATGGGAAGGGTCCGTTCGACCCAGAACGCGACGCTGACGACCGGGTTGATGTGTGCGCCACTCACCTTCCCGATGGGAGACAAGGCGATTGTCATCCCAGTCGCACCGAAGAGGAATCCGGTCAACGCTCGCCGGGCAGCCAACGACGGAAGTGCTGCTGCTACAGGGCTGCCCTTCCCGAAGTTGAATATCACAATAGAAAGCCCGACGCCGACCAGCAGCGCTGTGCCCAACCCTTCGGCGAAGCAACGCCTTGCCAGGCTGGGAGTATCAACAGGAGCCGACTTGGATGCGGCCGGTGGGGCCGACGACGTTTTGCTTGCCATCTTCGTGTGTCGCGATCCCATCGAGCGAGCCACACCCAATCTAGGGCAATATGGCCACGATGGAGGCCATCTTCTCGGCAGTCAGCAGGTTCCGGCAGGCGTCAAGGTGCCTGCTAGCGTAAGAAGGACACAAAAGGCTCCCGTAGCTCAGAGGATAGAGCATCGGTTTCCTAAACCGTGTGCCTGGGTTCGAGTCCCAGCGGGGGCACTAACTAACTAACTAACTAACTAACTAACTAACTACGTGCCCTCAAGTCGCGATTAACGGGTGACGATACGACGAACAGACGTGTCAAACCAAACCGATCTCTATACCGACCTGCTGGGACGTCAGCGCACAGATTACGCCAAGACGATGATGCTTGGAGCCCGCAGCATCCGCTGGCCGCAGGATCGTCTCGCAGCGCACCGCCAAAGCAAGCTGAGGGATTTGCTTTCCTCGGCTGTGTCGAAGTCCGATTTTTACCGCAAGCGCTTCGATGGGATCGACGTGAGCAGCTTCACCGAAGCGGACCTCCCCACGCTACCGACGTTGACGAAGTCGGACATGATGGACAACTTCGACGACCTGGTGACTGACAAGCGTCTCACGCTGGCGGCCATGAACAAGCACTTGGAACACCTTGACACCGACAACTACCTCTTCGACCGTTATCGCCTAGTGAGCACGAGCGGATCGACGGGTGCCCGGGCCCTCCTAGCCTACGACTGGGAGGAATGGTGCACCTTCGCAGCTATCGCCACCCGTTGGCAATCCCGGGAGGTCAAGGAGCTCCCGCCAGGCCACGTGACGGCATCTTTCTTCGCCGCCAACCCTCGCCATGTCTCCGGCGCGCTGAACTCTTTTTTCCATAACCTTCCGTCGGATTCTGGACAGACCTTTCTCCACCTGCCGGCATCCATGCCACTCGTCGAGATCGTCGGGCGGCTCAACGAAGCTGATCCCCTGGTCCTGTCCGGCTATCCGAGCCTCGTCCTTCTCTTGGCTCGCGAGGCCCTGGCCGGGCGGCTGTCCATAAGGCCGCGCCTTATAAGCACATGCGGTGAACAATGCGGACCTGATGTGCTTTCGGCCGTCCACGAGGCCTGGGGTCTCGGCGTTTACGACTACTGGGGTTGCACGGAGGGCGTCTACGCATTCCCCTGCGGCGTGGGCTCCGGCATGCACATACCTGACGACTCGGTGGTCCTTGAGGTAGTCGATGCGAACGGTAACCCGGTCCCAGACGGCACTCAGGGCGAGAAGATCCTCCTCACCGTCTTGTATTGCAAGACCCAACCCCTCATTCGCTACGAGATCAGCGACCGCATGACGATCACGAGGGAAGTGTGCGAGTGCGGGTGCGCCCACAGCCGTATCACGAACATATCGGGCCGCTCGACCACCTCCTTCACCTACCCGAACGGCACTGCAATCCACTGGCTGGGCATGATGGGCAT
This sequence comes from Actinomycetes bacterium, assembly GCA_021828685.1. GTDB lineage: Bacteria > Actinomycetota > Acidimicrobiia > Acidimicrobiales > Palsa-688 > JAJZAM01. The sequence goes on along the minus strand of JAJZDJ010000016.1, from coordinate 13,660 downwards.
CATGCTGGCGACCGACTGGGTTTCGGAGTCACAAGTGAGGCAAACCTCGAACGGGGTCGAGGTTCGTGTCACAACCAGGGGGCTGAAGGACTACGACGGACTGAGATCACGGTTCTACACGCTGTTGCAGAAGTCTGGCTTGACAGATCCCGAGGTGATCGTGAGCGAGGTTTCAAGCTTGGACCGGCTGTGGTCCGGCAAGCTCCAGCAGTTCGTACCACTCGCGTCGTAGCGTCCCTCGACTCACGAAAGCCGCAGGGCGCACCCCGTCAAGCTTTCGCCACCGCGGTCTGCGCCTCCGACGAGCGCTCAGCCCCTTTGGCGCGCTGGCGCGACCAGCCGTATCCGGCAGCAAGAATGGCTGCGGTCGCCCCTACCCCGAGCGCGAAGCGGGGTCCCGCGAAGTTGCCGACGAAACCGACCAAGGGTCCTCCTATCGGCGTCGATCCCAGGAAGGCCACTGACCACAAAGCCATTACCCGACCCCTCATCGAAGGATCCGCACCCAACTGCAAAGTGGCACTCCCAAGCGAGAGGAACGATACGGACGCGCCGCCTACGACGAAGAGAAGTATTTCTTCGACCAGCACCGAGGGCGCCAGACTTGCGGCGAGCACCGTGACCCCGAATACGGCCGACGTCCCGACGAGTCGGTTTATACCTCGTCCCGGTCTGCCTGCCACAGCCAACCCACCGAACACGGCTCCGAGACCCATCACGGCTGTCAGCGCGCCGTAGGTCTGAGGGCCGCCATGGAGGACCTGGCCGGCCATCAAGGGCAGCGTCACCTGGAACTCGTAGGTCAGACAGCCGACCAGGGCCATCATCACCAGTGCGTCGCGCAACACCGGGGTCCGAGCGACATATCGGAAGCCTTCTCTGAGCTGCCCCTTAGCCTTCTGGGCTCGAGGAGCAGGCATCAATTCCTCCTTGCGCATGCCAGCCAAAGACACGAGTACGAAGCCAAACGAAACTCCGTTCGCAAGAAAGCACCATCCGCTTCCCACCGTGGCTATGAGCACTCCGGCCGCAGCCGGACCGACCGCCCGGGCGACATTCACCATGATCGCGTTCAGAGTCACTGCGTTCTTGAGCTCGGCGTCGCCCACCATCTCCGAGATGAAAGTCTGGCGCGTCGGGTTATCCAGGGCGTTGATGAAGCCGAGCACGACTGCCATCGGGTAGAGCATCCACAGCTTCAGGTTCCCGCTCAGATCCAACCCTGCAAGCGTCAGCGCCTGGACCCCGGCGAGACCTTGCGTCCAGAAAAGTATTCGGTATTTCGAGACTCGGTCCGCCACTGTCCCACCGAGCGGGCCGAAGAGGAGGATGGGGAGGGTCTGAAGGGCTACGATCACGCCGACGTCGAAGCCAGACCGCGTATAGGAGTACACGAGCCAGGACTGGGTGACACCCTGCATCCACGTGCCGGTCATGGACAGGCCCTGGCCAGCGAAATATAAGCGGTAGTTCCGGATCTTGAGGGAGGAGAAGGTGCGTCTCACTATGCTCCGCCCGTCAGCCGTGTCGTCCTCTCCAGATTGCGTCTTTCCCACGCCTGTCACGTCGTCGCACTCACTTGCCATCTTCGGCTATCCAACCCCACCCATATTAGCGATGCTAACTATCCTACGGTGACTTCGTACTCAATCCCCGCGCGAGGTCGGCCGATAATGCAGGAGCAGTGACCTTTGAGAACAGTTGAGGCGCCTTCGTCCAGGTCGCCACGAAAGGTGTTCGGGTGGCGGGAGTTCCAGGCAGCACCAAAGAGGTCGAGCCGCGAGGCGCCGGCGACACCGAGCGCAGGGGTGGTGGTGGCGGCGACTCGGACAATGTATCCCTGGTCGTCGGCGCTGACCACACAGTCATCGAAGCCAGCGAGGAGTTCTGCCATCTGATCGGCCGCAGGCGCGACGAGGTCGTCGGGCACTCCCCACTCGATTTCACTCACCCCGATGATGTCGAAGCGAGCCGCCGCTTGATGGACCACAGCCATCGCCAACCCGGTAAGGCGTCCGTGCTGGAGAAACGCTATACCGTCCCCGGCGGCGAGATCGTAACCGTACGCCTTACCGCGATGTGGCACGCCACTTCGGAGGCGATCCTTGCTTACGTCACCGACATAACCGAGATCGCCACCCTGCGTCGTCGCCATAATGTCCTGATAGAAAGCTCGGCTGATGCGATCCTGGTTATCGACCGCTACTGGGTCGTGACAGACCTCAACCAGGCGGCCAGGGAGATGGTAGGCCCGATCGGAACCAACCTCTGGGACCTGCTCGCAGTGAGAATGCATCCGGAAGACTTGCCGGCCAGTTTCAAATCCATCGAGCACGCCTACAGCTCTCCCGGATTGCATCACCCAATCACCTTTCGCGCAGGCCTCGGAAACAACGTCTGGTTCCACTACTCAGCAACCGTCAACAACCTGCTGGCAGACCCGGCAATTCGAGGCGTCGTCATCAACGTGAGGAACGTGACGGCTGAGGTCACGCAGCTCGCCGCTCGACGTGAGAACGAGCGGGCAATGGGTCGAGCTCTGGTCGAGATCAGCGAGCTGAGCGACCCGTTTACAGCTGGCCACCAGCGTCATGCAGCCGAGATCGCTGAGCGCATCGCGTCACGGATGTCACTCGATGCGCGAGCTATTGCCGACATTGCTCTTGCCGCCTCTCTTCACGACATAGGAAAGGCGGGGATTCCGACGGCTGTCCTCTCCAAGCCAGCGCCGCTCGCTCCCGACGAACTAGCCCTGGTACGTTCCCACTGTGAGATCGGGCATCGTATCCTGACCAACGGCGGGATGTCGGTAGAGGTGACTGAGCCGGTGCTGCACCACCATGAGCGCATCGACGGAAGTGGATATCCCGACGGTCTCGCCGGGGATGAAGTTTCGCTCGCGTCTCAGATAGTCGCTGTCGCAGACGCCATCGACGCTGCGTCCGCCGACCGACCGTATCGATCAGGTCTCGGCGCCAACGCCGTCGTCGACGACCTGAAGACCAAACGTTGCACTCTCTACAGGTCCGACGTTGTCGACGCAGCGCTAGACGTCTTAGGCGCTTCTCGGCCGGTTGCCGAAGACGCCAACTTCTTAAGTCCCGGATAGTCTACTTTTCCGGCAGGGCTCCGCCCTATGGACTCGACGAAGACTACAAGCCGGGGCGCCTTGTACACTGCGAGCTCCGCCCGGACAGCTCGGATCACCTCTTCGTCGCTTAGCTGTTCGTCCGCCGTCAGCTCGACCAGTGCGCATACCCGCTCGCCGAAGCGCTGGTCGGGTACGCCGACGCAAACCGCGTCTGCGACCTCCGGAAGCTTCTTGATGACCTCTTCCACTTCTTCGGGGTACACCTTTTCGCCGCCGGTGTTGATGACGACCGAGCCGCGCCCTAGCAGCCGGATCGACCCGTCGGCGTCAACCGTCGCGCAGTCCCCTGGGATCGTGTAGCGGACGCCGTCGATTGTCCTGAACGTCCTAGACGACTTCTCAGGGTCCTTGTAGTAGCCGACAGGTATGTGCCCCGGGAGAGCGATGACACCCACCTCGCCCGATCCCGCCCTGACGTCTCGATCATCTTCGTCAACCACGCGGGCTCCCGCACCGAGCGCAAACTCGGCCGTTTTTGCGCTCGACGCCCCGGCGCTCATGCTCGCTCCCATACCAACGGCTTCCGAGGAGCCGAGGGAGTCGAACAGCACGACTGACGGCAGATGCTTCGAAAGACCATGTTTGACCTCTTCGCTCCACATGACCCCCGACGAGTTGATCAGGATCAGCGACGTCAAGTCCCACCTGCCGGGGTTGGCTTCGAGAGCCTCGAGCATCGGGCGGGCGAAGGCGTCCCCCACGATCGCGACCGTGTTGACCCGTCGACTTTCAACAGCGGACCACAACTCCTCGGCGTCGAAGCGAGACCCGGGGAGCGTGACGACGCAACCTCCGAGGATCATGGTGATGAAAGCGCTGAACTGCCCGGTGCCATGCATCAACGGGCAGGCCGGCATCGTCGTTACGAGCCCGCTGCCACCCTTGAGCCGATCGCTCATCTCTCGAAGCCCGCTCGCAGGGCCCAGTCCGACGAACGGGCTGCCACCCCCACCAAGGACGCGGACGAGATCGTCATTTCGCCACATGACGCCCTTCGGCATGCCCGTGGTGCCTCCCGTATATAGAAGCAGCAGGTCGTCGCCCGAGCGCTTCCAGTCAGGGTGGGGTCTGGGAACGACCCTTGCGACGACCTCGTCGTAGCTCGTCGCCCAGTCAGGTTCTGGATGGCCGTCCGAGACCACGTACCACCGTCTGACCCGCCCGAGGCGTCCCCTGACCTCGTCGAGGTTGGGCGCGAAGCGAGCGTGGAACACCACAGCTTCCGTGTCGGCGTTGTCTAGAAGGTATTCAAGCTCCGCTGGCCCGTAGCGGTAGTTGACGTTGACCGGGACGGCCGCGATCTTGAAGGCTGCAGCGTAGCTCTCCAGGTACTCGGGCCCGTTGGTGAGGTATACGGCCAGCTTGCCTTGATGGGAGATGCCGACATCCAGTAGGTCAGCGGCCAGCGCGTCAGCCCGGCGATCGAAGTCGCTCCAAGTGATCCGTCTGTCCCCGCAAACCTGGGCTGGGCGAGCCGGCACCACGTCTGCTACGAGTTCCCAGATGTCAGCGAGATTCCATGACGTCTCGTCGGACAATTCGCTCATCCCCCTGCTTTCGCTCGATCTACCCGGCTGAGTCAATGTTCCGGGCATCAGCCGGCGACATTGCCGCCCCATGGTCTAGTACGTGTCCGCCTGACATGTCCACGCACACAAAATGTGCTTACAGTTGCATGTCCGGTCGGCCGATCAGAAAATGCAATGTCTCACCGGATCTTGCCGTAACAAGTGAATCTCGGAGCAAAATGTATGGTCCATGCACCAGGACGCCGCAGGTCGCTGATTATCGAGGTGATCGGCTCGGCCGTAATCTGCGCCGCAACGCTCGCGACCGAGATTCTCCTGGAGCGGGCGACGCGCATCCGACACCCATAGGGACCGACCGGCCCGACCGGCCCGACCGGCCCGACCGGAAGCCTAAAGTGTCGTATGGGACGACCACACGAAACCATCGACCACCGGCTGGCATCATGGATCGAAGCGCAACCCGTCTTCTTCGTCGCCACCGCACCCAGCTCTCCGACCGGTCACGTCAACTGCTCGCCGAAAGGTAACCGACACGAGTTGGTGGTGCTATCCGATCGCTCTGTCGCCTACCTGGACCAGACGGGTAGTGGCGCCGAGACGATCGCACACCTCCGGGAGAACGGTCGTATCGTCTTGATGCTCTGCGCGTTCGAGGGCGCGCCGCGCATAGTCCGCATCCATGGTCATGGCCGGGTGCTCACTGCGCATTCAGACGGTTTTGGCGCCGTTGCCGCTCGCTTTGGAGGCGCCGAGGGCGTAGGCGTGCGTTCGATTATCGTCGTCGAGGCTACGAGGGTTGCGGACTCGTGCGGCTACGGCGTCCCTGTGATGAGCATGGTGGCGCACCGCCCCGTCCTGGACGAGTGGGCTATTCGGAAAGGCAGGCAGGGTATCGAGCGTTACTGGGAAGACAACAACGCGCTGAGCATCGATGGCCTTCCCGGAATAGATTGAACCCTACTGCCATCGCCGGTACTCCGACCGACGTTTCAGCCGTCGCGTTGATCCACCGATGCCCCGACCGAACCGGGCGGACCGAGCGGTCGACCTTTGGACGGCCGGTCGGAGGACCCGTCCAGATACCGTGAGGTGTCCATCTCCATCGGAGAAGCACCAGCTGAGTGATTTCCCTGATGGACGCACACTCTTTGTCGAATGCGCCACTCGTCGCCACGTTTCTCGTAGACGTCGAGGTAACGTCCGTACCAAGTCTCGATAGCGGCGCTGTCGAGTCGGCACATCGTGGTGACGTTGTAGACCTCGCCGCGAGCCGACCTCCCGTCGTCATCGAGCTCGATTGAATGATTCAGGACCGAGTGCATGGTCCATCTCCACTTGAGGTGCGCAGTCATGCAGTAATCGGCGAACTCGTGGGCGTTTCCCCTGAACGCGCCATGCTCGTCGATCGCGTCCGGCCAGTACGCTGACTTCATCAGCTCGGCATCCAAACGGTCGACACCACGGCAGTATCGAAGGACTGCGTCACGTATGCACTCCCGGTCGGAGAGCTGCGCTGGCGTGTAGGTCATAGCCGCCCAATACTCGCGCATTCAATCGAGGCAGGTCGGGCACATCTGCAGCTGCACAGCGCCGTCATGATCGCCGAGTCGCCCAACGAGATGCGCTAACCCATCTGAAAGACAGCTCCATGATGGGGCTCCAGTGTCAACGTCTCCGCGACGGCGCCACCGCTAACGTAGTGCAGGCCAGGCGGAACGCGAAAGGTCACTTTCCGCCGACGTGCCGAGTTGAGATTGACTGCAGCCCAGCCCCTGCTAAAGGTTCGGGACCAGCCGTTCCCCCGCTGTCGTGGCTCCTCCAAGGGCTCACCGAGCTCGGCACTCAGTTCTGGCACGTAAGGCGTTACCGAATAGCCGTCATGAGCTGTAGCTGTGAAGGTACCCGGATCGCTTCCCAAGAATACCCACATGGCTGCGAGTCCGTACATGAAGTTGCGATGCGAATCAAGCCCGTCGGACGCTGTGCGCAAGATCCTGAGGCCAGGGCCTCGGATCTCCTGCGCTTGGGCAACGCAGGTTTCAGGATCAAAGTAGTCGTCAGGTCCATAGGCAAGCCACACCTCCTCGAAACCACCACCAAATGCGCTGTGGCGCGCCCACCGACCTCGCTCGCGACGTGACTCCGCGATATTCGGGACCAAGATCTTGCCGATCGCGTTCAGCCGGGCACCCGCAGTCGGGATCAACCGATCAAGCGCCCTCCGCAAATCAGCCATGCGGCGCTCACCTTCGATAGGCGTGCGCAAACCGTAGTAGTCGTCGAAGACATCGTTGTCGGCCATCACCCCATCCCACGGCGCGCTCTCCATCTCATCTGCGACGTTGTCACACCAACGTTCGCAATACTCGTCGTCCCAGACAGCCATCTGCCAATGGCCAGAATAATGCGCCCACTCGATCCGATCACCGTTCGCACGATGAGCGAACCAATGCTCTCCGGACTCTTCTGCCTCCTCATAGCTGACGCCGGATGTAAAGATCGGGCCTCGCTCGTAGCTGCGCGATGATGACAAGCACTTGTAGCAAATGACAGTCATGTCAGGGCGGGCAGCCTTCAGTCGCTCTGCCGCTTCTACTTCCCACGGCTGAAGCACCGCCACTTCGTAGTGTTCGGCCGCGAACTCGATTTCGTCGTTCGACAGCGGATCGCCGTAGCGCACCCACGCCCCGTGACCTTGTGTCATCTCTTGAACCTACCGCGCCGTTGGATGTCTTTATCAGGGTTTCCCATCCGGTTGCTCCTTTTTTGGCTCACGTTCTGGCTTCGCCGCGGTGGTTAGCCTGCCCCGACGACCGGCGCGTTCAACCGCATCCCCCCAGCAGACCCATAAAACCCCGCATCACCGAAACTGAACACACCACCATCAGCCCCAACCAACCAATAACCCCTCCCATCAGGCGTCGCCACAATCCCAACCACCGGCGAGTTCAACCGCATCCCCCCAGCAGACCCATAAAACCCCGCATCACCGAAACTGAACACACCACCATCAGCCCCAACCAA